>CAZJRS010000004.1:0-73558 GCA_964548585.1 uncultured Methanocella sp. | reverse complement strand
GGAGGGAGAGACGCTAAGCCGAGCTTAGTCTGACACTATGTCCGCAATTTATTTGGGTCAATCCTTTTTAGATGCTCGCTGACATATTTGCCGGAGTGGAGAGCGTGAAGGTACAATACATATTATTAATGCTGGTTGTGACGTGCGCAGTGATGATTGCCGGCTGTACAAGCTCGGCGCCGGCGGTGGGAAACCAGACTGAGTCAGCGCGGAATAGTTACACCAACGCATATTACACGGGTTTGGAACATCATTATAACGCTGAGTGCAATTTCAATAACGGTACGGCATGCTGGGAGCGGGAGAGCTATCGGCAGGCGATCTCGGACTATGCCAACGCCAGCATGGAGTATGATGCGGCGGCGGCAAACTACGAGCTCATGGGGCGCTATTCGGCGAACCAGAAGGAAAAGGACTTTGGCGACTCAATGAGACAGTGCTCGGTCAACCTCAGCAGGGCAGCCACGAACTTTATGGAATCGGCAATAGCACTACAGGCGGAAAATACCGACAAGGCCTATAACCTATTCGAGCTCGGGCAGGCCGAGGTGAATGCAAGTGACGTGCAGCTGAACCGTTCCACATACTACTTGCCAGAGTGGCTACGGAATGCCAGCTATTCCGGATAAGCCCGTTAAAAGCGGAACGACTTAACAGATTTATCTCTGCGGTGGGCACAGCGCAGCGTTAATATTGTCACGTAGTCGGTGTTGGTTCAGCCTTATCCTGACCCACCCGCTTCTCGGCGTGGCCGAAGAAGTAGTAGAGGAGCGCTGCGGCGACAATGTACGATATGATAGTGATGGTAAAGGGCAGCAGATAGTTCCCACCCACCAGAAGCGTGCCGCTAATGTAGGTGCTGGCCGCGACTGCCATGCTGTTCCCCGTAGCCATCAGGCCTACGGCAAAGCCACGCTCTTCCGGGTGAATGACCTCCATCTGTAGGCTGGTCTGAGCAGGTGATGCCATGTTCATCAGGAACATTCTCATGACGTAAGCGGCGGAAGCTGCAAGGATGTTAGTGGTTACCGCCATGATGATCAGGAAGGGGAGGGAAGCGGTCTGGGTAATCACCGCAGAACGGGCCCTGCCGATCTTTGACGCCAGATGAGGGATAACGATGAATCCTGCTACCATGAACACGTTCGCGATGGCAAAGATAAGCCCGATCTGGAAAACGCTGGCATGGATGATCCTGGTGAAATACACGTTGAAGTAAGGCACGATCATACCTGCGCCGATGCCGATGATGATGCTGATTGAAGTGAACTTCAGCGTATCCGCCGACGGCCGGATCTTCCAGGTCAGCAGGGGTGAGTTGTGTTGTTTAACCGCGCACTTGGTGTCCTTCAGGAACAACAGCAGAACGCAGCCTGCGAATACCAGCACCATTGAGGCGACCAGAGTCACCTGGTAACGGCTCGCCTGAATGTGCAACAGTGGCAATAGCATCGGCACCAGTCCGCCAAGTGTGGAGCCGATCACCATGGCCGCCCAGGTCAGAGCCATACTGGAACTGAACACATGAACAGCCTCATCCCGCTCACAGTTGTCGGTCAGGAACGGGGTAGCACACACAGTAGCGATTGCCCCCAGCATACCGCTGAGCGCGCTGGATGCAAGCATAATTGCGGGAGAGGGTGAAAGGAATAATGGGAGCATCGCGATCCCCGATAAGACGGAAGAGCCGACGATCAGTTTTTTCCTGTCGAAGCGATCGCACAGTATGCCGGCCGGGATCGATGCGAGGGAGGTAGCCAGGAGCGATACCGAGAGCAACAGTCCCAGAAATTCCATTCCGAAGCCCCGTTCCAGCACGTACAGGTTGAATACAACACCGTAGATACCCGCGTAGATGCCCATGATAAAGATCTGGGCCAAGAATAGTCTTACATTCTTGTTGAAGCCGGCCATCTTGCGTATGAACTCAATGATTATTGACATCACCCTACCATCGGTATTTAAGATCATTTTGCCCTGAGAGATTATATCCTTCTGCATGGGCCGTAAAGGGCTGTAAAAGGTCTGCAATGACCTGTTAGCCAGATTTGATGTATATTTGCCATTGTTTGCACATATCTTGCATACTGACGCAGTCATGCGGTTTTTTCGGCAGTTATAATGACAAAATGCCATGAATATTTATATTTATAAAAAATAGATAATAGTATTAGAGAGTTGGTGATAATATGGACGGTTTAATTTGGTTAGCGGTAGTCTTTCTGGTACTGGCGCTGATCGCTTATGTCCTCGGTGCGCGAGGCGTGGCGGGTTTCAGCATGGAGATCGCAAAGTGGCTGGTTATCATATTCGTGATCCTGGCCGTATTGGTAGTATTATTTGGCGGCAGAATATTGTTGCCTGCGATCATGCTGCTCGGCTAGAAAAACATTTTTCTTTTTTTAAAACTTAACCACCTGTGTACCGGTCAAAGTAGATACTTGGGCACTGACAATATGGGAAATTCACTAAAACAGACAAGTACAAATAGTGAAAGGTATATTTGTAAATAAACGCCTATACAGGCGTATTATAGGGTAGGGCCGCAGTATAAGGGCTGCGGGATGGATGGGACAATAAAGTGTTAGATACTGAACTGTTATTACTAATACTGCTGATACTGGCCGGCGGTAAGCTGCTCGGTATGATCTGTGAGCGGCTGGGATTCCCTTCGATCATCGGCGAACTTGTCATAGGTATCCTCATGATCTTAGTCCTGCCTGACCTCATCGGCAAGTATTCGACAGACCTTGAATTTATGGCAAATCTGGGTGTCATGTTCATGATGTTCATCATAGGCCTGTCGATCAACATCGAAACCGTGGTGAAAGCCAACGCGAAAAGCGCAACAGCGATCACCCTGATTGGCGCGTCTCTCGTGTTTATCTTCGCTACGCTGTGCACACTTACCATCGATCTAATGATAGGGCAGGAATTTTACTATTCACTGGCTCAGGCGTGCATCGTAGGCGTCGCACTGACATCGACGTCGACGGTGATCGGGTTCAGGTATTTGTCTGCGATAGGCGACCGGTTCTCTAACGTATTCAAAACCCTCATCGCAGTCGAAGTGACCGACGGCATCTTCTCCATTGTGCTGCTAGCGGTATTCCTGTCTGCGATCGGTGTATATACGACCATGGTCACCAGCAGCAGCGGTATTGACCTGGGTAAATTTCTACCTGAAATCGGCTGGTCGTCCTTTAAACTATTCCTGCTAATCATAGGCTTTATGATCCTGGTAGTCAAGTTCGGGGGTAATGTCGCGAACTGGCTGCTGGGCATCACCCGCCGCAGCGGTGAAGACGACACCATCATCACCGTATCGCTGATCATCCTGTTCGCCGTTGCCTGGATGAGTGACTGGCTATCACTTACACCAGTGATAGGCGCATTCCTCGCAGGGGCCATTTTAGCCGGTTCCCCGTTCTCTGAAACGGTCATCGCACCGAAGATCAAAGCGGTAGGGTATGGGATGTTCATCCCGATATTCTTCGCCTACATCGGTATGAATATGGACTTCGGATCAATCCTGGGAGGCGCTTCGCTTTCAGTGCTTGGCCTGGTAAGCATACCTTATTACCTGATACTATTCCTGATGCTACTCGTGGGCGTCCTGGCCTGCAAGTACTTCGGAGCAATCGCAGGCTGTGCATATGCCGGAGGCTTCAAGCCCTTCGAGGCCCGTAAGATCGGCTGCTCGGCCATCTGCGTAGGAGAGGACACACTGGTCATAGCCCAGATAGGCTCGACTGTGCTCTTCGCCATCGGCACGGCACCAGGACAGCCGCTGATCACCAACCAGATCTTCTCAGTGCTCGGCCTGCTCATCATAGTCACATCTATACTCACGCCGTTCCTGCTGAATGTCACGTTCAACAAGAGCAGCGCTCAGGCCCTCACAGTCCACAGCCGGCCCAAGCATCGGTCACGCGGCGGGGGCCTGTAAAAATATTGTGATCGCTCCTTTGGAGCGAAAATATTATATCTGATAATGGCATTAAGGACTCTGCATCACAGGGATTGTGCAATGCGCCGGTAGTGTAGTGGTTATCACTGTAGCTTGCCAAGCTATAAACACGGGTTCAACTCCCGTCCGGCGCACTTAACTGTTTTGAAGGGCTCCCGGGGGACTTTTACAAAAGTCCCCCTGGGTCTCGACACTTATCCAAGCCCGAAGGGCATTAAAAAACGATGTTTTTGAGGGGTCGCGAGGGGAACTTTTTATAAAAAGTTCCCCTGACACCCAACATATACAAGGCCTGTCACAGTGTGAATAAACAAGTTTTATGGATCAAGGATCGACGCTTTCACACTAACCATAAAAGAAATCATTTTCCATTGACACCATCCCTTTTAAAAATACCTTTTAAAATATACACACCCCTGGGTCGACATCTGCCTGATGCCGGGCCACTCGTCGCTTCGGGTACTCCGATGCGAGCGCCGGTAGGAAAGATACCAGGCCCTTCAGCCCCAAACCCTTCGCCGACCGCTTATTAAGAATTGTGTGGCATGGTTCTTATTAAATCACTTGATTGCCATAGCGCTGGCCACGATTTCCGGCTCGCCTTTGTACTCCTGCTCCTTGCCGGTGACCATCAGAGTGCACCCGGGTTCGGCTTTGGCAGCCACACCGTAACAGTCATTGGAAGCCGGGACGAATACGACTACTGGCCCATCTATGGTTTTTACGGTCATGAGAATGTGACCTCCTTGATACGTTGTTTCCTTATGGAGCAGAGTTCCCTCAATGGTCACAGAACCGTCTACGCTGGCCATAGCGGAAGGAATTAGCGATGAGCTACTGGCCGCCACATACAACACACCAATGGCCAGCGTGGCAAGCAGAAGAAGTAATACAATGGTCAGCTCTTCTTGTTGCATTTTCATGAATATAAGTCGGTTGTCATCGATATAATAGTATCCGTCCATAGTGACTAACGCCAGGTCAGGAAGTTGCCCATATTAAAAAAGGTTTACTTGATGGGTCTTTTCGAAGTAGCCAGGCGGACAGCGCCTATCCAGATAGGGTCTGCCCGTCGGCAATTTAGGGAGCCACGCCCCTATTGTTTACTTTCGCTGGAGAAGTCGTAGTCGAAGTCCGTGATCTTTTTAACATTCTTTCTAGAGCCATAGAACTCGGCTTTGTAGGATACCACAAAGGCGAATACGATCGACTGTACCAGGCCCTGAAGTAGCATGATAGCGAGGAGCGACGGTACGCTAAAGTTGATCGACTGCATGGCAAGGGCGGTGGAGTTCAACGACTCATTCATCAGCGTGCTGTTTATAGTCCCGTTATCGTACTGGGATAAGTTAGCGGCGATAAGCCCTATACCTTTCAGCAGGTAAGCCGTCATCAACGGTAGCTGTGCCAGCAGCTTTAGCCCTGCGACGATGGCAAAGAAAGGCACGACGGTCACGAAGTGTTTTCTGACGAAACCAATGCTTTTCGAGAACGATCGGGCGAAGTCAGCCCCGTCAGCGACGATCGCTATGTCGTAGAACTCGATAAACATGAGGCCGGTGAACATAATGGCAAAACCCAGGATTACCAGCAACAGCATGAGTAAAGGAGAGAAAGAGCCGACAAAGATCAGTACAATCACGATGAGTGACAGGAAGTAGAAGATGAGCCACGCCCCTATGCCTGCCATCAGGAGGTTCAGGTAGTTCTTTTTACCAGCTTCGAGGAATATGCCCCAGTTCGCAGGTCCGCCGGTAGCCTGGGCAACTGCGCAACCCAGGGCGCCGCCCAGGATGAAAGGCATTGCAAACATCGGCACCACGATCGACACTAGCAGGACGAAGAAAGACACGATCAATTCCGGCTGTGTTCCAAGCATCGAATTCAGCGGACCGTACTGGATCAGAGTGATGGCGGTGATGATGCCGGAAAGCAGTCCGGCCACGATGAGTACGGGACCCTTTACCGTACCCGACAGCCCCTTCCGCAGGGCCTTAGTGAAATCGTCCATACAGGTTCACATCAAGCATTACGAGCATATATTTATTTTGGAGGCTGAGGCCACACTCCAAATGTCATGGAAATTGTTATATCCTCAAAGGACAATATCCAGTTAATCATTCGTATTCTTACGAATGAAAATGCGCAGAAGGTGACAAGAGTGCTTAACGAGTATAAATGTGACAGGTGCGGCTTTGTGAACAAAGCTCTTATCCGGCCCCACTTATGTAAAAAGTGTAGCGCCCCCAGGAAGTTCTTGCACAAGATCGAAGCAAAACCGCCGACTGCGCTTCAGGGAGGAAAGTAGAATGAGCAAGATCACAAACATTATGGAAGCGACGTTCAAGGGAGAAACAATGGAAGTCGGCCTGTACCTGGCTATGGCTAAGAAGGCAGAGCTCGAAGGCCGGGCGGATATTGCCATGTACTTGAAGCAGCTAGCCTGGGAAGAGGCTGGCCATGCCTGCGAAGTGGCAATTATGCTGGGCAAGATCGGCGACACTAAGGCTAATCTGGAAATGATGCACAAGGGCGAGACAATGGCTACCCAGGAAAAAGCAGACGCGGCGAGGATCGCACGTGAAGAAGGTAACTCCGAAGCAGCCACGTTCTTTGATGCCGCATCCAGAGACGAAAACCGGCACAGGTCGGGTCTGGAAGGGTTTTTGAAAAAGCTGTAATGCGCTGAGTTTAAAATGAAAAAGGGGCCTTGCGACCCCTCATACGATCTTAGCCGGCCAGCAGGCCGGCTCAGGCAGTAAGACGCTTTCTTTGGGCCTGCGATCCGGTCGAGGTTAATTCAACCTTAAACTTATCCGACAGCAGCTTGTATGTATTCTCGGAGACATCGCTGAGCACCTGGGTGCTGGCATTGAGCTCCTCGACTGCCGCGGTCTGCTCCTCGATTGCGGCGCTCGTCTCCTCGGACGAGGATGCGGTCTCTTCGGCAGTAGCCGCAGCAGACTCGATGCTCCTGGAGATAGACTCCAGTGCGGAGCTTCCCTTCTTCACATCATCAGATACTTCAGAGCTTACCTGGTTGATCGAGTCAACCGACAATACGACGTCCTGGATCTTTACCATCGCGCTGGTGATCACCTGCTCGCCCTCGGAGGACTCGTTGGTGACTTTCTGGATCGACTGCATGACCCGGTCGGTCTCGTGCTGCACGTTCTCGATCAGGTTGTTGATCCGCTCGGTGCTCTTTCTGGACTCATCAGCCAGCTTACGGACCTCTTCCGCCACTACGGCAAAGCCCCTTCCATGCTCCCCTGCCCGGGCGGCCTCAATGGCTGCGTTGAGGGCCAGCAGGTTGGTCTGGTCAGCGATGTTCTTGATCGTGTCCGTGACTTTTCCGATCTCTTTGACAGCGGTATTCAGGCCGGATACGACTTGAGTGGTTTCGCTTACTGCGACCCGGATGCTTTTCATACCGCTCGATACGTTAGCGGCCTCGCTTCCGACTTCTTTGGCTTTCTTAGCCCCATCGTTTGCCAGGATAGCAGATTTACTTGCGTTGTCAGTTAGCTTCTTGAAGAGTATGTTAGTCTCCTTGATTTTGTTGGAAGCCTCTTCTGACATCCGCGCCAGGCTCTCCGATCCCCTGGAAATCTCGTTAGAGGCCGTCGCAACCTGCTGGATACTGGTACTCATCTGGCCGGCACTGTCGGCGATTTCCTTGGCCTTGTCCTTCGTCTCCTCGGCATTTGCCTTGACTTCGAGGATCAACGTCTTCAGATCGGTAACCAGGCGGTTATATGCGTCGATAGTCCGGCCGAAATCGTCTTCCTTTTCTTTGGTAAGAATGACGTTCAGGTCACCACAGGCAATGGCTTCAATGCCGGTGATGAGCCGGGCAGACATCCGGCTGTTGTACTCGAGCTGAACTTTTACCTCGCTCTCCTTGTCCTTCAGCGCCCGGATATCCTGGATAAGCTCGATGCCACCCACATATTCGCCCTTGGCACCTTTTACCGGCACAGCCGAGATCAGGACCGGCATAAACTGGCCCTTTCCTTGAGGAATCTTACGCTCTTCGTTATTCACGCTCTTGTGGGTATCGATGACTACGTCGAGAACGGTATCTGTCTTGACGCCAAGCACATCTTTGACAGTCTTCCCGATCATGTCATCTACTTTCTTTCCGGTAAAGGTGGAGAAGCCATCGCTGGCATAAGTGACTATATGGTTATTATCCGAAATGATGAGGCTGGCCGGAATATTGCGAATGAGGTTCTGCATTAGCTGGGACTGGTTCTTCAACTCCAGTTCTTCCTTCTTCTGAACGGTGGTATCCCGGATAATCTCCATGCCACCGGCGAAATTACCCTTATCATCAGTGATTACAATGGCGGTCAGCTGGCCATACATGACATCGCCGCGTGAGTTCTTGAGCTTGACATCCTGAATAATCTCCTTTTGACCGGAGCGGTATGCCTTCTCGATGGGACAGCTACTGTCGCAGTACCCCGCCGGGATATTGTTGCACATGAAACGATCGCACTTGAGACCATTGTGGTCGCCCTTGCCAGTCAGTGTCATCGCAGCGCGGTTAGCGTAGAGGATTTCACGGTTAGCACCCCTGACCATGATCGGATCCGGAATATAGGAAAGTATCTTTTCAAAGTAGGCACTGCTCATCTTGCCCGCGCCGGAGCGGCTTACACCGCTGGCCATAATTGCCATAATTGATGTTAACATAACCCACACTTCCAACTCGCCCCAATTATAATTTTTAGATTATTGAGTCAAGAGTTATTATGAAACCATTTGGAATAACTACCTATAAATTTTCTGTTTCAAAAAAATAAGTCTAAAATCACAGATTTTTGGAAAAATAGTCAATAATATGGCTTACAATTTTCATAATATGAAATTGTAATAAAAGTTATGATCTCACCGGGAGAGGTTAAAGAGATAAAATCTCGCGGTTCACAAACCCTTTTATACTATAGCATAAAGTTTATAGGCTGCCCACCGATAATCTCTTGAAGTCGGAAGTGGCAGTGGCCGAGGGCCTGAGGGGATTGAATGCAGATGGCACAAACACAGGTGACGACGGTAAAACCGGAAGTAGCAGACCCAGGCAAAGTACGGGACATCAAGGTAGCGGTGATCATACCCACCATGAACGAGCCAGCCATCAGCAAAGTAGTGAACGAGACAAAACAGGCTTTGAAACACTACCAATCAGAAATCATCGTTGTAGATAAGTCAACGGACGATACCCCTAAAAAAGCCCGGAAAGCTGGTGCCCGGGTAATCACCCAGGAGCACATCGGATATGGCAACGCTTACCTCCTCGGATTCCGGCACATTCCAACTGACGCTGACATCATTGTGATGATGGATGGCGATTACACTTATGATCCTTACGAGATACCCCTCCTTATCGACCCGATCGTTGACGGCTATGCAGACATAGTCCTGGGCAACCGGTTTGGGCACATGGAAGAAGGGGCGATGAACATACGCAACCGGCTGGGCAATGGGTTGATCACAGGCACAATCAACCTGCTCTACAAGCTAAGGCTGCGGGACTCTCAGTCTGGGTTCAGGGCGATGAGCCGCACCGCGCTGGAAATGCTGGAAGTCGTCTCCGAGGGGATGCCCTTTGCCAGTGAAATGATCATCGACGCAAGGAAAAAGTCTATCCGGATTTCCGAAATACCTATCAGGTACAGGCAGCGTGTCGGGGTTGCAAAACTTAAGGCATACAAGGACGGGTCGCTGATCCTGGGGCTGGTCATCCGCATGGTGAGGGACTATAATCCACTCACCATATTCGTACCAATCGGCGGTATACTGATGATCGGAGGAGCGATTGCCTGGCTCTTTGTCGTCCAGGAATGGCTCGGCACAGGAATAATCACCAGGTTCGCATCAGTGGTGGGCGGCACGATGCTCTTTCTCGCAGGGCTGCAGATCATCTTCTTCGGATTGCTTGCGGATATTATCCTGGTTGCGCTTCGTTCGCGAAGGTAGGCCGGTGCAGTGACGATGAAGATCGTCTTCGTCAGCGATGTGGTCTACCCGTACGTGAAGGGTGGCGCCGAGAAGCGAATTTATGAGCTTTCCCGGCGGCTGGCGACACAGGGCCACGATGTCCACATATTTGGCATCCGATGGTGGGATGGGCCTGCTGTTTTTAAGAAAGAGAATATCACATACCATGGGGTTTGCAGGAAAAAAGCCCTGTACGTGAACGGGCGTAGATCAATACCCGAAGCGATCTGGTTCGCCCTTAGACTGGCAGTACCGCTGGCCAGGGAGAAGTTTGACGTGATCGACTGCAACCAGCATCCGTACTTTCCGCTGTTCGTCTGCAGAATGATCGCAACGATCAAAAGAAAGCGCTTTTTTGCCACCTGGCACGAGTACTGGGGCGATTACTGGTACGAGTACCTAGGGAAAGCCGGCATCGTCGGACACATGATTGAGAAGGTAGGCAGCAGGATGCCTGACAAGATCATTGCGGTCTCCGATCGTACCGCAGCTGCACTAAAATTATCTGGAGTACCGGGCCAGAAAGTACTGGTTGTTTCGAATGGCATCCCCTATCAGCATATCCGACAAATACCGCCTGCAGAAAATAGATGTGATGTGCTGTTTGCGGGCCGGTTGATTAAAGATAAGCATGTCGACGTGCTTCTGCGTGCCTGTGCGATCTCTACAGATAAGATCCGGCTATGCATCCTGGGAGACGGACCGGAAAGGGATAGCCTGGAAAAACTGGCTGATGAGCTTGGTATTGCGGATAGGACAGAATTCGGAGGCTTTCTGGATGAGACAGATCTGATTGCCAGGATGAAGTCTGCACGGTTGTTTGTACTGCCTTCATCCCGCGAAGGGTTCAGTATTACGACAGTAGAGGCGATGGCGTGCGGTCTGCCAGTGATCACGGTCGATTGCGAGAGGAACTATGCTACAGACCTGATTGTTGAGGGCAGGACTGGCATTATCACAAAGCTGGATGAAAAAGAGATCGCGTCTGCCATGGGATCTCTGCTCAACGATGAAACAAGAAGACAGCAGATGTCTGCAGAATGTATTAAAAGGACTGCCGGGTATGACTGGGACCTCCTGGGATCAGAGGTCGAAAAGTGGTTCCTTGGCAAGAATGGCTGACAAGCACGATGCGACCAAGAACATTATATATAGATATTGAAGTATCTAAAGGCAGAGGCATCACAGTATGATCAGCATCGTCATCCCTGCGTATAACGAAGAGGAACGGATCGGGAAGACCCTGGAAGAGTATACCAAGGGACTCGCTGCCGCAGGCGATTTCGAGATCATTGTGGTCTGTGATGGTAGTAAGGACAGGACAGCGGAGATTGCTGCAAAGTACGCAAAAGTTTTAACATTCCCGAACCGCCTGGGCAAAGGTGGAGGCGTGCTGGAAGGCTTCAAAGTTGCACGTGGGGATATCATAGGGTTTACTGACGCGGATAACTCGCTTAAGGTCGACCAGTTCCTGAAGCTGATCGAGGAAATGGAAAAGACCGGCGCCGGCTGCGTGATCGCAGACAGGAAATCCAAAGAAGCCATGATTGTCGAGAGCCAGTACCTGATCAGGAGGCTGGCCAGCGAGTCCTTTAATACGTTATTTCCGAGGCTGCTCTTTGGGCTGAAAGTTAAGGACTCTCAGTGTGGGGGTAAGATTTTCAAGAGGGAGTATGTCGAAAAAGTGACCCCGCTGATGGCCTGTATGGGTTTCGAGTTCGATGTAGAACTGCTCTGGCGTATGAAGAAGGCGGGATGTGTGATTAGAGATGTACCCGTGGTCTGGAAGGATGACAAGGGCAGCAAGTTTAGTTTTAAGTATATTCCGGCGATGGGGCTGAATTTGATAAAGGTCAGGTTTGGGATGATGAAAAAAAGAAAATAATTTTTTCCACTCAGTCTTCATCCCGTTTTTTCCTGCCCCTCACCATTTCACTGGCCCGGTACAGAGACTCGAAGGTGCCTGCATCGCTCCAGTAACCTTGCAGTACAGAGTAAGTCAGATCGCCCATATGGAGATATTTGTTATTCACGTCAGTGATCTCCAGTTCACCGCGGCCAGATGGCTTAAGGTTTTTAACGATATCGAACACCCGGCTATCGTAGATGTACAGGCCGGTTACCGCGAAGTCGGATTTTGGCTGCTTAGGCTTTTCCTCGATACCCAGGACCTGACCGGTAGTCTTATCGACTTCGGCAACACCGAATCGGTGAGCATCTGTCACAGGCTTAAGGAATATCCGAGCTCCTTTTTCGAAGCTCTGGACCGCGTCCTTTACGGTGTCCTCATAGATATTATCACCAAGGATAACGGTCATGCTGTCGTCACCGACGAAACTTTCGCAAAGGCTGAGGGCTTGCGCGATACCGCCTGCCTCTTTTTGGATCTCGTAGGAGAGCCGCACTCCGATCTCCGAGCCGGAGCCTAGCAGCTCCAGGAAGTGGCCTACATGCCCCTTGCCGGATACGATCATGATGTCCCGGATGCCTGCATTGATGAGTGTTTTCAGCGGGTAATAGATCATTGGCTCGTCGTATACGGGAAGCAAGTGCTTGTTGGTCACTTTTGTCAGGGGGAACAGCCTTGATCCGGTGCCGCCCGCCAGAATTATACCTTTCATCAGAATCCACCTTTACCTGAGAGATAATCGTTTAAAGCTAATTTCCAGTGCCTCATTGGAGCGGTCTTTGTATTTTTAAGTACCGAATACATAGGACGCTTAGCCTTTCTCGGATATTCGGCTGTAGTGCAAGGCTCCACATTATTGATGATTGCGGATGCGAAATCGAACCACGAGCATATGCCATCGTTTGTAATGTGGTAAATGCCTGCTGGCATTGTGATAATCTCCTCCGTTTTTTTAGCCAGATCTACCGTGTAGGTAGGCTTGCCGATCTGATCGTTAACCACTTTGACCGTTGGCATCTGCTTAGAGATGGTCAGCATAGTGTCCACAAAATTTTTGCCGTGCCGGCCGAAGAGCCAGGAGGTGCGGATGATTCTAAAATCATCCATGTTGTACTGGATATTCTTTTCTCCTGCTAGCTTGGACTTACCATAGACACTGATCGGGTTTGTCAGGTCTGTTTCCACGTACTCATTTTTAGTGCCGTCGAACACATAGTCGGTGCTGTAATGGACCAGAGTTGCGCCGACTTCTTTGCAGGCCTCGGCCAGGTACGCTGGCCCCAGGCCATTCACGGCATAGGCTTTCTCTGGCTCATCCTCGCAGCCGTCTACGTTAGTGTATGCGGCAGCATTGATCACTACCTCAGGGGCTGCATTCCGGATGGCTTTTTGTACGGATTCGCGGCTGGTGAGATCGACATCGTTGTGAGTCAGCGTAGATGCATCTGGAAAAGCGTAGCGGAGATCTGTCCCCAGCATGCCGCTGGCCCCAATGATCAGTGTTTTAATTTTTCCCACCACCAGCGGTTTTCCACATACCAGTTAACAGTCGCCTCGAGCGCATCCTCGAATTTATAGGAGGGTGACCAGCCCAGCTGTTTTAGTTTTGAGATATCCAGCGAGTAGCGGAAATCGTGGCCGGGCCGATCCTTGACGTACTCGATCATGCTCTCGTCCTTATCGAGCAGCTTCAGGATCAGATTAGTGATCTCCAGGTTGGTTTTTTCCTCGCCACCACCGATATTGTAGATCTCGCCATCGGTGCCATTGTGCAGAATGAAGTCAATGGCGCTGCAGTGGTCTTGCACGTATAGCCAGTCACGGATGTTCTTTCCTGAACCGTAAACAGGGACACGCTTTCCTTGCATCAGGTTGGTGACGAATAGCGGAATAAGCTTCTCCGGGAACTGGTACGGCCCGTAATTATTCGTGCACCGGGTGACGATCACCGGCAGCTGGTAGGTGTTCTGATAGGCCAGTGCGATGAGATCCGAGCCGGCTTTGCTCGCCGAGTAGGGACTGGAAGGTTCGAGGATATCCGTTTCTCTGAACGAGCCTTCCATGATACTCCCGTACACCTCATCGGTGGATACATGGATGAACCGCTTGATCTTATGCTCCAGCGCAGACTTCAGAAGCGTGTGCGTGCCGAGCACATTAGTGGTAACAAAGGCACCACCGTCGGAGATGGATCGATCAACGTGGCTCTCTGCGGCAAAATGAACAACAGTGTCGACGTTTTTCATAATGCTGTTGACCACCGATGCGTCACAAATGTCACCCTTGACGAACCCGTATCCGGGGTGATCTTCCAGGTCACGGAGGTTATCGGGGTTGCCTGCATAAGTGAGCACATCGAGGTTCAGGATGTTGATTTCCGGGTGTGTTCCCAGCATGTGCCGGATGAAATTGCTGCCGATGAAACCGCAGCCGCCTGTAACAAGAATATTTTTCATCTGATTACCTCAATTAACCGTGCTTTAAGCCTGGTTGTAGGCCCCAGTCGTATGGAATCTCCGTGGTATCCGGTGCTAAACGGTATTCATCAGGCTCTGCATAATTATATGGTAACGTAGGCACGCTCAGGAAGAAAGCGGTTTCAGTGCCGATTCCTTTGAAACCGTGATAGACCCCCGGTGGGACAGAAATGAGCATAGGGTTCTTATCCCCGATGAAGAGCTCCATCAGGTTGCCTTTTGTCGGTGAACCATTTCTCCCATCATACAGGGCGACCTTCATCATTCCGTTGATGCAAGTAAAATTGTCAGTCTGTTTTTTGTGATAATGCCAGCCTTTCACAACTCCGGGGTAAGCCGTTGTCACATAGACCTGGCCGAACTGCTTGAAGAGGGGGTCATCACAACGTAAAATCTCCATGAGCCATCCCCTCTCATCCGGGATCAACCGGAGCTTTTTAAGCACAACGCCATCGATGTCAGCCATAAGAGTAACAACCTGATATCAAGTGATTAAACGTGATGGTATTATTTAATATTATTTGCGCCGCGACAGTAATTTGAACAGGAAACGACTCGATAGGCTGTTTTTGGTCCTGGGATGTATCGACAAGCTTATTTTGAGTGACGACTTTTACAGATTAACTCAGCATATCCATCATCGAGAGATCATTATGGTTAAGAAGAGCGCGCTTATCACTGGTATCACAGGTCAGGATGGCTCATACCTGGCCGAATTATTACTAAAAAAGGGTTATGAGGTATACGGCCTTACTCGCAGGACAAGCTCGGTCAGCACGACCAGGATCGAGCAAATAATGGATAAAATTCACCTGATTCCGGGCGATCTGACCGACGAGAGCTCGCTCTTATCGGTAATCAGGCAGAGTCAGCCGGACGAGATATATAACCTTGCAGCGCAGTCATTTGTGGGCTCATCGTGGAGCCAGCCGATCTTCACAGGGGAGACTACGGCAATCGGCGTGACGAGGCTTTTAGAGGCGATCAGGGCTACAGGGAGTAACGCGAAGTTTTACCAGGCATCTTCGAGCGAGATGTTCGGAAAAGTACAGACTACACCGCAGAACGAAAAGACACCGTTCTACCCGCGGAGCCCCTATGCGGTTGCGAAGTTATATGGCCACTGGATCACTGTCAATTATCGGGAAAGCTTCGGCATGTATGCGTGTAGCGGAATCCTGTTCAACCATGAGTCACCCCGGAGAGGCATCGAGTTTGTCACCAGGAAGATATCGGATGGTGTGGCCCGAATCTATCATGGGTTACAGGACGAGCTTCGGCTGGGCAATCTGGACTCAAAACGTGACTGGGGCTTCGCAGGAGACTATGTAGAGGCAATGTGGCTCATGCTTCAGCAGGAGAAGCCGGATGATTTTGTGGTCGGTACGGGAGAGACTCACTCGGTTAAGGAGTTTTGCGAACTGGCATTCGGAGCGGCGGACCTGGACTGGGAAAAGTATGTTAAGATTGACCCGAAGTTCGTGAGACCGGCGGAAGTGGATCTGTTGCTGGGGGACGCTTCGAAGGCGCAGAAGGTTCTGGGATGGAAGCCGAAGGTTACGTTCCCGCAGCTGGTTAAGATGATGGTAGAGAGCGACATCGAGCTCGTTGCACGGGATTTGAAGAGTAAGGGCAAGACACCCCGGAGCAAATCAGAATAAGGAGCGCAGATGTTCTGGACGGGTAAAAAGGTCCTTGTCACTGGTGCCAAGGGTTTCGTAGGCCGATACCTAGTCGACGCGTTAATAAAGGAGGGTGCAGAGGTCATAGGGCTTTCGACCGATGGAGATGGGGCGCAACAAGAAGGTCTGAGATGGAAAGCTGGGGATATCACCAGGCCAGCATCACTGGAAGGGCTCTGTAAAGACGTAGATATGGTTTATCACCTGGCGGCGATCTCTAATGTGGATGCTTCGATCAAGAACCCGCTGAGGACGATCGAGACGAATACCATGGGCACCGCAAATGTGCTGGAAGAGGCACGGAAGGCCGGTGTGAAAAAGTTTGTTTATGTGAGCAGCGCGCATGTGTATGGTGTGCCACAGTATTTGCCGATTGATGAGAAGCACCCGGTTGTGCCGAGAGAGGCGTATGCAGCTAGTAAGATTGCGGCAGAGAACATTGTGCAGGCGTATGGGAATAGCTATGGGATGGAGTATGCTATTTTAAGGCCGTTTAACATGTTCGGGCCGGGGCAGGATCCCAGTTTTTTGATTCCGGGAGTAATTGAGCAGGCGCTTAAAAACAGGATCATCAAAGTGGGCAACACTGACCCGACCAGAGATTTCATGTACGTGGAAGATGCCGTGAAAGTGTTTCTATTAGTAGGAGAGAAGGGCCGAGGCGTGTTTAACGTAGGATCGGGGAAGGAAACCCGGATCGCCGATATGGTTATACTGATCAGGGATGCCATTGACCCGGCTATCAATATCCTGAGTGCTGAAGATCGGAAAAGGGCCGGTAACGTAGAGATACCGCGCATGCGCGCAGATGTAACTAAGCTGGAGAGCCTCGGGCCTATAGCATTAACGGGCATCGAGAGAGGGATCAAGCAATCGATAGCATCGTATCTAGTTTGAGGTTTTGTGATATACAGGTGTCTAGTTACAGGCGGAGCGGGCTTTATCGGGTCTCACCTAGCTAAAGAACTGCTAAAGAGAGGGCATGAGGTCGTCTGTATCGATAACTTTGATCCATATTACAGCCAAGACTTAAAAGAGCGGAACATAGCGCTGCTGATACCCTACGAAAAGTTCAGCCTGATCCGGGGTAGCATTCTCGAAAATGAGCTGGTCGAAAGGGCGATGGAGGGTGTGGACTACGTCTTTCACAACGCGGCGCAGGCAGGTGTAGGGGCATCGATCAGGAACCCTCAGAAGACAAACGAGGTAAATGTAACCGGGGGACTGAAGATGCTGGATGCTGCACGAAACCACAGCGTAATAAAATTTATAAACGCCTCGTCATCGTCGGTCTACGGTTTAACTACAGGATTACCCCAACGGGAAGATCTCCCGCCAATGCCGATCTCTCCGTATGGGGTTTCCAAGCTCTGCTTTGAACAATATTGTGAGGTCTACCGATCGATCTATGGGCTTGATACAGTATCGCTGAGGTATTTTACGGTCTTCGGCCCCCACATGAGGCCCGATCTCGCCATCTCGATCTTCACTTACTGCGCCCTCGCCGGTAAAGACCTCGACATTTTCGGAGACGGCAATAAAACAAGGGATTTTACTTACATCGATAATGTGGTAAATGCCAACCTCCTTGCGATGGACCATGGTCATGGCGTTTATAACATAGGGGGCGGGGAAGATACCACGATCAGGGCGCTGGCCGAACGGATCATCAGCCTTACGGGCAGCAAATCGTCGATAGTGAACCACGATAACATTGTGGGGGACATGGAGCACACCAAGGCCGATGTCTCCAAGGCGAGAAAAGAACTTGGCTACCAGCCCGAAGTAAAGCTTCGAGAGGGCTTGAAAAAGTATGTCGAGTACACGTTAAAGGCCCTGTAATCGGTTAGTGGGCTGGATCTGTCAGTATCCCGGCCCTGCCGAACACGCTCGTGGCTAACCAGAGCAGAGCAGCAAAGGTCAGGATGATCAAGTGAATGGCAAACCCTGAAGATATGGCCGTTTCTTTACTTACGTTCAAAGCTATGAACACAAATGACCAGATCAGCTCAAAAGATCCGAGATTGGCGATGCCCTGGACAGGGATCGAAGAGGCTATGACTACGATCAGGATACCGATCAGAATCGCCCACGGGCTGATTGTAAACCCCATACTGACGGCCAGCACGTAAATTGTCATCATGCTCAGCAGCCAAACGATGATTGAGAGTATCAAGGTAAGAGGGATGCTCCTCAAAAAATTCACGGTAGCGTAAAACTCGGCGATTTCCGCCATCTTACAGCGCAAGTAAAGAAGGTATCTGCTCGGGATAGTGCGATAGCCGAGATCGAGGAGTGCGATGAGCAGCTTCGGGTAGACGACGAACAGCGCTATGGCCAGAAACATGACGAGCGCACTGATGGCCAGGTAAGATGTTGTCCCGTTGATCATACCGTAGTTGCCTGGGAAGGCTATGGCGATGGCTATTACCAACAAGCAGATGACAAAGATGTCGTAGATGCGGGACATCAGAACGGTCACCGCTCCGACACTGGCAGCCACGTTCAGGCGAACCCGCGCAAGGTAGACGAAAGTCAGCTCACCTGTGCGAAAAGGGAGGACATTGTTGGCCATATTATGAGTGCAGACTATGCCGAACATCTTCATCATTGCCTTGCCCCCGGGCTTGCCCACCATAAGGGAGTATCGAAGCGCCCGGAATCCATTCATAAGGGAGTAAAGCGCAAAGCTGACTATCAGAACGGGAGCACTCACGGACATCAGCGAGTTTACGATCTGTGTAATCGATATCTGGGAAAGCAAAAAATAGGCGATGATCAAAGTAATCAAGATGATCGATATTTTCACTAGTTTCCCTTTGTCCATGCTATCCAGTGCATATTCCTTCCTGCTATAAATGCTTATTTTCGTGCCTGTACAGGAGCGATTAGTTTTTACTATATTAACCCATAAACGTAAAACAATCCGGGGATACGCAGATGCAAGATACGGGATCGATTTCCATTGTCATACCACTGTATAATGAAAAAGACAATATCAATGAGCTTTATAAGGAGTTGAAAGCTGTGCTTATATCCACGGGGTTACCTTACGAAATCATTTTCGTAGATGATGGCTCTACTGACGGCTCATTTTCCAAACTGGCAGACGTGTCGAAAGCTGACGACTGCGTCAGGGTCATTAAGTTCCGGCGCAACTTTGGCCAGAGCGCTGCTCTGAAAGCAGGATTTGACCATGCGAAGGGTGAGTATATCGTCACCATGGATGCCGATCTTCAGAACGATCCCACCGATCTTCCCCGTTTGCTAAAAACGTTGTCAGAGGAGGACTATGACGTCGTCTGCGGCTGGCGGGCAAACAGGAGAGACCGATTCGCGAAAAAGATCTTCTCAGGCATATCCAACACTTTACGGAAGCTCCTTGTGAAGGAACGCATACACGATTCAGGCTGCACTCTGCGGATTTATAAGAAAGAGTGTGTGGAAGACTTTGAGCTGTACGGAGAGATGCACAGGTATATACCGGCGATTTTGCACTACAACGGTTTCAGGGTGGGAGAAACGAAGGTAAATCACAGGGAGCGCAGACACGGGGTTTCTAAGTACAACTGGAGGAGGCTCTTCAAGGGATTTGCCGACCTGATAGTGATCACCTTCTGGAGCCGCTTTTCTGCAAGACCGATGCATATCTTCGGCACGATAGGTATCCTGATTGGCTCGGCAGGTTTTCTCCTGTCAGTTTTCCTGGTCGGGGAGAGGCTACTACTAAACAGGTCCCTCTCAGATCGGCCGCTTTTTATCCTCGCTATCATGTCGGTGATTGTGGGACTTCAGTTTCTCGCTTTCGGGATCATGGCGGACATCGTATTGAAAACGTATTACAGGCAAGGGAACTTTAAAAATTACAGGATCGACAGGCTAATAGGTAAAGGTATTATCAGATAAGTTTTGAGATAGGTATGAGGATACTGATTATTAACTACGAGTGTCCGCCACTCGGCGGCGGCGGCGGTGTGGCTTGTCATAACCTTGCCCGGGAGCTTGCGAAAAAGCATGAGGTCGACTACGTAACGACAGCGTTCGGAGACCTGCCGACGACCGAGAAGATCGATGGTATCAACATCTTCCGAGTGCCCGCTTTAGGAAGAAAGGACCTGAGCACAGCCTCACTTCTTTCAATGGTAGCATTCTTCCCATCTAGCCTGGTAAAAGGGCTACAGCTTGGCCGGCAAAACCAGTATGATGTGATACACTCGCATTTTGTGATCCCTTCGGGACTGAGCGGAGTTCTACTTGCAAAAGCGCTTAAGGTACCGGGCGTTGTCTCGATTTACGGTGGCGATATCTACGATCCGAGCAAAAAGACGTCCCCCCATAGATACTGGATTCTGCGAACGCTCATCTCAGCGCTGTTTCGCCACTCGGACAGGATTGTTGCAGAATCTGAAAACATAAAGATGTGCGCTGAAAAATACTATCGGCCAGGTAAGCCCGTTGAGATTATCCCCGTCGGTTTCGTTATTCCGGATGTAGAGCCCAAGTCGAGAAGGGATCTGGGCATGACAGAGAGCGAAACCGTGATCGTATCGGTCGGCCGCTTAGTCAAAAGAAAAGGCTATGCTGATGCTCTAAGGGCGATTGCGCAGCTTGATCTCCAAAACCTAAGGTACATCATTATCGGCGATGGGCCGGAGGAATCTCACTTAAAGACTTTAGCAAGGGAACTACACCTCGAAGAAAGGGCTTCCTTCCTGGGCTACCAGTCTGAGGAAAAGAAGTACCAGTACCTCGAAAATGCCGATATCTACCTCTTGAGTTCGCTACACGAAGGTTTCGGTATCTGCCTGATGGAGGCAATGTACTCCGGTTTGCCGATCGTCGCCACGGACAGCGGGGGGCAAACGGATTTTTTAGAGGAAGGTAAAAACGTTCTGTTTGTCCAAGTGGGTGCTATTGATAAAACCGCGGAAAAATTGGCCGCGATGGTAGAAGATGAAAATCTGCGGCGGAATATGGGGGCCAGAAACCGGGAAGACGTCAAAAAGTTGTACATCGAAAAAATCACGTCAAGATACGAATCAGTATTATTGGACTGGTGAGCGGATGATCCAGAAAAAATACTATGATAACAAGGCGGCCAGATTCGATAAAGGCGTGTTGTTCAGCAGGAGTAATCGGAATCATCAAAGAAAGATCGAAAAAATCTGCGAGCTACTGGATATAGGTAACCAGCCAGCCTCGGTAAAAATCCTGGAGTTGGGAACCGGGACAGGGATTCACGCGGAGTACCTGATCAATAGATACCCTGCGATATCATATACAGGCGTAGATATCTCGCTGGGTATGCTCAGAGAGGCCCGAAAAAAACTGTGGGAGGAAGATGTCTCCCTGATCATGGGAGACGGACACAGGCTGCCTTTTAAGAACGATTCGTTCGATCTTGCTGTCATATCTGGAACACTGCACCATTTTTCGGATCCCTGCCGAGGACTGAGCGAGGCAATGCGAGTTCTGAGAAAGGGAGGTAGACTAGCGATCATGGAACCGAACTGGCTGTTCCCCACCAATCTATTACCGGCGATAACGAATAGGCATGAGAGCGGTATACTGAAGATGACTGAAAGGAACTTTGAAAAGTGGTCGAAAACCGCTTGCATGAGCTCCACCATAATCGGTCATTTGCTCTATACGCCCCCCCTGCCCGAAGCCTGGTCGGAGTTCTACGATGGGGTAGACGATATACTTGTACACATCCCAGTGCTGGCAAAAGCATCCATCATGATCTACATGTCGGGAGTAAAAAAATTTCGATAGATAGATCGTAGATGAACGAAGCAGGAGCGCCAGACCAGACCTCGCGTTCTTACTGGATAATAACGTGACGACCGATCAGTTGAGGTATATATGAGATAGACGAACCGTATAAGGTCGTTGCATATGAGATCGTGAGCTATTGAGGAAACATAGTGAGAAATTCAACCGATCGGCTGACTTCAGTGAAACCTTGTCTGTTACATTTTCGATAGCAACCCCGGACGTCGTCACAATGTAGCTTTCTGGCCTTTCGCTGTCGTTGTTCTACCAGCCGGGGGCAGATTTCGGTACGAAGCTGTTCGCGGCGGCGTTTCCGATAGCCTGGGTCGCAGCCGCAGGGATCATGCTGATCTGCTGCTGCTATGCCGTCTGTTCGGAAGTATGGTAGACTCCTCGGTTCGCAACTGATCGCGCTATATCCGTTTTACATCGCGCATATCCGGGTTGTCCAACTCGATGGTATGTTGACCACTTTTATGGTCATCGCCGCACCATTCTTACTTGTATTCTACCCGGTCACCCTCCCTGTGAGGTTAACACCGATAACGCTGGTATTCTCGGCCTTATTTGCCCAGTTTTGCGTCATCGATATCTGTAATAAACGGTTTACGGAAAAGAATAAAAACGTGTCGTTCCTCATGCTGTTTGTCATCGTTTTCGTGACTCAGATGACAATCGGGCTGAAAAGGGTGACAGGTACCTGCCCCCGATCTTTCCGGTGAATGGCATACTCGCGGCCCTGGGAGTCTGTCGGCTGATCGAGCTGGTATCACCTTACGCGGTGAAATATTTCGGATTTAAGAACATCCATGGGCAGTAACATCAGTCTCGGTCGTTGCTATTTTGCTGGTATAAGTTATGTTACTGGTGCATGTACCTCCATATTATATGGCATACTTCAATCCGGTCGCACTCGGGGGTCCATCCTATGCGGATCAAATATTTGTGATCGGATAGGGAGAGGGGATGGATAAGGTTGCAGAATACCTGAATACCCATACAGATCCCGAAAAAACAGTCGTAGCAGCACACGGGAAAAATTGATATAAACTAGTGAGTGATATACAAAAGCGAAAGCCAGTTAATGATCGCGGGATTTTGAGGGTAGGTTGCCACATTGAAAAAGTATTCACAGCTATTAGGTAACTATATTTCAAACTTTGTTTCCCCAGGGGACTTGAAAAAATTCCTTAGCGCCCTGTTCCTGTTCATTGTACTTTCTGTGTTATTGACCTATCCACTGGTAGTTACCTCGTTTTCCAGGTTACCTGGCTCTATGGATATCGTCCAGGCTGTATGGTATTTCTGGATGACTGGTCAGGCCATCCACGAGGCAATAGCCACCGGAACGCTAAACGAGTTAGTCTTTACGGACCAAATTTTTTACCCGAGCGGTACTAACATGATACCTTTCGGCATGGCGTATAGCCAGGTGCTTGCGCTGATCCTGACCCCGGCTCTCGGGAGCGTGTTTACCTGTAATCTACTGTACTTTTCCGCTTTTGTCCTCAGCGGTTTTGGCGCCTATACGCTGGTCAGACACATTACCAGAGATGAGACGGCGGGGATCGTGGCCGGAATTATCTACACGTTTGCCCCGTACCATTTTGAACACGCCTTTGTCGGCCACATGGGATCTGTGACGATGCAATGGATACCTTTCTGCGCCCTGTTCCTCCTCAAGATGGCTGAGGATAAGAAGGTAACAGATGCAATACTGGCAGCGGTATTTTTTATCATGGTCGCCCTGAGTGACCTGCAATACATGGTATTTATGGGTCTTTTCATCGGGTTATTTTTCGTTTACCGGTTTATCACAGGAGAGCTGAAATTTGTAAAAAAGGATCTGACACAGGTCCTGATTTTTACCATCCTTAGCCTGCTGGTCATCCTTCCGCTCAACATCAGTAACATCGCAATAGCAACCGCGGGCGACAATTTCCTCAGTCCTGCCCGGAGCGAGGCGGAGCTGTTCTCGGTCGATCTGGCCAACTTCCTGATACCGAGTATCACTCATCCAATAGTGGGCGACTTCGTCTCCAGCAACATCTATCATAATGACTACAGAACACAGTTCCCCTGGGAGAGCGTTGCATTCATAGGCTTTTCGGTACTGTTCCTCAGCATATACGCGTCGTTGAAGGAGTGCTCTAAAAAAATACTCTTTTGGCAGATTTCTGCGGCATTCTTCGCCCTGATGTCGCTAGGGCCAATCCTGCACGTACTTGGACAATCAGTCTTCTTCGGGCAAGAAATTCCACTGCCGTTCGGGGTCTTGTCCCAGATAGTGCCAGGGCTGAGCAACAGTAGGACTCCGGGGCGTTTTGAGGTTATCACGCTACTATCGATCTCTGTGCTTGCGGGAATAGGAATTCAAAAGGTAATGAACGATATCGCCGCTCATAGCCAGGTCCGAAGCAAGGTCAAAATGCTCCGCGTCCTTATTCCGATAGGGATCGCCGCACTCATTATTCTTGAATACCTGGCAGTGCCTTTTGTTACCACAGACCCTTCGGTACCTACATTTTATCAAGAGCTGGCGACAGAGCCGGGAGATTTTGCTGTGATCGAGATACCGGCGAGCTACTCCAATGCTGCCGGCACGATAGCAGAGTACTATCAGACCGTCCATCAAAAGAAGATGGTCGGGGGACAGATGTCGAGAGTCCCGGATTCGTCGCGGATGTTTGAGAGACAGGCACCATTCATAAGCCAGATCTCGTACCCGGAAAGTAATAAAGACCTATTCGGCCAGAACGTCTCGAAAATAGCAAGTTCAGTGCTTAATAGCTACAATATCAGATATGTAGTATTACATAATGACTTCATGGAGCAGAACTGGTTCTGCGAAGTCGACAACCTGACTACCGTAGCGATGGGGCCTTCAGTTTATTCCGACGGCAGAATTGTGGCCTACAAAGTAGATAGTACTGCTAACCAACCCTTTGTAGAGCAGGGGCAAGGGTGGAATGGCATCGAGAACTGGGACGGTATACCGGCTTCATGGATGATAAATAATGCCACGATCGCAATTCATAGCAGTGGGTTGAGCAAGGTGATTATTAATGCTACTTGTTATAGCTTTAATACTCAGAGGGACCTTTTGGTCTACGAGAATGGCACACTTATCAATACATTTGTCATTCCGCCATGCGGGAAGGATATCAGCATCCCAGTGGAAACGGGTAACAGAGATGTAGTGCTATTATTATATACCCCTCAAAAGCCGGAGAGACCAGTCGATATCCATGCCTTAAACAGTACCGATAGCCACTACCTCAGCATGGCGATTAGTAATGTCAGCGTATCGTTTACATAGAAGTATCGAGCATGCAGCTGGTAGTAACATTTGTAGTAGGTAGAGTCCGAGTAAGGGTAACGGACCATATCCCGTACCTTCTGAAGTAACCGACTATTTCTCCTTTTTCAGCCAGATACAGCCGCCTTCGCATTTCTCGAAACCGGGTTTTTCTCCATAGACGATATTACCCCCGTTTTTCGCGAGAATAGGCATTTTGTGGCGGATAATATCCTGATATTTAGTGTTGAAATACGTACTGAACAGCTTAACTTTAAACGTGTCGTTATACTGGAGAAAAGCACGGAGAAGATAAACTTCGTTCCAAAACCGGCCTTCGTTCACCCAGCATAAGGGGTATTCGAACGGGTAAAACACATCGTGGAAGTGAATGAAGACCCCCTTGTTTAGCCGGGGTAAGACCTCGAACAGAATGCGGTTCACGTCGCTGCCGATCTTGGAAACATGGGTGCTGTCGATGAAGAGGATGTCGTTTTCAGAGAGATTGTCAAAAACGTTGAGGTCGACTTCTTCGGTCCTTGTTTTGATCAGCGTGAAGTTTTTCATGTCATCATCAGAGATCAGCGATAGCAGACGATCTGGATAAGGCTCGATAAAAGTGCATTTGATCTGATTGTCAAAAAATTTTTCGTTTACATCCAGGATTGCTGCGGATGAAAATCCCGATCCGATCTCCACAATCTTTTGTGGCTTCAGATGCATGATCATGCAAAACAGCAGGATAGCATCCGTAGCCGGGTAAAACATATTATTATAATGGTACCGAAAACCTGGTGTTCGATCATCGGGGAAGGGCAGTTCGGAGTAGTATTCAGCCAGGCAGTTGAATAGCTCGATCTGGCCTGGATCATTAAGATCTACTCCAGGTATCCTGTCGATGGTTTTATAGATTCTGCCCTTGTTTTTGGCGGTTTCAATCAGGTCGGGGATCGGAGAATAGTAATGACCGGGAGGCCATATTTCATAAGTATTATCATAGACGATTTTTTCGGGGCACGAATCCCGAGAGAGAAGATCGGGCGAATCAGGTTCATGGCTATTTGTTTGTTTGTCTTCCATAATCTCACTCTGCAGGTGGAATATATTCGCTAAAGGTTTTTACTGGATTAATTTTTTTAAATACCCGCTAAAAGTTAACAAACTGTGCTATGATATAGCATTTACGAGTGATAGACTTCTTAAGCATTTTCTTTTCAGGCTTACTTAGAAATTTTTAATGCACCTATTTCCTCAGTTACAGACGATAAATTTAATTACTATACGGCAGAGATTATCCAAAAAATAACTAAAATGGCTCGATTTACTATTCGGAATACCAAATATCCACGGATTTTGAGAAATATTCTGATTATAAAAGGTGTTAAGATGAAGGTGGTTATACTCTGCGGCGGTAAAGGTACTCGTTTAAGAGAAGAGACTGAGTATCGCCCAAAGCCAATGGTGGAAATCGGCGGGAGACCTATAATCTGGCACATCATGAAAACGTACGCATCGTACGGTTATAATGAGTTTGTGCTCTGCCTCGGTTACAAGGGAAACATGATTAAGGAATATTTTTTAAACTACGAGGCAATGAATAACGATTTCACGATAAAGCTCGGCGACCACAACAAGATTAACATTCATAATAACCATGACGAAAATAATTGGATGGTCACGCTGATCAACACAGGTGAAGAAGCACAGACAGGGGCCAGGGTCAAGAGAGTCGAAAAGTACGTCGACGGCGATACGTTCTTGCTTACCTACGGGGACGGGGTAGCCAGTGTGAACATCGATGAGCTAGTTCAGTTCCACCGCTCCCATGGTAAAATTGCCACGATGACAGGTGTACGCCCGTCATCCAGGTTTGGCGAGCTTGTGTTGGATAATAACCGGGTTGTAAGGTTCAACGAAAAGCCCGAAGTGATGGAAGGGCTGGTAAATGGCGGCTATTTCGTGCTTGATAAGAAAGCCTTTGACTACCTGGATAAGAATGATGATTGCGTTTTAGAGAAGAGCCCGCTTGAGCGTCTGGCGTCTGATGAGCAGTTGATGGTGTATCCGCATCATGGCTTCTGGCAGTGTATGGACACGTACAGAGAGATGGAGTTGCTGAATAGGCTGTGGAAGGACAACAATGCGCCCTGGCGAGTTTGGTAGGCGGAAAACATGGTTGCTAATCACTGGAAGGATCGGAAGGTACTGGTTACGGGTTGTACAGGTTTACTTGGCTCGTGGCTGACCAAGAAGCTAGTCGAGGAGAAGGCAGATGTGACAGGCTTGATACGTGATTTGGTCCCGCGGTCGAACCTGAACTGGTCCGGTTTTTCCGATCGAATTAACATTGTCAGGGGAGACATAGAAGATTATCGAACGCTAGAGCGGACTATTAATGAGTATGAGATCGATACTGTATTTCACCTAGCAGCTCAGACGATTGTCACGATCGCCAACCGTAACCCGATACCGACGTTTGAGGCTAACATCAAAGGCACGTGGAATGTCCTTGAAGCGTGCAGAAATGCCAGTCATGTGAAGTCGATCGTTGTGGCTTCCAGCGATAAAGCTTACGGTGACCAGGAAAAGCTCCCTTACGATGAAACCACTCCGCTGGAAGGCAGGCATCCGTACGACGTGTCAAAAAGTTGTGCTGACCTGATTTGCAGGGCATATTATGATTCGTACAGGCTGCCAGTCTGTGTTACTCGCTGCGGTAACTTTTATGGTGGCGGCGATCTGAATTTTAACCGGATCATCCCAGGTACAATACGATCGATCTTCAACAAAAAGGCTCCCGTCATCCGCAGTGACGGTAGCCTTATCCGCGATTATTTCTACATCGAAGACGGTGTCGAAGCATATATGATGCTCGCGGAAAAGATGCAGGATCCAAGGTTACATGGCGAGGCGTTCAACTTCAGCAACGAGCTACAGGTGACAGTACTGGACATAGTGAATGCGGTTTTACAAGAGATGGGAGGTAGCCTGAAGCCAGTTATCCTGAATGAGGCGACCAACGAGATCCAACACCAGTACCTGTCGGCGAGGAAGGCCCGCGAGATGCTTGGCTGGAAGCCGCACTACACGCTGGAAGAAGGCTTGAAACGTACGGTGGCATGGTACGTAGAATTCTTTGCAAGAGAGAATGCATGAGGTGCCTATATGAAAAAACTGATCAGCATAGTGATACCGGCCTATAATGAAGAAGATGTCATCGATGAGCTGGTAAAACAGTTGAAAGCGATGATGTCACCGCTGAGTCAGTATGACTTCGAAGTCATCATCGTCGAAAATGGATCCTGGGACTCGACATATAATAAATTGGTCGAGATCAATAGTGGTGACCCCAGATTCAAAGTACTCCAACTGTCCCGCAACTTCGGGTGTGACGGAGGGATCACGGCAGGTATAAAATATGCGAGTGGAGATGCTGTGATTATTATGATGGCTGATCTCCAGGATCCGCCGGAGATGATACCAAAGTTCATCGAAAAGTGGGAAGAAGGCTACGATGTCGTGTATACGGTCGTCGCTAAGCGGTCCGGTGTCCGGTTTACCAGAAGGTTCTCCTCGCAGCTGTTCTATAAGATTATTTACGTGCTCACAGATAAGGCAATACCGGAAAACGTTAGCGATTTCCGTCTGATCGACCGGAAAGTCTACGAAACGGTCAACAGCATGGACGAGAGAAACCGAATGCTACGAGGAATTATTGCCTGGTCTGGCTTTAAGCAACTTGGGATACCGTATGAAAGGCCGCCCCGGTTTGCCGGAGAATCCAAGGCAAAATTCATGACAGTGCTGAAGCTGGCACTGGACGGCATATATTCATTCTCATATTTCCCATTGAAAATCGCAACCTTCCTCGGCTTTGGACTGTCGACGGTTTCTTTTGTCGCAATTCTGGTCGAGCTCCTGCTGTTCCTTGTATACGGACGGGAAGTCCCTGGTTTCACCTCATTGATAATTGTTATATTGTTCCTGTTCAGCATGGTCTTTTTGATACTGGGAATCATGGGTGAGTACATTGCCAGGATCTACGATGAAGTAAAGCAACGGCCTAACTTTATTGTAAGAAGAGAGATAGGATTCTGAGGAATTTGCCAGGATACATTAAACCTATGTTCGACGGCTGTAGAATTCTGGTCACCGGCTCAACCGGATTTATTGGATCTAACCTCGCCAGGCACTTTGCACTCCGGAAAGCGGAGGTGCATACGATCCTCAGGCGATCTTCGAACCAGTGGAGGATCGACGGAGCGCCAGGACAGATATACAATCATGTAGTCGATCTCTCGGATTATGTAGGGCTGAAAGAAACAGTTTCAAAGGTTCGCCCAGATTTCATCATCCATACGGCCACCTATGGTGGCCACTCGTTCCAGAGAGATGAGGACACAATCTACAATTCGAATTTCACAGGCACGATGAACCTTGTGAAAGCATGCAAAGACATCGACTATAAAGCGTTTATCAATACAGGATCATCATCGGAATACGGGAGTAAAGACAAGCGTATGGAAGAGGGGGATCAGGCTGATCCGAACAGCGATTACGGGATATCGAAAGCTGCTGCGACCATGTATTGCAGGACAGTAGCAAAAAGAGATAAAAAACCGATAGTGACGCTGAGGCTCTTTTCCCCGTTCGGCTACTACGATGATCCTAACCGGTTGATCCCGACAGTAATACTCTCTGGGATCGCTGGTAAGCCACCGCTACTGGCGTCACGCGCCTTTGTCAGGGACTTTATTTTTATCGAAGACATTGTCGACGCTTACGAAAAAACCATCGGATCGGACGCTATCGCTGGCGAAGTTTTAAATATAGGTTCAGGTCACCAGAGCTCGATCGGAGAAGTCGCGGACCTCATCGTCAGCATGACGGGAAACAAGGTGGTACCCATCTGGGGCAACACCCCCAAGAGGGATAACGAGCCGTCTATGTGGGAAGCCAGCATCTCAAAAGCGCAGAGCCTGATCGGATGGCAGCCCAAGTTCAGCCTGGAGAAAGGGCTAAAAAAGACGGTGGAGTGGTTTACAGCTAACAGGTCGCTTTACGAGCACGAGAGGACGATATGAAGATTTCGGATTATATCATAGATTTTCTGGTATCGAAAGGTGTGACCCATGTGTTTGAGGTGGCTGGAGGCTCGATTACCCACCTGTTGGATTCGATGTACGACAGGATCGATATCAAGGCAGTGAGTATGCACCATGAGCAGGCGGCAGCTTTTGCCGCAGAAGGATACGCCCGAGCAGGTGGTGTAATCGGCGTATCGATGGCTACCAGTGGCCCGGGCGCGACGAATCTGATCACGGGAATCGGCAGCTGTTATTTCGACTCAATCCCGTCATTGTTCATCACAGGTCAGGTCAACACGTATGAATATAAGTTTGACCGGCCGGTCAGGCAAATAGGTTTCCAGGAAACCGACATCGTGAGCATCGTAAAACCTATTACCAAAGATGCCCTGATGCTAACCGACGAGAAGCTTGTCGGTGAAACACTCGAAAGGCTGGTCGGTATTGCCTACGGGGGGCGCCCGGGGCCGGTTCTGATCGATTTGCCGATGAATGTGCAGAGAGCAGATATCCCTGCCCCAGGTGTGATCAACCTTCGCTCTGCAAAGCCTGCTATAGATAACGGTGTAATCGATCAAGTAGTAAAAATGATCGAAGCATCTTCAAGACCCGTCATTCTCGCAGGAGGGGGAGTAAGATTGGCAGGTGCAACAGACATACTCTCAGATCTTGCTCATTACTATGAGATTCCGGTTGTGTCCACCTTAATGGGCCTCGATGCATTTCCCCACGATGATGAGCTATATATGGGCATGATCGGCACATATGGTAATCGCTATGCAAACCTTACAATCGCCAACTCAGACCTGGTAATCGCGCTTGGCACTAGACTGGATACACGCCAGACTGGCACAAAACCGGAAACTTTCGCGAGATTTGCCCGAATAATCCACGTGGATATTGACCCGGCTGAGCTGGGAAACAAAGTACAGGCAGACTTACAAGTCAACGCGGATCTCGGCGATTTCCTGAGGCAAGTCAACGATCATTCATGCATCAGAAAACAATCAAGGGAATGGCTTGACTATGTTAAGCAGTACAAACGAAAATACCCATCATACGTTAAGACTGAAGGAAGGGAAATTAATCCCAATTATCTCATACATTTAATTTCGAAGGAGCTGCCAGACAACGCGATTGTGTGCGTAGACATCGGTCAGAACCAGATGTGGTCAGCGCAATCGCTAGAGATTCGCAAAGGGCAGAGGATCATGACAGAAGGTGGCATGGCCTCGATGGGCTCAGCACTGCCCATGGCGATAGGTTCGGCCTTCGCTAAACCGGGTTGCCCCGTCGTAGTCATCACAGGAGATGGCGGATTCCAGATGAATATCCAGGAACTGGAGACAGTGCGCCATCACAAGCTACCGATCAAGATCATCGTCCTGAATAACGAGTGCTACGGTATGGTGAGACAATTTCAGCACCAATATATGAACGATCGGTTCCAGTCGACCGTAGTAGGATATAGCGCCCCGGATTTTCAGAAGGTAGTTTCCGCCTACGAGATTCCGACAGCGAAGACTGATAACAGCGAACTCCTATCTGTAAAAATTAAGTGTCTGTTCGATACTCCCGGCCCCGCGTTACTGGAAGTTTCCATAAAAGGCGAATGTGCTGTCACGCCAAAACTGGGAGTCAACCGGCCGATCGAAGAACAGGATCCGCTGCCATCCCCTGAAGACATGCGTAGGAACATGATCGGGGAACAGGGCTTGCAAAAGGAACGAACGTTACAGAGGCAGGAGTAAAATTGGCAAAAAAAAGATCTATTACTAACAGGATAGAGAAACAGGATCTAATGAAGCCTCTGAAGTTCATACTTGTGGGCATCATGAATACAATCGTAGGCTACGGAGCCTTTTTTATCCTCTCATATTTCTTCTACTACATTATCGCATTGATCATAGCCCATATAATAGGAGTGACAAACAGCTTCTTATGGAATAAATATTGGACGTTCAGGACACAGAAAAACCACCTACGTGAGTTGATAAAGTTCAACCTGGTTTACCTGGTAGTCTTAATGGTAAACATCGCGATACTTAGCATACTTGTGGACTACCTGAAAGTCGATCCCCGCCTTGGTCAATTAATTGTGCTACCCACAGTGACGATTATCAGCTATTTTGGGCACAAGTACTGGAGCTTCAGGGCTCTAGAAAAAAAAACTCTATCAGACTGACTTTCGTAGAATTAAAAAATATCAGGATAGTTAGCAACCGGGAACTATAGGGCATTGCCTGGATAAAATTTTTAGGCTCGAACGATTCCGGGTAAGCTATAAATAATAGGTAAGAAATGGCTAGATAGCTGCTTTGCCAGATTGCGGAAAAAGAGCCTGGCCCGGTACTTTGAGGTGTACTTATGGATGAAAAGATGATTAGGGAAGAGATCCTCGAGAAGGTTCGTGAGCTTTATCAGACTCGAAAAGCAAATGAACACTTCGAGCCAGGCAAGACCCCGATCAGCTATGCCGGAAGAGTCTACGACCAGGATGAGATGTGTGCTCTGATCGACTCGTCTCTGGACTTCTGGCTGACTGCAGGCAGATTCGCAAAACAGTTCGAGGAAGAGTTTGCTGCGTTCATGGGCATGAAGCATTGCCTGCTGACCAATTCAGGCTCATCTGCTAACCTGTTAGCCGTATCAGCATTAACGTCCTATAAGCTGGGCGTAAAAAGACTTCAACCCGGCGACGAAGTAATTACAACAGCATGTGGCTTCCCAACAACGTTAAGCCCCATCATCCAAAATAACCTAAAGCCGGTGTTTATTGATGTCGAGACGGGTACATATAACATCCAGACAGCCAAACTTCCTGAAGCGGTATCAAAGAAAACAAAAGCTATCATCGTGCCCCACACGCTCGGTAATCCGGCTGATATCAAGACAATAATGGATGTTGTCGAAGATCATGGACTCTGGTTCGTCGAGGATAACTGTGACGCCCTCGGATCAAAGTATAAAGGAAAATATACAGGCACTTTTGGCCACATTTCGACTTTCAGCTTCTACCCTGCACATCACATGACAATGGGTGAAGGTGGAGCCCTGCTCACAGATGATTTTACTCTAAAAAAGATCATCCTCTCATTCAGAGACTGGGGCAGGGATTGCTGGTGCGACCCGGGCCAGGATAACAGTTGCAAAAAACGGTTTGACTGGCAACTGGGCGGACTGCCCTATGGGTACGATCACAAGTACACCTACTCACACATAGGATATAACCTGAAAGTGACGGACATGCAGGCAGCAATAGGCGTCGCACAGCTAAAAAAACTGCCGCGGTTCATCGAGGCAAGAAAAGAAAATTTCTGCAAGATCTACGAAGGACTTAAAAAATACGAAGAGTATTTTTTAATGCCCCACGCAACTCCAAGGTCAGACCCGAGCTGGTTCGGCTTCCCCATCATCGTAAAGGAAACCGCCCCATTCACCAGAGCAGACATAGTAACATTCTTAGAGGATAATAAGATCGCGACAAGAATGCTGTTCGGCGGAAACTTATTGAAACAGCCGGCATTTGCAGATATACAGTACCGACAGGTCGGTGATCTGACCAATACAGATCTTGTCATGAACAACCTGTTCTGGATAGGCGTTTATCCTGGACTCACCAGATCTATGATCGAACAGGTCATTTCAAAGTTTGAGGAGTTTATGATGTCAATTAACCCGCTTAGGGAGAAGCAGGTGAAATAGCGACAGAAAGGGAATTTACAGCTATTTCTTTTCCGTCGATCGATAATTTATACAACTTCCAGTTTTCTCCTGAGGCTAACAAGGTCAACTGATCTTTGTCAACTGTGAAATATTGATCGGTAGACCTACTTACATTTCCATAGGTGAACCCATTAACGTTAATCGTCCAGGGGTTCTGATGGGGGTCGTCCCTATGGAGATCGTATGGTGTACGGATAAACAGATACACCGCAGTAGAGCTTACCGCAGTGATAGTATTATTGGAAACTGAAAGGTTATTAACCTTTGAGAGGAATGCATATCCGTTACTTATAGAATAAGAATAGTAATTGAAATAATATACGCTATCGCTAGCATTCATCCCATAGTTCCAGGTATCCCCATTTTTAGATATCAGGGCATCGGCAGGAAGCTTATCCGGTTGATATCCTTCACCACCCACGTACCTCAACGGGCCCTTTGTACCGACATACAAGAACTTTTTACCGGAATTAAGTAAATAGAATTCCTTTTGATCCCACGGGTAGTTACTGTTGACAAGAAGAATCGAACCATCGGTGATTGTACTCATAACCCCGTTGCCCATAGCGTTTTCAGCAATATTTCGGGGGTAGAGCCACATCAGATTCGATCTTTCTACAATATTGGAATTGTTCCAGTAGTTCAGGACGCTAACAGCCGCAATTAGCATTATTGCGATGAGCAGGATAACCGCCAAGTTACCGGAAACTTTTCCAGCCCTTTTGCAGGCTAATATAGCAGTAGCAACTAAAATCAGGATTAAACCGAAGTAGGAAATGTAGACCGGTAAATACCCCCATCCCCACAATATCTCTGACTGGTACTTCGGAGAAAGGGATATCATCACCCCAGGTAAAACCAGCATAGCAAAACCTAGCAAACCGATCTCACTGATGCGTGGATCTGCTTTTGTGCATTTAATGTCCCTAGAAACCTTAATCCCCAATAGTATGAAGAGCACGAGGATTCCAGTACCGATTAAGAACAGCTCAGCGGAAAATCCGCTGATGATATGGTTGGCAGCGCCTTGAAATACATTATTCGGGTCCAGGAAGTAATAGCTCAGTGGGAGTGCTGCAACACACTGCTTGAGAAGCGTGATCGTAAACACTCCAGGGTTGAGGTTCAAAGAATAGGCAGATGAATTACCTGAAAGAGGCACTCGGTAATAGATGCGTATTAGAAAGTTGAGCCCGGAAAGCACCACTGGTGCAGTGAGGAATAGGGAAGCAACTATTACAGTGCTTCGTATTGTGCGGCTCCCACGGTTAAAATACAATATAATGAAATGCAGCAGGAAAAAGACATAAGATATCTCATAATTTAGTAAACATATTAGATATGTAACAAAACTTAAGCCGAGATCTACTCTCTTACCGCTGACAAGGAATTTCTTGAGAAAGATCAATGAGAGAATGGTCAGCATGAATATGAATTCGAGTATCATCGAATAGCCCATTATAGGGTCATGGTATAGTCTAAACTGAAAAATTGCCGGCGTTAAAAGTATGGCCATAATGCCAAGGTTCTTTGATCCGGTTAACTGAGTGACAAAATAAGCGAACGCTAAGAGATCAAGTATAATAAATAATAAAATAGAAATTTTATATATAAGCAAGTTATCAAAGATATATTGAACGAGATCAACGTAACTGGTCAACAGAAAAATGCGTCCGCTACTGGTCATCCAGTACATGATCTGATTTAGGATATAATCGATTAGCCCGATTTCATTTTCCTGTAAAGTCCCCTTTAGCAATGATGAAAATGAGTCATCATTCGTATATCCACTCCCTAATAGTGGGGTCAGAAACAAGCTAACTAGAAGGATGACAGGAATGAGTAAGTAGATTTCTGGATTACTGTTTAAAAAGCGTGACAATCTCTTCATGAAGTGATCTCGAAAGGCATTGAAGTATTGTTCTTATCATTTTATATTAACTATCTTTCGGTAGTTAAAGGAGAGATAATGATAAGCTTAGTATCATCACTCGATATGTTTACATTTTCACACTGAACGATAATCTCAGACCGAAGGTCTCCTTTATTTACATATTGTCACGATCAGGTTTAGCGAACCACCATCCAGATGGATCTCTCGAACAACGCAGCCTTCACGGTTAAACATGTAATCGTACTCTTCAAGTGAGTACGTTTTTTCGTCGATACCTGCTTCCAGATCTTTGACTGCATAGGACAGGTCACTACCCCACGGCTCGCACATAATTACGATAGCACCCCCGTTATCCGTGATCCTGATCAGTTCGCTTATCAAGCGGTGTGGATCTGAGAAGTGGTGGAGCGTGGCATACATGGTTACCAGGTTAAAGCTATTATCGTCAAGGGCATGCTGAGGGCGTCCCCAGAAATAAAACGGCACTTTGTCCCATAGTGATTTTTATGTATATAATAGCCAAGCCGTGCCAGCAAATGGGAAATATCCATACAGATTAGTGATTCTGCGCTGCTGAGAAAGGCCGGGTTTTGAGGAGAGCAACCGCAGCCGATTTCCAGGCAATCCCGGGGCATGATCGAATGGACTTTAAGCATCTTTTCGAGCCATATATTACTATATATATGCTGGTCGGAGTAATCAGAGGAAGGTGACAGATTAGTAGTTATATCGATGGGGGTAGATCTTTTCATGATGATAAGATCAATCCCCACTCGGTCGGGAAACCATTTCACATGCTCGATTAGCGCCCCTACCTCAAATCGATATTCCCCCGGAGAGAGATTAGTGGTCTCAAATACAAGAGGCAAGCTTAGCTCCCGGCCGGGAAGTAAACTTATGGGCAATGACGTCCTTGGACCATCCCGGACGTAGTCACCATTTTTAAATACCTGATACGCCATGACGACCTTCGTATTATCCAATGGCATATCTCCCTTATTCTTAATGCGAACGTTAAACGAAGACTCGCAGCCTTCTGGTATCTCGCGAGGAAAATTATGACTGATAAAGGAAAGTTGGACACTGACGTCACCCTTCTTTACCATAGGCCAACCTTTTCTTTGAGGAAGTGGTTTTGTCCTCGAAATGCCAAAACGGTCCTCGAAACATCCGATTTCAGGGGCAGAGCCTTCTTTCCGGATTAGATCCGCCTCGATGAGCAATCGGTTAATAAGATCGACGTCGGACTTGCCGGGTTTCTGTATACCCAGCCTGAGTAGTATCTCCTTGGATTGCTTGGACAAACTGAAGGAAGAAAGGGGGTTGAGCAAAGTGCCGCAGCCCATCTGAGACAGGTACTTTTTGTTTTCTATATACATTAAGGGAACGCCATCTATTATCGGGTAGGTAATACAATCGCTAGCGCAGAAAAGAGTTTCTTTCTCTTTGTCATACGTAAGCTTATTATGGCATTTTGGGCAGCAAAGTTTTTTTATGGGGTAATTCAATCAAACACCTTCCCTGATATCAGATTGATGTCCAGACACCTAATAGAGCTAATGTGTGCTCACTGGCGAGGTTTGGTCAGTTTAAGCGCAAACCGACAGTAGCAGGACTGATCGATTTCCTGAGTATTGAGGATGTACTGGACCTCAGGCTGGAGATCTCCCAGATATGGTACTATCCGTTCCTGGAACGATTTAAGGCTATAGAAACGCCCGTGTCTGTTGCCCCACCCTTTGCTGCAATACACAGTTGCATCTCGGTCGAAGACGACATTATTAGGCACACTAATGAGCGGGTCAGTCTGTACGGCTGGTTTATTGTAAAGATAGAAGGGCACGATATAAGCGATGCCACCGGGTTTCAATATTCGGTTAAACTCCTGGATTAACCCTGAGTCAGCGTCCCGCTCAAAATGCTCCAACGAGCAGGTCAGCGCCAACTTATCGGCAAAGTTATCCGGTATAGGCATATTACAGGCATCGCCACCGATCGTATCACCATTAATGCCTGCGGGATACATGATATCCTGGCGATAACTCGTTACTTTATACAACCTTTTATAGATCTCGGGGATCGGGGAATGTTCACTGGCCACATCGATGAATACATCATCTTCGGTAAGGTTCAGGCTTAGCGCAGCCAAAAAGTGTTCCAAGGTTTTTTCACAGAAGTTATCCCGGTAGTATTCGGGATACAGTGATCGATACCCTGCATCAGACAGATATTTTAAGTAGGCTTCAGGTTGTACAGCCACCTGTTTTACCAGATATCCGCCTTCCTGAAAAGTATTGATGATTTCTGCGATGGTGCTATAAGTACCATTATTTATACTCCCGATGACAGTCGGATGCTCGATGCTTTTTACGCAGGATTCAAAATCATCGGATCGGATTGTCGGTATATATTCATATGCCATAGTTATGCCTTCACCTTGATAGTATACTGATAGTGATATCTTTTATTAAATAATTCGCGATAGCCAGATTCGTAATCTGGCTCATAAGATCTCTCGCATTTTTTTTAGAAACTCGCTTGCAATAACACTCCAGTCAAATCTGGACCGGATGGAGTTATAAGCATTCAACTCCGCCGAGTGATCACTTGTATTTCTGGATAATACGACCAGTTCGTTCTCCATCTCCTCCAGGTCATCGTGGATATGTAGACTGTCACCTTCAAGGCCCAGGCCTCTTGCGCCAAACCAGGTGGTTATTACAGGTATTCCTGCAGCGATATAGTCGAACATTTTCAGGTTAGTACCTGACCCGGAGCGCATTGGGTTCAAGGCAACATCCACAAGGCCAAAGATGAAATTTTTCTGGAGATCATCGACGACCCCGAGTAATCCGACGTTCGAGGGTAGCTGCCGATCTTTAAACGCTGTGCACTGGCTGCCGAGCAATAAAAATTTAATGTCAGGCAGATCGTTAGCCATCTTGAAGATCTCCTCGCAAGCCTCGAGATTCGGGGGATGCCAGCTGCCCATGAACAAAGCCAGAAACTCGCCCTCAAGGCCCAGGGAGCGTTTGTTGATCTGTCGTTCTTCCGCCGAAACGAATTGTACGCAGCCTACGTCAACCCCGTTTGGCACTTCGATGAACTTGGCCGGATCTACGGTGTATAGTTCGCTCAGGCGTTTTGAATCTTCTGGCAGGCAGGTCATAATTAAGTTACTGCGCTCGCAACAGGCTTTCTCGACTCGGTACACTTCGTCCAGTAGCTTTTTGGCCGATGCGGGGAGGACCTTTGACTTGAGGTCGTATTCCACGTTATGGGCTTCATAGATAATGGTTGGAGCTTTCTCGACCCTGGCGACTTCATCGTAAAGGTACGGATGAGAAATAATAACTACATCGGTATCGATAGCCAGCTTTCGCAAAGTTTCTCCGTATTCGGGTGTGTGCCGTGATATCAAGGGCATGGCTACATCGGTGATTGGTACTCCCAGATCCTTTTCGAGTTTCCGCTCTTCTTCCTGGTGCCTGATGCTTTTGGGAAACCTGATCTCCCGGAGCCCGGGAGCGATCACTGCCTTGAAGGGGGGTTGATCTGGATTCGTAAAAGACAGTATCGTGACATCGTACTGTCGGGCTACCTGTTTATACAGGTTGAAGATCCGGGTCTGCCCACCGCCTCTCGGAGGGTATACGGGGAATGTAGATGTGACCAGGATCTTTTTACTTTTTTGGGGTCCGCGGGGAGTTTTGATTACACCCCTTTCCGGAAGGAGAGTATTTAGAAAGCGATCCCAAGTTATATCTTGTACCTGTTCCTGACCTTTAGCACCCATTGCAAAAGCCGCTTCCCGATTTTTCGCAAGGCATTCCAAAGCCTCTCCGATGGCCGCAGGGTCTGGAGGTACGACAAGCCCGTTCTCCCCCGAGACGATAAATTCAGTTGTGCCTCCGGAATCGTTGCAGGTTATAACAGGTTTTCCTCGTAATAATGCCTCGACGGTTACGTAGCCATAATCTTCTTCGAATGGCACATAGACAACCGCCATACAGCCATTATAGTAGTGTGCTACTGCTTCGTCAGAACAATAACCGGTAAAGACGATACGATCGTCACCGGAGGCCTGTTCTTTTAAAAGGTCTTCATCAGGCCCTGTACCTGCGATGATCAACTTATTTTTACCCTTAAACGTCTTCATCGCTTCTATGATCAGCTTAACGCGCTTGGCATTATCTAGCCTCGAGACAGTGAAAAAGTAATCCCCGAACTCGATCTCGCCGGTCAGATCGTTGGCGGGAGGAGGGTAAGCTATCGATACCTGAACGCCTTTCGGGAAATAATCTTTCCTTTGAGAAACGGTCCTAGACATGGTGCTGTAGCGTTGAATTCTCCCCGAATCCAGCGCATAACTATCCATATAGTGCACGATCTTCTTGATCAGTGGGCCGGGGAACGCCAGATCTGCCGCCGGTACCTCAGCGCTGTGCGATCGGTATTCATCGAGCTCAGCCCATAGTCGGTCGATATCCGGGCTATCCAAGGTGGCTTCGATAAAGCCCAGCAACCTCAGTGTGTGCTTGTTTTTTGAATCGACTGACTCTGGAAGGTTCATCAGGTGATAAGTGTCATACAGACCCCGAAGCTTGTGTACCATGTAGAGGACATGGTTATCGTGCCGGACCATCCAGGCTGGGTATTTGGTCGATATCACCAGATCAAAGTGCGACAGGTCCAGGCCGTAAAACTTACGGTAAGAGTCAATGAGATCCCAGAAGCCCCCTTCACGAGACGGGAGCTTGATCAGCTCTGCCTGATGTGACGTCGAAGAGTTGATGTGCTCCACGATATCATGGATCAATTTTTCCATGCCCCCGATGCCGAAAGGAACAGGGCTAGGCCCTACTACGGCGATTTTCATTCTAAATCATCCCCCAGCAGGCCCAGGTCGACAATAGCAGTCGCGATCAAGGTGATGATTTCGGTATCTGCCGTACCGATATCCAGTTCGGTCAGCACATAAGCCACCTGATCAATGATACCTTCCGTCATAGCCCCACCTCAGATCGTTGCTGTCAATCGCTTGATTACGTTTTCCCAGTTGATGTCCTTCACCTGGTTGTACCCGTTTGCCCCCAGCTTTTTACATAGGCCGGGATCGTAGTACAGCGAGTTGATGTGGTCGGCTATCAAGCCAGGTTCCGGCCTCTCCGCCACCTTCGAGTTTATGTTGTGCTTCGCGAATTCCATGACCCCACCGGAGTCCGTACACGTGACCAGGGGTTTCCCGGACAGGAAAGCTTCGAGAGTGATGTAGCCGTAGTCTTCGTCGTAGGGAGCAAAATAGACCGAAAAGCAGCCCGCGTAGAGCTTCAGGAGGTCCTCATCTCCCACAAAGCCCAGGAACCTGACACGATCTTCGATACCTAGTTCCTTTGCCAGGGATTTCAGGTAGTGTTCCATACCGCCGGTACCGGCGATCACGCATTTTACGTTCTTGTCCACGTGCTTCATCGCTTTCAACAGGAGATCGACTCTTTTTAAAGTCTCGAGTCTTCCAACAGATAAGATATAGTCCCCGAAGCCCCCGCAATAGTATTTGCCACAGTGCATAGGCGGGTGGTATAGTGGCTGGGATTTGATGCCATTGTGGTGCTGCAGCCGGTTACTGACATTCCGGGCGATGGTAAATACAGACTTTGATTCAGGGATTGTCCGGTTATCGGCATCGATGATCTGTTCCCTGATCCGGACATCCTCTGGATTAGCTGCATTGAAGTCGCTAAATGGTGTGCCGTACAGATCGTAGACAGCCCTGTGCTGGTGGAACATCCAGGTGACCTTGTTCGGGTGCTTGATCATGTAGGAGGGAAACTTTGTCGTGATCACCAGATCGATGCCCTTGCCTGCGATCCGGTCCAGGTTCAACAGTCTCCACATGACCATGTTCTTAACGAGCTCTGGTTTCGGGTCCCACTGGAAGGGGATGCTGACGATCTCAACCTCATAGTCACGTTCTCTCATCTGTCTACATAACGACTCGACACAGTGTTCTGCACCTCCACGGATATAGGGGACGCTGGAGAAACATATCGCTACACGTTTTCTGCTCATGAGTCCGCCCCGCTCTTTTTTACGCCTATAACCGCGTAGTCCTGAGGCCCGTATAGCAGTGAGTTCACATGCTCGATAGACCGGTTAAATTCTTCCAGATTACCCGTGACCCCTCCGATGCGGAGAGCTGGTATCGCTTTTTCTGGCACAGGGTTCGAGTAGATGAAGCGCACGTCGGCCAATCCCGCAGATTCGAGGAGGAACTGGGCAGTCAGCGGATGAAGCGGCCTGACATGGGATAGATCCATATAGAACCAGGTCGATATGGCTACAATGTTGTTGGGATTGATCGTCTCTAGCACCAGCAATCCGCCCGGCTTTAGCTTAGTGCTGGCCAGGCCTATGAACAGGATCAGGTCGTTGACTGAGAGATGTTCGACCACCTGGGATGCGAAGATACCTCCGATGCTCCCATCGTCCTGCGACCTAAGATAACTGAAAGCGTCGACTTTTATAACCGGGAGGTTGAGCTCGGCACAGTACGCTACCATATCGTCGTTGATATCAATCCCTGTAACACTGATACCATTCTCCAGAAGCAGTTCCACAAACTCACCCCGGCCGCACCCGATGTCAACCACGTCCCCGCGTTCACGGAACAAGTCGACATATCTCCTCTGACGATCCTTGATATCACCCCTGCTACCCCTGAACTTTTCCTCAAACAGGAAATAGTCAAGGTCCAGCGCTTCGATCTTATTTGGGTCGGCTTTCGTTAACGGGGTTTCTGATCTGCTGACCGGAGGGGTGCTTGTTACCACCCCTCGGTCATAGCGTTTGATCGTGCTGAGGAAATAGACATGTTCACTATCGATCCTCTGAGAGAGTGCCGCGGTTTTATCGTCGATTAGCTTTACGAGATCCTCGGTTGGTAGATGGATCTGATCTTTCGATGGGACCGCCAGCAGATGAGACACGTTCTCGATCGCACGGTCGAACTCGCCCTTCAGCGAGATCAGCTCTGCAGTATTCGATTCGATCGCTTTCTTCAGCTCGCTGTTGGCTGTTTCAGCCTCAGCTTTCAACGCCTCGATCTGTTCGCTGAGCTCCCGGTTTTGCACGAAGAGACTCGCGTTGTCCCTCTCGATCCGGGCAGTCAGTTCCCCCGGAATAGTCCGAAGCTGGTCCTCTACCAGATTGACCCTGCGGGCATTTTCGAGGAGTTGCCCGTTGACAGAGTAAACAAGGTTTTTCAACACGTTTATCGAGCGGGTGACGCTGCCGTTGAAGGCTCTCTGCTGATCTAGTGGCGGATGGATATACCAGCGCAGATATTTCACTACCAATTTTCGGCCGAAGACCAGGATAGGCCCTGTAAACTTCCTGTGAGAAGTAATCGGTAACTCTGTGATAAGGTTCCAGCGCTGGTTATTGGCATATACCTCTCGATCAAGATCGTCGAGTAGATTTGGGGAAAGCCCAATGCCATCCTGTAGGGGGGATGACGGGTCCGATACGGAGACATGTTCGCCGCGAGCGGCCATAGCGGATTTTATCCTCTTGACGACTTCTTCAACTGATATTTTCGAGCTTTTCATATACCCACCTTATCCATACGTTTTGCCGTTTGCATTGAGGACGAACCTGCATTTCAACTCGCAGGTTTTCATGTTTCCCGTCTCTACCTGTAAGATCGGTAATTAGTTTCTGATCCCTGCAAGATCGATGTGCGACCAGGTATTATTCAACTCAACCAGCCCGATCTTATGCCCAGTGTTGATTACCGTAAACGAATGCATTTTATCTATCCAGTCGTAGGGCGTGTTATCCTTAGCGTGGGCTGCCACGGTGATCGTGAATTTTCCATAGAGGAAGGGTATAGCCGGTATGATGATCTCGATCGCCCCGTCCCCGGAGATATTGCCCAGATTCACTTCATCGATATCTGTATTTGTGCCTGAACACAGCGCATCCTGATCATTGTAGATCGCGATGCCGAATACGCAATCGTCGACCGGCTCGTCCGTGTGGTAAAATATGCGGACTCTCAAGGGATCACCGACGTTGTACCGTTCGCCCTTGTTGCCGAACTTGTCGAGGAGCGCTACACCGGTGATAGCCACCTTTCGGCTCCCCCACCGGCCTTTTTGTTCGGGCACTGCCACAGGAGAGACAGCCCCAACACTCGGCGCCTGCTGACCTTGAGCCTCGGCAGCTACACTGCCGTGAGTTTCCTGCGATGTGGCTGATACGTCACTACCATAAATGTACCGATCGATTACTTCAGCGGTCTTTCCAAGCGCGACCTGCTCGCCGTTTTTCAACAACATAACCCGGTCACAAAAACGCCGCACAGAAGAGAGATCGTGCGAAACGAAGACGATGGTGATACCCTTTTTACGGTAGTCGTTGAAGATATCGAGGCACTTCTGCTGAAAGTCCATATCGCCTACCGCCAGGACTTCATCTACCAGCAGGATGTCAGGTGTCGTCTGGATCGCCGTGGCGAAAGCCAACCGTACCTGCATGCCGGAAGAAAAATTTTTCAGCTTGGTATCCTTGAACTTGGTCAGTCCGGCAAACTCTAGCACTGAGTCCATGTTAGCGGCGATCTCCCGCCCCGAAAGGCCCATGATTGTGCTGTAGACCTCGATGTTCTCCTTCGCAGTCAGGTCGGGCTGGAATCCAACGCCCAGTTCGAGAAATGGCGTGATCTTTCCATTAATATCTACACTTCCGCTGGTTGGCCGGAGAATTTTCGCGATGATTTTAAGAAGTGTACTTTTACCGCTGCCGTTGTCCCCGATAATACCGATCGATTCGCCCCGCTCGACTACCAGATCGACGTTCTTCAGGGCTGTGAACGTTTCATAGGTAGAAGGGTTAAAAACGCCTTTTATGTTTTCAAACAACGTAGTCCTACGTTCGTGAGGTATGATGAATTTCTTAGAGACGCCCCTCACGACAATTGCAGGCTTTGAAGTAGCATCTCGCATGATTTTTTCCGCGATCATCCGTCACACCTCTTCCGCGAACATCGGCTCAATCCTGGAAAATACTAACCACCCCACCACCAGAGTGATGATGGATACCGCAGCGACCAACCAGACATATTCCAGGCCGACTGTCGCGTTTAACCCATAGATCAACGTGTCCCTCGTTAAGCCCATGATCATTCCCATAGGGTTATATCCCAATATCCAGGCATACTGGCTCTCATTAAAGACCGTCATCGAGTACATGATCGGAGTGGCGAAGAAACCTGCCTGCATCACTACACCCCAGATCCACTGTACGTCACGGTACCTCACGTTAAGCGAAGCGATCGCCAGGGAGAGACCGAGTACAAAGACGAACTCGATCAGCAGGATAGCGGGGAAGAGGAGTAAGCTGATGCCGGGGAAGATAAGCTTATCGATGACCACCATGTACACCACCATAAAACCCCCGAACACCACGAACTCGATGAGCGACATCATGAGAGCGGTCAGGCATGCGCTGATGACCAGCACTTCACGGGGGAAATAGATCTTTTTTATCAGGTTGGCTCTGCCCACTATACTGCTCAAGCTGAAGCTCGTCGCTTTATCTAAAAACCCCCACGTGATGATGCCGAGAAGCAGGTATAATGGGTAATATTCTATACCGTTATTTTTAAAGACGACACTAAAGACGACAAACAGGATCAGCAACATTAATAAGGGTTGTAACAGGGACCACAGCAGGCCGAACACAGAATTTTTATATTTGAGCTTCAGGTCAGTAATAGCTAATTTGCTGATTAAACCCCGGTATTCCCATAAGTTCGACATAGTGATTCCCGATCAAGAAAGGTTCCTGCACATGAAATTGATCGCAAGGTCTTATTTTTTATTTGTAAGACCGTCAACCAGTGATATATATTTTTTCCCCATGACTCCGGTCGAGTAATGATCATTTGCGTAGGCTACACAGGCCCGAGCCATCAGGTCCCTGGTACCATCTTCACCCACCAGACGATCGAGGGAGTCCCGGAATTCCTCGTAGGTAGCATAGGTTAATCCTCCCCCACTTTTTTCGCAGTGACCCTTTAAAACATCGCAATCGCTATTCACGAGAACCGGGGTGCCACACATCATCGATTCGATGACCGATATCGAATAGCTCTCGTATCGGGACGGCTGTACCAGGGCCGTAGCCGCCCGCATAAGCCCATACTTGTCTACTTCCGGTATAAAGCCTAGGCACTTGATGCGCTCGGTTTCAGAGACCTTGAGCGGACCGCTGCCACATAGTACCAGACTGAGATCGGTATTGCGTTCGGCCAGGTAGCGTTTGAAGTAGTCTATGAGAGTACCCGTGCCCTTCATGACGTCCATTCTGCCCACGTAGGCGATGAAATTACCATCGATCTCGTATTTTTTTACTGCACTATCAGAATCACCATCGCATTCGCCGACAGGGACGCCGATGACCGAACATTTGCCACTCTCCGGGCCAAAGGTGGCTTCGATCAAGCTCCGCTCTTCTTCCGTGAGACACACGATCTTACTCGCCTGCCTGAAAACCTCCCGGAAAATACCGAACCTGAGGAAGGGTTCGTCGTGGGCTGTAGGGATGATGACACACTTATCCCCCGCTACACCTAGACCATAATAGGTCGTCGCGTAAAGGTAGGTTAAAAAGAAGAGAGAATCATAAGCTCTCCGGTGCGAGCGTATAAAGTTGATCAGCCCCGACGAATCTGGCCCTTGCATGCGCATCCACAACTCTTCCATCCACCGTGTGTGAGGCACATTCAACATCAAACCATTATAAAGATTGAAGAGCTTGCTCCGCTCATGGTCCACCGCAAACCGCCGGACTTTAACAGGCCCATCCATCGACTCCCCCGGCGGAAACTCGTTTTTCCAGGTGACGTAGTCCTTTGCACAGGTGGTAAGCACATCGATATCGTAAACATCGGAAAGCAGATGCGCCAGAGATCTCGCCAAACTCTCGGACCCCCCGAGCACTTCAGGCCCATATCGTTGAACTACGATAGCAATCCGCTTACGTCCCATGCCCGTCCACCGCCTTCTTCACGATCTCCGTAAAACTGTCTGCCATCCGGGCAGGCGCATATCTCTTCGCCACCTCGGCGCTTGCGCCACCACTAGTCGGTTTTGACGTCAGGTACTTGATAAGCGCCTCTTTAAACTCGGACCGGTTCTTGGCCAGAGTGCCATGAACGACCACTTCAGGATGCGAGCAATTGTTGAACGATACAACCGGCTTCCCCGCATACTGGGCTTCAATAACAGGCCTATCTTGACCTTCCCACTGCGAGCAAGTCGCATATACGCTTGCTCCGGAATAATACGGCCATATGTCAGGTACAAACCCGAGGATGTGAACATTTCCAGCTTTGGCCGCCTTCTGCTTAAGAAGTTCTCCATAGCGAGGCTCTCCAAGGCCGATGGTAACCAGATGGACATCATCGCCGATCTCTTTTCTGACTTCGCCGAAAATATCTATCAGGTTATGTACCCCTTTGTAATGGGTATGCCTTCCCACATATAGCACATATTTTTGGAATGGCAGGGCTGCCTTCTCAGGGATGGTTTCTGGAAAATCAACACAATACGGCAGAACTTCACTCTTGCCGGAGTAGATGTACTTTTTTCGGAACTCGCCCGCAAGGTACCGAGATATTGGCAACACTACGCTTGCCCTTCTTGCGGAGATCATCCTCGCAGTATTAACCAGAGACCACAGGTAGATATCCCCGGGTTTTCTGAACGTAGTAGCTGGCGGAACACCGGGATCGTGTAAAAAGTGAGGCGTCCTGGAAAGGGTTGCGACTAGATCAAACGGCGTATAGTGTGTCGAGACTACATCGAACTTTTGCCGATCGATTTCGGCGGCTATCTGCCCCATTTTCATAGGATTATTACCGGGCAGTCGCTGAATATCAAGATCTTTGATCTCGTCGCTGGCATCGACCGTTAAAACTTTCACGTTATGCCTGAGGCTGAGCTCTTTCGCGAACTGTATGACGGATATATCGATCCCGTTTCCCGGGAACAGTTTATAGGTGGCCACACAGATGTTCAGCGTTTCCATAAGTTTCACTTAAACCCTTTGACAGCATCTTTAAAGCAGGATATAAACTTTGATGAGTCATACAGTTTACAACGTGTATCACATTCGCTTTTCGACCAGTTCCACTCGGTACCGGCCCCGTTGACAGCACATATAACTGCATCCGGATTGCACTCGATAAGCTTTCCGGTCACCCCATCTACCACCGTCTCCAGGTACCCGCCTTCTGCCACTGCGATCACCGGTTTACCGGCAGCCATCGCCTCCACCGCACTCATCCCAAAATCCTCGTCCGCCGCAGTAGTGATCACGCCCCGGCAACGCCCATAGTAGTCGATTAGCCGTTCTTCAGATACATCGCCCACCAGGGTTACATTCGGCGGCAAGTTCATTTTCAATCCCTTTGCGTAATCAGCCGAATGATCCCCAACACCACAGTTACCGATGATGATCAGCTTTTCCTCCGGCATCTGCCTGAACGCTTCAATCTGCACTTCAATACGCTTCTCCGGGTAAAGCCGGTTCACAGACAACCAGAAGCCGTCATCGCTAATATACCGATATTTTCCAGTATCCACCGGGGGATAGATAACTATGGCATCCATCCCCAGGTACTTTTTAATCCGCCGCACCGTATTCTGGCTGTTGCAGGCGATCTGATCAATCCTGGCAATCGATTTTTTATCAAACCGGCTATGAACTGCGGTCCACCCCAGAAATGCGACTTTCGCCACCGGGTTCATCGATGCGGCCATGGTCTCGCGCTGGTCATAAAACGCCCTCACCGGCGTATGACAGTAAAACAAGTTCGGCTTATGCCTATTTGAGGCATAGTGAGCCCAGTTACCACTAAAGATAAAGAAATCGTACTTCCCCCGGAAATCACAGGAAGCGAACTTGATCGTCGACTGAATCTGCCGCAGCGGAGGCGTGTGTGATAAGCCTCCAAGGCTGATTACGTTTACGTCGGTAAACCCCATGAGCTCGATCAGACGGCGATCTACGTCCGTCGAGATAACATCTGCGCCCAAGTGCCTGGCCAAAGTAAGCACGAGCTTCTCCCCACCGCCGATGAAGGCGAAGTGGTCGTGGAAAATGGCGATCTTCATGGCACAGGCACCTTTTAACGAAGATATTGCCTGATTATATAAACACTTATTGTACAAATGATGGAGAAGTCAGAACTGTGAGCACATATATTAAAAAAAGAGGAATATAGTTTACTGTGACGGCCCCCACTTCTGCAGAGCACCCGCCAACTCCTTGTGCGTTTTCGCATATTCCTCTAACGTCTGCCCCGCCTTCCATGCTTCCACAGCCTGGAACATTGCCTTAACCCCCACGGTAGTCCCCTCAGGGTGCCCGTGAATACCGCCACCCGCCTGCAAAATTACATCAATGCCATAGCAGTCCAGGTTCGCCCTTACCTTCTGCGGATAGAGACCACCGGAGGCAACAGGCCATACTCTCTTATACCCAGCCCAGGGCTTCCTCAAAATATCCCGAGACTCGTCGATCTCGCACACGTTGCGCTCCATCTTACCCGCATATGTCCCGGTGTGCAGATTCGTGCCGCCGACCATCCGGGTCAGCTTAGATATTACAGGCATAGAGATACCATATTTGCCCCGAGTCAGAGCGCCGTGCATCGTCCTGTGAATGTGAATGGGAACACCGATCTGCTCATCGGTCAGCGCCTGTACGGCTGAGAATCCGGCAGTCAGGATGTCTACCATGACCATGTTAGCTCCAAGCTCCACAGCCCGTTCGGCACGCTCGACGATCATATCTGCGCCGCAGGTCACGTTGACCGCGTAGAAGCAAGGTTTCCCAAGCGTATCCTCGACCTTATGCAGCTTGTCCATGACCATAGTCAGGCGCTCTTCCAGCGGACAGAACTTCTGGTCAGTCAGCGTCTCATCATCTTTAATGAGGTCAAGACCACCCATGGCAGCCTGTTCTGCGATGTCCGCAGTCCGCTTCGGCGTTAAGCCGACCTTCGGCTTGATAATAGTGCCGACCAGCGGCCTGTCGTACACCCCAAGGATCTTCCGCGTATCCTCGATGCCGAACTCCGGGCCTTTATAATACCTGGTCAACGGGTCGAAATCCACATCCACCAGCCGGCATGCATCCAGCCCACCGAGGCCGAACAGGTTGCCTGCCACCACGGAGAGAATCTGCGGCACATTGTCCGCCTCAAAGATCTCTGCAGGAAAGTCTATGACTACAGTATTCCCTTCGGCTTGCACCACATGTGCCCCAAGGCTCTCGTGAACCTCTTTCTCGGCAGCAACCTCAGTCCAGGTGCCAGTCGATTGTTCGGCAGCGATCTCCTTCGCCACTTTCTCCACCGGGGATTTTGACTCCACATAGTAAGTCGTGCGTACCATCGTCATAATAAGACCAGAGGAAATAGAGCTTTTGTTCATTAAAACTTTGGTGGTTCGAATTACTCAGAAGCTCGTCCGCTTTCCAGATGAGAAACAAGATAAAAGGGCTTTAGCCTAAACTTAAAAAAGCTAATTTTCCGCGCAAAACAGCACAGAAATTTACGCTTTTGGAGGGATCATTTTGCTTAGGCTGCTACAGCAGGACCGTTTACAATCGAATAGGCTTCGACCGCCAGTATTATCCCCGGTAATAATCGTATACATTAAGTGATCATCAGACGGAAAAATCTATAACGATTAAACGTGTAGTACATCTTAGTGTAAAAACGAAAATGAACAGTGAATGATTGAGGTGTGGGCATCAGCCCACACAAGGATGCGAGAGATATGCGATCGATTCTTGTAAGTTCGACAGAACTCTATTCAGGCAAAAGCGCGCTTTGTATGGCGCTCGCTATGAAGCTCAAGGAAAACGAACTCAAGGTAGGCTACATGAAGCCGGTAGGTAACATCATCGTAGACATGAACGGTGAGCTGGTAGACGATGATGCAGTGAACATGAAGAAGATGCTGGGCCTTGACGAGAACCTTGACGAGATCTCGCCCATCCTGTTTACCCACCAGCTGCTGGAAGACGTGCTGGAGGGCAAGGACAAACAGCTGGTGCCGAAGCTCAAGAAGACGTTCCAGCACGTGAGCAGGAATAAAGACATCATGATCATGGAAGGCGCGGGCGACGTAAGCGGAAGCTCGGTACTCGGCCTATCGGACTCGGAGGTCGCGAGGATCACCGGGAGCAAGATCCTGCTGGTATCCAAGTACTGTGACGAATACACCGTAGACCGGATCACGACCTACCTGAAGCTGCTGTCCGACGACGTAGAAGTGCTGGGCATCATCTTCAACAATACAAGTATGGAGCGCATGAACTTTGTCAAGGAGAAGGTCGTACCCTACTTTGACCGCAAGGGCATCAAAGTCCTGGGTGTAATCCCGAGGAACAAAGCGCTTCAGACGATCTCTGCGAGAGAAATCGCCGAGGGCCTCAACGGCCAGGTGCTGGCCGGAAGTAACAACCTCGACGTCACCGTAGACGGCATGGTCGTAGGCGCTCTGGCTGCTGACAGCGCGATCAAGGTATTCAGGCGAAAGCACAACAGGGCAGTCATCACCGGCGGCGACCGGGCTGACCTGCAGATCGCGGCGCTTGAAGCTCGCATGAGAATCATGATACTGTCAGGAAACCTGACCCCGCCCGCCCAGATCCTGGGCAGAGCCGAAGAACTCGGAGTACCAGTCATCCTTACCACGGATGACACCACGGCGCTGGTAGACAAAATGGAGCAGTTGCTCCGCACAGTCAGAGTCAAGAACGTCCAGAAGATCGACCTCATGAAGAACATGTTCGACGAAAACGTGGATACCGAGAGGATACTCAAGGCGATCAGCCAGTAAATAATAGAGGACGCCACCGCAGCATGCGGCACGTCCTCCAACCTTATTTTATAAACACAGAAAATTACAGATCTACCACAGAGAACACAAAGAACTCACAGAGACACAGAGATGTAATTTTAAGTCTCTGTGCCTCTGTGCCAATCTCTGTGCACTCTGTGGTAAAAAAAACCCTGTGCCTCTGTGCCAATCTCTGTGCACTCTGTGGTTCAATCAGTCGGTCTGCATGTCGAGGCTGAAGTCGAGCCACTTTGCATCCCGCGTCAGCGCGCCCAATGAGATCACATCGACTCCGGCGTTGGCGTATTCCCCTATATTATGCAGGGTGATGCCTCCGGAGGCTTCTACGATTACCCGGGGGTTGATCTTTTTAACGCTGGCTACGCCTTCGGCGATATTCGCAGGGGGCATGTTGTCGAACATGATGATATCAGCGCCCAGGCTTGCCGCTTTCTCCGCGTCAGCGACTGACTCGACCTCGACCTCGATCTTCTTGGTGAAGCTGGCAGCCTTTTTGGCGGCCGAGATAGCTCCCTCGATGCCCATGATAGCCAGGTGGTTATCCTTGATCATCACAGCAGACGAAAGATCATAGCGGTGTGAGTCTCCGCCGCCGAGCTTGACGGCTTTCTTCTCGAACATCCTGAACCCCGGGGTTGTCTTCCGTGTCGCGGCGATTCTGGCCTTGCCAGCCTGTGTTACACATCGCCGGGTCAGCGTGGCGATGCCGCTCATGCGGCCTAAAAAGTTCAGTGCGAGGCGCTCCCCGCGCAGGATATCCGCAGCACCCCCCTCGAGGGACATGACGATGCTGCCCGATTTCAGGTTGTTGCCATCGGTGTAGTGTGTCTCGATGTCCACGTGGAAGTACTTGAAAACCTGACACGCCTCTTCCAGTCCCGCCAGTACACCGTCTTCTTTACAGACAATACTTGCACGGGCCGGAGTCCGGGGCACGATGCCGTTTGAATCGTCATCTTCGCCGAGGTCCTCCTGGATAAAGCGTTCGAGTTCGGATGTGAACATAGTAGCACCGTAAATCATTTTAGCTATAAAAGTATATGAGACCTGCGAGAAGCATGTTCAGGATCGGTATCGTAGGCACCGGGGCGATAGGCAAAGAGATAGCAAGGGCTATCGATAACGGCACTATCCCCGCGAAGCTAGAGGCAATCTGGGACAGGGATGTCGCGGAAGCAAGCAGTTTTGCCGCGTCCCTAAAGTCGAAGCCAAGAGTGCTGCCGCTCGAGGAGCTTGTCGAGGCGTCCAATTTCGTAGTCGAGGCCGCGTCACAGGCAGCAGTCAGAGAAGTTGCCCTCGCTGCACTAGCGAAGTCCAGAAACGTCATGATCATGAGCGTGGGAGCGTTCGCTGATAAAGAGCTTCTTGAGAAGGTACGAGAGACCGCTAAGGAGCATGCTTGCAGTGTGTATTTACCCTCAGGAGCCATCTGTGGCCTGGATGGAGTGAAGGCGGCTTCGATCTGTAGAATTGACAGTGTCACGATAACGACGAGAAAACCTGGAAACGGACTCCGGGGAGCGCCTTTTATTGTTAAGAACGGAATTGACGTGGACTCAATCACTGAGCCTACAGAGATCTTCAACGGACCGGCTTCGGTGGCCATAAAGGAATTTCCGGCAAACGTCAACGTGGCTGCGTCGTTAAGCCTGGTGGGCATAGGGTTTGAGCGAACGCTGGTACGTGTCGTGGTGGACCCCACAATTAAGCGTAACATCCATGAAATCGTGGTCATTGGCGAGTTTGGTGAATTGCGGACGATAGTAGAGAACGTGCCCGCGAAGTCCAACCCAAAAACCAGTTTCCTGGCCGCACTTTCGGCCATTGCCACATTACGCCAGGTCTGCGAACCCCTAAAGATAGGTACCTGAGAAGCCACGCCGGACTCAACCTACAGCCTATTTTTTATTTTCCACATAATCGTATGTAACGTAACATCTACCATTGGCGACGAGTCTGGTCGGAACAGGAACGCTACTCCGGGCCTTGAAACCTGAATGGGCCAGAGATGCGGAGATGACTACCCAGGCAATTCAGATAAGAAGCATTTTGTCCCCATAGCTGCGCAACACAGCGATAGTGATAAGACATTCTATAATACGACCCGTTCTGCTTTTATCGAGAGCATATTTTATATACATATATAAAAATCTCTTAATGAAAATATAGTCGTGATATAATTGCTTTCTAAGGAGGAGAATCGATGAAGAGTCCATACATTGCAATCGCCGTGGTGGCGATGATCGCGGCAGTCGTATTACTCAGCGGTTGTACAAGTGGCCCTGCGATGAACGCTACCGCTAAGCCGACAATGGTGCCGACTGTGATAGCTAACACGCCCATACCAGTATCCGGTACCGGCGACATGGCCAGCAGCGCCAACATTACCGGCATGGCTACCCAGTGGCCAGATGTCATCAGTGGCAACAATACCAGCATTATCAACACCAGTGAAGGCATGAGAGAAGTGCCCAACACCATGCTGACAGGGAACAATACTACGAAAATGTCTACTGAGCTAGATGTGAGCACCGCTGACGGATCCACCGCAACCACAGACGCAACAACCACAGACGCAACAACCACAGACGCAACAACCACAGACGCAACAACCACAGACGCAGCCGGAACCAATGTAACCGGAACCAACATATCAGCGATGGCATCGCCTACGGCAATTCCATAAACCTGCCTTTTGCATCTGGAAATAAAATATAGCTTCGCCCCTTAGGGCGCTTTTTTTATTAGGCTTAGCAGGATAGCTTGTGACCTATGCCCAGAACCTGCGGGTCCGGACATAGTCACGCTCAGCCTTCAGTATATCCCGGTAGAAGTCTTCTTCATCTTCACGCTGCCTGCCGATAACCCGGGCGGCGGATTCGGGGCCGAGACCTCGCGAAGCCAGGGCAATGACTGCCATGCGGCCGTGAGAGAGAACCAGATTGCCGTTGCGGTATACTCTTTTCACCTTGGTCATATCGGCTTCTCCCAGCGTTTGTTTAACAGCTTTCTTTACCAGATCGGCCTCCTCTTTCTCCCAGGGCTTGAGCGCGGCGATCATGCGTGAGTTACAGACCGGGCAGACAGGACGGTCATCGACATCTTTCACTTTTCGCTTTGAGGAGTACTGCCTGCAGTTCAAACAGAAGAGGATGACGTGATCGTTCATGATCCGCTCTTTTAACGCTAAAACGATGGAACGATCAGCGGTCTCCGGTGCCATCAGTTCCCTGCCGCCGGTGAAACCCGCGTCCCCGATGGGGCTCAGCCTGCCGGTAAGCACCTTGATCTCACCCGAGCGGATCATCTCAAGCACCTTTATGGCGTCGGCGATATCCAGCTTGTCGTGCAGGATCTCGTTCACAGCCTCCTCATACATGGGTGTGCCCTCGAAGACGTTGAGCAGCTTGTCCATACTGATGCGCTCATAGTCGACGTCCCGGGAGAGTGCGCCGAACTTGCGGGCTACGTGCACCATCTTCCACTTCAGCAAAAGCGTGTTCTTCATCGTCTTCTCGATGATGGGCTCCACGAAGATCGGATCGATATCAGCCAGAATCTTCGCCACATCCGCTGCGCGGATACGCTTCGGCAGCTCCAGCTTGATCCGGCAGGGATCGATCTCCATCGCCACGCCGCTCCCGAACCTCGACGCTAGCAGCGCAGTAACAACTCTGCCCAGCGTCTCGTTGACTTTGTGACCGAAGCAGGCGTTGATCATGATGGTGCGCTCCTCTTCCTCTACCGTAATCAGTTGATCGGAGGGGACCGGATAGTTTCCAGTGATCTGCTTTCGAATATACTGGACGAATCGCCCGGCAGTGAATTCGTCAGTGGGATATGTTTTAATCAGATGCCGGACGATCTCTGCGTCCGAGGACTCTGCCATTTCCGCCACATTGCGTCGTATAGCTCCTACTTCCATCGCCACGGCATAAGGTACGGGGATTTCTTCACCGGTCCACGAGGGGACTTCTCCCTGGGGGTTCTCGATCGGTTCAACCCGGACTCGGTCTTCCGTGACCTCCACGATACGCCACATTTCGCCTTTGGTGATGAAGATCGCGCCGATATCGGCAAAGTTGACGACGAATACCTCGTCGAGTGTGCCGATCATCCGCCCGCTGATCACATCGTACACGTCGAAGCGCTTCTCATCCGGGATCATGGACAGATTCTCATACATGTACGTCCGGGTCTTCACCTTTCGACCGATAAGACCCTCAGGGCTCATATAGATCAGGCGCTCTTCGACCAGTTGTTGCAGTACACGATCAAACTCTTTGCGTGAAAGCTCCCCGTATGGATAGGCCTTCCGGACAGTCTCGAAGACATCTGTGGCGCTGATGTCACCATACTCCAGGGCCATGGCGCAAACCTGGTTAGCCAGCGCGTCGTAGGACTTCATATACAGATCGACATTCTCGATCTGGCCTGCGGAAGCCCGGCGACAGATAGCCCACGCTTCTGCCGAATCGTCCTCGTTGATCGTGATGATGGTGCCGGTAGAAGTCTCGCCGATGCTGTGACCCGCTCTGCCGACCCTCTGCAATAGCCGGGATACTTCCCGGGGAGACATGTACTGGACAACGTGGTCGATCTCGCCGATATCGATGCCCAGCTCCATGGAAGAGGTACACACCAGCGCGTTGACTTTGCTATCCTTGAACGAGTCCTCAGCCTCGATACGTGCCTCCTTGGAGAGAGAGCCGTGATGAACAGCGAGAGGCTCGCCAAGCTTCTTGAATCTCGCCCCAATCGCTTCAGCCGACTGCCTGGTATTGACAAACATCAGCGTGGAGTGATTCTTTTTGATGATATCGATCATCGTCCGGATCTGGCCGGCGATGTCAGGATCGGTGAGCAGACGCTTAGAAAGCGGCTTATCGCTGTCGATTACCTCGGGAAACGTGACATGGAAGTCCAGTGATTTTGCCAGCTTGACTTCAACGATCTGAGCCTGACGATCAGTGCCCGCCAGGAATTTCGCCACTTCCTGGGGGGAACCCACAGTAGCCGACAGCCCCACACGCCGAAACTCCTTGAACCGGGCCAGCCGCTCCATAGCGATTGCCAGCTGAGTCCCCCGCTTAGAAGACGCCAGCTCATGCACTTCGTCGACAATGACCATCACCAGGCCCCGGAGATTCTGCCTCATCCGGCTGCCCATCAGCATAGCCTGCACAGTTTCTGGCGTCGTAATGAGAATCTCGGGAGGCTTCAGCGCCTGCTTACGCCTGTCACCAGTAGTAGTATCCCCATGCCTCACATCGATGCTGATGTTCAGCCGGTTAGACCACCACTTCAAACGCTTCATCATGTCCCGGTTAAGCGCCCTCAACGGCGTGATGTACAGGATCTTGATCCCTTCACGGTCCTCGGAACTCATCCGCAGCAGCATGTCAAACGCAGGCAACATGGCGGACTCCGTCTTCCCCGTCCCCGTCGGCGCAATCAAGAGTACATGGCCGCCGCTGAGAATAGCCGGAATAGCCCTCTGTTGCGTCCCCGTAGGTTCATTCATGCCCAGCTCGGAGAGCGCATCCCGTACGCGGACATCCAAAAGATCAAAAACACTACCCATCTTTGCGCGATAAATGAAGGCCGCATAACATTTAGCCTTTCTGGTTCCGGGGAAAAACACGGACCAGAAGCCGGATTTACTGAACAAACTACAACGACACAACGACTAACCATTAACCACAACGACACAACGACACAACGATTTTTTTTAAAAATGCTTAACTACCAATAGATTCGATAGTAATCGTTGTGCCGCCGTGCCGTTGTGGTAAAAAAGTCGCTGTGTCCGCCGTGGTGTTATCTGCGGCGACAGCACAGGTTTGCACAGGTTAGCAGCGAAACCTGTAATTCGTGTTCTCGCGCAGCGATGATCTTCACGAGGTCGGCAGCTTCGGTGAGCGCTGAGCACCCGCAGCGGGCTTCGGATAGAAGCTTTCCGGCCTGTGACCACATGTTGCTGACCTGGTGGTAGCCGTCCGCAGCTGCCCGGAGGTTATCGAGGCAGAGAGTTTCTGCCGCATATCCTAAAAAGTCGCCGTAGAGCTGTCGATAGCACCCTATTCCCATACCGGGGGTTGTGATGGCACTATGTGCTATCGCACAGGCTTCGTCAAGCTCTTTTTTACTGTATTTTTCATCCCAGCGATACAGGCAGTTGGCCAGATAGTAGATGCCTCCGACCCCGTAGTTCCGGATAGGAGAGTTGAGCATTTCCATAGAGTTACGGCCGATGGCGCCCATGACGAGCTTGTTATCGAGGGGGGTCTCGACCACGGAAGGAAAATTGAACTTGAACCACCGGTGCCTGGGTGGAAAGGGCAGATGAGCCGAAGCCCGGGCTTCGGCCAGTTCGGTCAGCGGAAGCTCAATGAGACTGTCGCGGGAATGATCTGCGACATATGAGACCCCCGCGTCCTCATCAAGCCCCGCTACCACCAGTGAATAACCGCCAAAATGCGACGAGCTGCGCAAGTACCGAAGATAATACCGGTCGGCATGCACCATCACCGGCAGTCCCTCTGCCAGAGAAGACCTCAAGGTCTCCTGCGCCCGGCCGGGGCTGGCCGAAGTGGTGATCTTCAGGTCACACCCGAGCGCACGACATGCCCGCTGGTCGATCTCCAGAATACTGGTGCGGCCTGCGACTACAGGAAGCTTGCCATCTTTACCATCCCGGAAGTAAAAGCCGAGCCCTTCTCCGATCCCGAAAAAGAACGGCTCTGGAAAGTCATAGCCTGCAAATGCGAACATATCCCTCAGTGCCGAAGTATCGCAGTGCAAGCCCTTCTCATGCGAGAAGTCCTCCAGGATATTTTTCATAGAGGTATTCTGGATGTATGATAAGTTAAATCTAAGCTACCCCTTCGGGCGGTTGCCCTCCGGGTAGAGAAGGCCTTCGGCCTTGATGTTTTGGGCCTTCGGCCTGATTGTTTGAACTTTCCTAGGATAGGATCGGCCTGGCCTAAGGGATGATCTGGCGCAAGCCGGGTTGGGAACACATGAATAGACTCTCACAACCCGTTTTAAGATCAGAGTAGCTTATGGAAAATAGCAGCTTCATCCGGGTAAAAGTACAATTTATATCAATGGAATCGCACAGCATCGGTGGGTCATACGGAATCGTGATACCATAGCGGTTGTCGATCTTCAGAATGATATGTTATACTATAAACGCACTCAAGTTCAAAACTAGGTGGCCGGAATCAGATTCTAAAAATCACAACCGGGCTTGCGCCCGATCATCCATTAGGCCTGGTCGATCCTTTTTTAGGCTCTGGTTGTAACTATCAGGCCGAAGGCCAAAAACACCAAGGCCGAAGGCCCTCTGGGCCCCAAAGGGCCCTATAGTTCATCGTCCTCGTCGCCGGATACGCCAGATTCCGTACATTCGTCAAAGAGCACTCTACCCTCCGATTCCAGATCATCGTCAAGCTTTAGCCGACCGGTTGCGGTAACCAGAGGTGTCATCTTCTGTTTCTTTGCCAGACAGAAGTAGTGTGAGAACGATTCCATGCCGTCGATGACAACAAGTTCGTTTTTATGTACTGCGAGTGGGATGTACAAGTGAGAACCACCGTCCCTCGTGCTGTATAGGTCGTAGTTTAAAGCCTTTTTGGCGGCAGATTTTTGCACGCCTGAGGCCATAGTAAAATACTATATAAACTATATAATTTTATCGATGGATGAGGCTCACAGGATTAATTTTATTAGCTGTGTGTAACCCGAGAAGAGCAAAAATAATTAACGTATGATTAGCAACATCTGTCGCACGATTTTACCAATTGACCGGATTGTTCAATAAAAAAGGTTGTCTGGTGTAGATTCATATACCAGCACAACCTGGCTCGTGCCCGATCATCCCTTAGGCCATGTCGATCCTTTTTTAGACCCTGGTTATAACAATCAGGCCGAAGGCCCAAAAACACATAGGCCGAAGGCCCTAACCCCCCACAGGGGGCCCTATTTTAGGTCTCTGACTTTCTTCACTTTGAGTTGTTTGAACATACGCGCGAAGATGAAGGAACCGATGACGATGACGAGTGCGGCCGTCACGACGAAGAGAAGGGCCAGGTATTGCATTTCGTAGATTGCCGATATGATAGCGCCGATGGCGAGCAGTCCGGCCAAGCCCAGGTAGATGGCTTTGACGTACCAGATATTTAGCTGAGTGATTTTCATGAAAATTACCTCTGTAAGATGCGAATGGCCAGATGTGCGGCATTATCGCCGTTGTCGATGCCCACGCATGCGACGGGCACGCCTTTGGGCATCTGTACGATGGACAGGAGCGCGTCCAGACCGCCGAGCTTGGAGGATACGGGCACGCCGATGACCGGCTTTTTCGTCCTCGCTGCCACGACGCCGGGCAGTGCTGCGGCCAGGCCGGCGATGGTGATGAAGACTTTTGCATCGCTACCCTTGACATACGCGTCCAGCTCGTCGGGGTTTCGATGGGCTGAGAGCACCTGCAGGTCGTACGAGATATGGTTATTGGCGAGCACGTCGATTGCCTTGTCAGCGATTGGGCGATCGGATACGGAGCCGAGAATGACAGCTACATCCACCATAGGTATCAGTCTATGAATGGGCTAATGTCGCTATAAATGTTTTGGGCTCTGATTAGATTTCTTCGAAAATAAGTTAAAAGTTCGTTTCTTAGGCTGGGTCGATCCATTATTTATGTTTGAGATGACAGTTAGGCCGAAGGCCTTAAAACCCAGGCCGAAGGCCCTTTGGTCCAAAAATAGAGGAGCGCCCACTTCAGACGTTGGGCGCGTATTCCTTGAATTTTTTGTAGTTCAGGAGCGTGTCCAGCGGATACGCTCGCCGCATATCGGCGAGCAGCCGGTAGAAGGCTTCTTTATCTTTTTCTTTAAGCCTGACAAGCTTGTGTATATCTTCGGTCGTTAACATGGTCAAGCCTCGACAGTAGATGGGCTGAATGAATCAGCATTAGGAATATCTAAGGATGTGGTACTTATACATTTTCCTCTTATTGCAAATTTCTGGAAATGATGTGGCATAAAAATGAAATTATTTTATTGGACATTCACGCGCCACCTACATAAATACATAATAAAAATATTATATTTATGAGAAGTCAGGATTTGAGAAGCCTCGGCCCGGAAATCGATCCGCTTAAACTATCAATGGACTGGGGGGTAGTCGATCTGGAGAAGCCCCAGGTTCTTGTTGAGGACGTCTGGGGAGATGCGCTCCCCGGCAGCTACCATTTGAAGGAGTTATCCGATATGGTGGCCAGAGGTGTCTACGCCAGCGGGGGAAAGCCGGCTCATCACCACGTCACGGATATGTGCGATGGTATAGCGCAGGGCACGGAAGGCATGAACTACTCGCTGCTCTCCCGGGAGCTCATCTGTGGGATGATCGAAGTACACTGGAATGCCCAGCCGGTTGATGCGATCGTGCTGCTGTCCAGCTGCGACAAGGGTGTACCCGGGCAGCTCATGGCAGCCGCCCGGTTAAACGATGCCCCGGCCATCCACGTCCCGGGGGGCACCATGATGGAAGGACCCGGAATGTTCACGCTGGAGCAGGTTGGTACGATATACTCGCAGCTCAAACGGGGCGAGATTCCTCACGAGGAGTTCCGGTTCCTCCAGCGAAACGCATGCCCCACGGAAGGCTGCTGCTCATTCATGGGCACTGCCAATACCATGCAGTCCCTGTCAGAAGCATTGGGGCTGACCCTGCCCGGTGCGGCCTCTATGCCAGCGTTTGCCGCGGGCATCCGGCATAAAGCAGAAGAAGCAGGGGCAAGGATCATAGAGATGCTGGACGACGGACTGAAGGTAAAAGATATCCTGACTAAGGATTCGTTCGAGAATGCCATCATGGTACATGCAGCCATAGGAGGCTCGACGAACGCGCTGTTGCATTTACCCGCCATATCGCGGGAGGTCGGCATAACTCTACGCCCCCGGCTCTGGGACGAGCTGAACCGCACGATACCAATGCTCCTCAATGTTCGGCCCAGTGGCTGCCACCCGGCCATATTATTCTGGTATTCGGGCGGTGTACAGGGAATTATTAGAGAGATCAAAGAGCACCTGCACCTGGATGCTTTGACTGTGACCGGCAAAACGCTGGGAGAAAACCTGAAAGATATGGAGCGCCAGCATTTCTTTGAGCATGTCCGCAGGCATCTGGAAAGCTACAAGATCGAGGCTTCTGACGTGATATACCCGGCATCCAAACCCAGAGGGGAGGGCTCGCTGGCCATCCTGCAAGGCAACGTCGCCCCAAACCATGCTGTGATCAAATATGCGGCAGTGCCCAGGGAAATGTTCTGCCATACCGGCCCTGCGATCGTATTTGAGAGAGAGCTGGCGGCCAGGGATGCTATCCTTGCAGGGGACATTGAAAAAGGATCGGTAATTGTGATTCGCTATGTCGGTCCCCGGGGCTGCGGTATGCCCGAGATGTTCTACCCCACTGAAGCGCTGGCTTCCAGCAGGGAACTCTGCACCACGACAGCGCTGATCACCGACGGAAGATTTTCAGGAGCTTCCCGGGGACCCTGTGTGGGTTACATATCACCGGAGGCGATGGACGGAGGGCCGTTGGCCATCGTAGAAAACGGGGACTTGATCAAGATCGACATCCCCCACAGAATCCTGGACATCGTAGGTGTCAAAGGAAAAGAGGTCACGCCCGACGAAGCTGCGGAGGTGATCAAGCAGAGGTTCAAAGCGTGGAAACGCCCTGATCCGAAGTTTACGGGTATACTCGGACTGTATACATCGCTGGCCGCTTCAGCCATGGATGGAGGATACATGAAGTTTAGATAACACGTACAATAAATCATGCTCACGCCATTAAGCGACTCAACAATACGAACGCTGCGCTGTGACCAACTGGGGAGCGGCCTATAACATTGCCGTGACGAAGACCCCCCCCCCCCCTTACCCACAGATCATCAGCCCTTTTTCTGCTGCACGGTTAAAAAGTTATAGGATTTTTGAACACCATTCAGGCCAAGTATATCCTGGCTCGTGGTTTCCAGCTTTTTGATGCTCTATGCCTGGATTTTAACAAATACGTCAAAGAGCTGCATTATCGTATACGCCTCGACTACCCTCTCGTTACTGTCCACTGCGTCCATTACTCGTTCTTCCCGTTCCATTTCATTTCATAGCCCGATAAACGAAGTATACACGAACGATCACACCCACATTGGAATAGCTTCTATGTACAACAATATAGATAACACTTATCATATAATATTAAAAGTTTAATATATAAGTATGACTAGTGATGCTCTATTGGGTATGCTACTGCGTACAAGGACTCTGTCAAAATGGCAGAATCGCCTGGCATGCCAGACTTATTGGTCTGCAGTATTCCCGTTTCTTAATTTAAATTTGGCATAATTTAACCGGACATAAGCTCAAATGATATTGACCCGGATGTGCGCTGCTCAATGTGATACCCAGAAAGCATTCAGCCGGTCGCCGGACCGGTTGTTGAGAAGGATCGCCTACATATTGTTGAAGAACAGGCTAGTCGAGGCGATTCTGATAGTTTTGATCGCGGTTTGTTTCGGAGTGACCACCATCTTCGACAGTATATTCAATACAAGAACCGAGCGCCTATTCATCCACAACCTTCAGAAAATGTCGAAGGACCAGCTGAACCCGCTGAGAGAAGCGCAAATACGGCAGATCTTCCGCTGTCAGTACAGCGTCTCGAGGATCAGTATCAGGCTTGCCGGCGGGTCATACTGGCTCTCCATACCATGTATCGTAGAAGGTTTGAAGAAGGGTAAGCCGGTAAAATACCTGGCAAAGATCGTCAACGATAAAAGCGCGATCAAACACACCTACATGACGATGTTACGTAACATCGGAGTTCTAGCCGGCGGAACTGAACTGTGGTTTGATGAATACGAAGATGCAAGAGATATGGTAAGCTTTGAGCACCACTGCCTGGCCAGGTTGAGAAAAGAAGGTGTAAACGCGCCTGAAGCCATCGGGATTCATAGCCTGAATGAAGACGACTACATGCTTGTGACCGAGTTCATAGAAGGAGCCCCACTTTCAGAGGTCAGGCTCGACCAGAAGGAGATCGACGAAGTGCTGGCCATCCTTAAAAAGATGCACGACAGTCATTTCATCCATGGGGACATCAAGCTGGATAATTTTATGTACTCCGGAGGAAAAATTTACGTTCTCGACTGCCTTAAAATCGGGAAGACCGCACTTCCCCTGGCCCAGGCATTCGACCTGATCTGCGCGCTATGCTCACTGTGCGAAAAGGCACCTGTCCTAACCGTCATGATGCTCGCCAGAAAACACTTCTCCGAAGAAGAACTGCGGTATGCAGGTAACTTACTCGATGTGGCAGCTAGCAAAGTCGACATAGACCTGCCGCCCGAAAAGATCAGAGAACTCCGGGGGGAACTTGGGAATCCGGTTTAAAGCCGGGTTAAAAGTGCAGCCTTGCTTTGCGTTTTTATGCCTGGCGTCCGGTCCGGGGATTGGTATGTTGCTCCCGGCGATCTCCATTAATTATTTAGGACAACGACACCTTGTACGCATGCCATGAGCTACTGGATGGATGCCGCCAGGAAGACAGTATACCGGGTACTGAACAACATCGTCGTCGAGGGGGTTATGGTCGTCCTGATCGCTGGTGTTTACATCATTGTCAGGGGCGTTGACCGACTGCTGAAAACGAAGCTTAAGCACCAGCTCATCGACTGGGTACACGATATCTCCCGGGATGATCTGAACGTGTTCCGCAAGGCTCAGATCAGGCATGTGTTCAGGAAGTACTACGGGATGAAGAAGATTAAGCTCCGGCTCGCGGGAGGTTCCTACTGGATGTCCATACCCTGCATCGTAGAAGGCGTGGACAAGCAGTCGAATCAGCCGCGAAAGTACATGGGTAAGATCATCAACGACCGTAGTGCACTGATGCACCGGTACATGACTGTGCTCCGCAATTTGGGCGTCATTGCAGAACGGGCGAACCTATCCTTCGACGGCCACGATGGGGCGCAGGACATGATTGAGTTCGAGCGTAATTCGCTCATGCTGCTGAAAAACAGGCATGTGAATGTGCCTGAAGTCTTTGGAACCCACCGGCTCAACCCTGATGACTACATCCTGGTCATGCAGTTCGTCGAAGGCCAGCCCCTCTCCAAAGTAGAGCTGACCGACGATGTGATCGGCCAGATCTTTTCCACCCTGAAGACGATGGAGGATACGGGTGTCTTTCACGGCGATGTCAAGCTGGACAATTTCCTGTACGCTAATGACCGGCTTTACGTCGTTGACTGCCTCAAGATCGACCGCAAGGAGCTGTGGCGTGCCAACGATTTCGACCTGATCTGCGCCATCTGCGCTTTAGCGCAAAGGGTGCCGGTAGAAAGGATTTTCCTGCAGGCAGAACAGTATCATTCCCCGGAAGAGTTGCAAAGAGCCGGGAAATTATTGGGCGTAGCCTTGAACAAAGTCGATCTGGAGATTCCGGTGGACAGGATTCGGGCGATCGAACAGGCACTCCGGTTGGAAAAAGCGACTGCTGCTCAGCAGGTAAGCTGATCATTACCAAAAAATCCGATTTTATTTTGCATTATTTTACTTTGCATTATAGATGTTGTCGGTGATTCTCGTGATCTCGGCCGTCAGGTGTGATCCCACTGGCTTTTCCGTTAGAACACCAATCACCCGCCCGTTAGCCACGGCAAGCATCTCTCCGAACACCCGGCCGGGCGCCACGATCTCTAAGCGGACCATATCCCCCTTTCGGAATACCTTCGGCAAAGACTTCGCCTTGTGGATGCCGAAATCCTGCGGGGTCAGCTTGAGTTTGAGGTTGTACTTCTGCTCCAGTTCGGCGATCCGCTCGAAGAACTGATCGAACCTCATCGGCTTGCATTTCACTTTTTTGCCGAACTGGTATTTGACGTAGTTCTGGATCCCGAAGCCCGGATACATCCGCCCGACGCCGATCTCCTGGCCAAACTCGACAATCTTCGTGATTTCATCATCGTTGAAGCCGGGCACCAGAACAGGAGCGAGTAGCACGTCGATGCCATTTTCCAGGCACCAGCGGACCACGTTCTTCACGTGATTTGTGTCGTACTTTTTCGTGCCTGCCAGTATCTGGCCGGTTCTGTCATCCATAGATGATAGCGACAGATTGATCCGGTCCAGGAGGCCGGCCATGGCTTTGATCTTTTCCTCGTCCAGCATCATGCCGTTGCTCTGGGCGGAAATGACCTTGACCTGCGGCACCTTGCGCAGCTTTTCCAGTAGCTCCACCATGTACGGGTACAGGAAAGGCTCACCCTGTCCGTCGATATGGGCTTCTACGTCGTTGCCTTTAAGCTCTGCGAGCTTCGTGAACTCCTCGACCAGGTAGTCGGTGTCGACGATGTAGTCGGTCTGCCTTGTCTGGGTATGTCCTTCGTCCACACTGCAGAAGATGCAGTTCAGATTACAGCCGGTGATGGGCCGGACCTGTATCAGGTTTGTACCCCGGTCGATCAAGCCGAAGGCGGTGTGGCCGATGAGAGGTATTTCGGATTCTTTGGTGACGTAGACGAGCGGGCGGTGCGTGCAGTGATGCTTCAGGATCTTCGGCTCATGCATGGAGACGATCTCTTCGTCGGAGTACTTCCGGCTGAGCTTCCCGTAAAACTGGTGTGGCACCCGGACCTCGATGGTGTCCCTTAACACGAACACCTTGTCGTTGCCCTCGTCATATACCTCAGAAAAAATCATGTTCCTGCATACTCGTTCCGTTGGGAAATAAATAGGTTTTGTATCGGGGCATGTGCCCGAACACCGGGAAAGGGCAGACGAGTGGTGAAAGTATGATATATGATGACAAGAGAAATATACCCGACGTCAATTCATTTCACAAGAGCGTGTGGCTATGGAAAACAAAGAAGACATTCTGCGCAGGGGAAGGCTGGCAGGCGAGAAGAAAAAAGAGGTGGGCGTCTTCACAGCGTCCATTCCGGCTGACCGCTGGCTGTTCCCATCCGACATTCTCATCGATAAGGCGCATACGATTATGCTTGCCCGGCAGGGCATCATCTCGGAGAGCGATGCGGCCGCGATTCTAAAAGCCCTGACTGCCATCGGGCAGGCAGGAGTCGACACAGTGGATATTCCCTCCTTTGAGGATGTCCACATGGCCATCGAATCGAAACTTATCAAGACTGTGGGCGAAAATGCCGGAGGCAGGATGCATTCGGGCCGGTCCAGAAATGATGAAGTAGCTACCTGCATTCGTATCTCCACAAGAAGGGAACTGCTTGGGCTGATGGAAGACCTGCAGGATTTACGCAGTGCGTTGCTGTTCATGGCCGAAGAGCATAAAGAAACCCTCATGCCGGGCTTCACGCATATGCAGCATGCCCAGCCGACGACGCTGGCTCACCACATGCTGGCTCACGCATCCTCTTTTGGCAGGGACTTCGAGCGGCTGACCGATGCACTGAAGTTTGTCAACATATGCCCGCTTGGGAGTGCAGCCTTCGCGTCGACCGGATACAACCTCAACCGGGAATTAACTGCGAAGCTACTGGGCTTCGAGCAGCCTATGGACAATTCCATGGACGGTGTATCCGCCCGGGATTTCATACTGGATCTGACATCGAGAATGGCGATCATCGAGGTTAACCTGAGCAGACTGGCCGATGAACTGGTGCTCTGGAGTACATCGGAGTTCGGCTTCATTGAGCTCAGTGATACATATGCCTCGACCAGCTCAATCATGCCCCAGAAGAAGAACCCGGATGTGCTGGAATTAGTCAGAGGCCGCAGCGGTACTGTGATCGGTCACATGGTGGCAGCATTCACCATTGTGAAGGGATTGCCCTACAGCTACAACTCGGATCTGCAGGAAGTCACGCCACAGCTGCTCAGGGCGTTTGAGATCACTCGATCATCGATCAGGATCATGACGGGGGCCATTCAGACGATCACGGTTAAGAAGGAAGAGATGCGGCGCAAGAGCACAATGGGATTCACTACAGCAACCGAGATCGCAGATACCATAGTCAGATCTACAGGCCTCCCGTTCCGCACGGCCCATGGCATCGTAGGCTGGCTCGCCAGGGAAGATGGTAATCCTTCGCTGGAAGACGTGGACCGGGCATCAGTGGAGATGATCGGTAAAAAGGTCAGTGAAATGGGCCTCACCGCACAGATGGTGGAAGAAGCCAAAGACCCGTGGAGCAACGTGCAGCGCAGGAGCATACCAGGTGGCCCGGCGCTGATAGCCGTTGAAAAGAAGATCAGCACTGAGCGGAAAAAGATATTGCTTGACGCCGCAGCGCTCTCGAAGCTCAACGATAATCTTGATGAAGCTTATCGCGATCTGGACCTGGCGGTCATCAGTATTACGGAGGGACAGCATTGATCATCAATGGCACTGAGTTCGCCGAAGGCGACAAAGTCAGGGTACGTAAAGACAGCCGCACTTTTGAGGGCGTCCTCATGCCCTCACGGAGCGGGAATATCGTGCTTAAAATGAACAATGGTTACAACGCAGGCATTGCCCCTGAGGGGGCGACAATAGAGTTCCTGGAAAAGTCCACACCACCTTCGTTTAAGCAAGCCCCACATGCTCACATCGAAAACGAACGGCTTCCGACCGTATCCATCATTTCCACGGGAGGCACCATCGCCAGTAGAGTGGATTACAGGACAGGAGCCGTATCATCCCAGTTCACCCCGGATGACATCATGGACTCGATCCCGGAGCTCACTGAGATTGCCAACTACAAAGGCGAAGTACTCAGCATGATCTTCAGCGAAGACATGGACGCCTCGATCTGGCAAAACCTGGCCCGGGCGGTGTACAGGCACATCAAAGAAGGCGCCCAGGGAATTATTGTTACTCATGGTACAGATACGCTGATGTATACTGCAGCAGCTCTCTCTTTTATGGTACAGTCACCGGTACCCGTCGTACTGGTTGGCTCCCAGCGATCGTCTGACCGGCCATCCAGTGATAATGCGATGAATGCTATATGTGCCGCAACTGTTGCGGTATCTGACATTGCAGGCGTCTCAGTTGTCATGCACGGGTCCACATCTGACGAGTTCTGCTATGTGCATAAAGGCACTAAGGTGAGGAAATTACATACATCTGCGAGAAATGCTTTTCAATCCGTTAACGATGAGCCCCTCGCCAGAGTGGAGTACTCGACAAAGGCGATCACGAAAATCGGGGATCATCCGAAGCGCGGCGATAAGCCACTGGAGCTACGCGATGCCATCGATTGCCGCTGCGCACTGGTCAAGTTCTACCCTGGCATGCCGGCCAACATCATAGACTTTTACCTGGACCACGGCTACAAAGGGCTTGTTATTGAAGGAACAGGCCTCGGACACGTCAACAGAAACTGGGTTCACACGGTGAAAAAAGCGATCGAATCAGGAATGACGATTGTGATGACGTCCCAGTGCATCAATGGCAGAGTCTGTGACAGGGTATATTCGACAGGCATAGACCTGATCAACGCAGGCGTCATCGAAGGGCAGGACATGCTGGCCGAAACTGCGCTGGTCAAGCTCATGTGGGCATTGGGACAGGCGGCAGATCCGGGTGAGGTAAAGAGGATCATGGAGACAAATATCGCAGGAGAGATCAACTGGAGGACCCAGGTATGATCGACTACAGGGCTATTGGGCTCAAGGCCGGGCTGGAGATCCACCAGCAACTGGCAACACGGACAAAGCTGTTCTGCCGATGCCCGAATGAGATCCGGGAAAATATAGAGTCGAACTTTGAATTTTTCCGGTTCCTGCGGGCCAGGGAAAGTGAAATGGGCGAGGTGGACCGGGCGGCAGCCGAACAGGCCATGACTCGTAAAAAGTTCATCTACAAGGCATACGATACAACCTGCCTGGTTGAGAACGATGAAGAGCCTCCTTCCCCACTGAACTCGGAAGCAATGGAGATTGTGCTGAAGGCTTCGATCTTGTTCAACATGACGCCTGTGGATGAGGTATTTGCCATGCGCAAGATCGTGGTAGACGGCTCGAATACCACCGGCTTCCAGCGGTCTTGCTATATCGCCTCAAACGGCTTTTTGGAGACACCCCTAGGCAAAGTAGGCATGGATACGCTATGCCTGGAAGAAGATGCAGCATCCAAAGTCGAAGCGAAAAGCGATGCCACGATCTATTCGCTGGACCGGCTTGGCATTCCCCTCATCGAGATCGCTACCGCACCGGACATCAAGACCCCTGCCCAGGCCAGAGAAGTAGCTCTCGCGATTGGAACACTCCTGAGATCGTTAAAAGTACGACGAGGCCTCGGCACGATACGCCAGGACGTGAACGTATCGATCGCGAAAGGCGCCCGGGTAGAGATCAAGGGAGTCCAGGCACTGGACCTCATCGAGCTGGTCGTTGAAAAAGAGGCCGAGAGACAAATCAACCTGATAGCCATAAAAGATGAGCTGATTGCCAGAAGAGCGAGCGTCAATGACGGAATCGTGGACATCACCGACATCTTCAAAAGTTCAGAGTCAAAGGTTGTGAAGAAGGCGATCTCCGCCGGTGGAGTAGCTTACGCGATTAAGCTGCCGGGCTTCAAAGGGCTTATTAGAAAAGAGATTCAGCCCGGAAGAAGGCTGGGCACCGAGTTCTCGGACCGGGCCAAGCGTGCATCAGGTGTGGGCGGTATTTTCCATATCGATGAGCTGCCCAACTATGGGATCACAGCGTCAGAAGTGGATGCAGTGAAGGCAAAGCTGGAGCTGGACGAGAACGATGCGTTTGTCATGGTAGCTGACACTCAGAAAAAGTCGAAGGCAGCCATGGAAGCGGTCATCAGACGGGCGAAGGAGACTATGATCGGCATCCCGGAAGAAACGAGAGGACCGCTACCCAATGGAAACACCGAGTACATGCGCCCGCTGCCGGGCAGAGCCAGAATGTACCCGGAAACAGACGTAGTATCGTTCCCGGTCACAAAAGAGTACATGGACCGTATCAGACTGGATATGCCCGAGCTCCTCAGCGAAAAGAAGGATCGCTTCATGAAGCACTACGGACTAAACGAAGAGTTCGCGAAGGGCCTCGCATACTCTGCAGACGCGGAGTTATTTGAAGAGCTAGCTAAGAAATATGGAAACCCCACTCTGATCGCGAGGACAATCCACGGCACCATGACAGAGCTTCGTAGAGAGGGGGTACCTGTCGACGACATCACAGAGACACATATTAACGAGTTATTCAGGCTCGTCAACGAGGGCAAGATAGCCAAAGAGGCTATTCCTACCGTGCTCAAGGAAACCTCACAGAAGCCATCTGATAGCGTCGAAGATGCCATTAAGAGAATGGGCCTCGGAGGAGTAAACGAAGATGAAGTCAGAAAGATCATCGGTGACATCGTCGCAGAGAAACATGACTTTGTCAAAGAGAAAGGCGATGCGGCCATGAGCGGCATCATGGGCCTGGTCATGCAGAAACTCAGAGGAAAAGCAGACGGAAAGCTGATCAATAAAGTACTACGAGAGAAGATCCAGGAAGAGCTCGAAAAATAGGCTCTTCACTATTATTTAGTTCAGACAGCTAATGCGGGCTGAAGATATCCGATAACTTTTTTATCCCCAGCACATCCTTCGCATACCATAGCAGGGCCAATCCGATAATTGAAGTAGCGATGATCGGTATCGTACCGATAGCAATAGCACCATGACTGTATGCCGAGAAAGCAGGAAGCGCGACACCGGCCATACAAATGAGAAGCATAAAAAGCCACCCGGCATAGTCAAGGCTCCAGAGCTTCATCGAAACTAATGCGCCTCCGGCAACGAGTACAAACAGAATGGCGATGAGTACAGTTCGATCGATGCCAGATTTGTCTGCGTTAAGCATAGTCAGGATGGCGAAAATCAACAAGGCTGCAATAAACAGGAAAGAGATCGCTTTTAGTATAATGATTTTGAAGCCGGCATTTTTGACTTTCATATCAAGTCGTTTGCCCGGTGGCGATCTTTGAGGCATTTTTATGTTGCTGAGATCGGAGTCGATGTCATTGATATCCATGGCAGTCACTATTGATTAAGTTAGGTAAAAGTTAAGAAGTTTGCGATGGAAAATATCCTCTGACCATTAAAATAGAAAACAATCGATTACTTTTACGATGGACATAGATCAGTTTATAATAAGTGAAAATTGAAGTATTTTCAAAGGAGAAACCAAATGCCAGAGTTGCCTGAGATATACAACCTTGCCAGACAGATGAACGAGGAACTAAGAGGCAAGACCATAGCAAAAGTGGAAATTCTTCAAGAAAAATGCCTGAATATGCCAGGAAAAGAATTCGAAGCGATAGTTAAAGGAAAACAAGTTGGTACGATCAGATCAAAAGGAAAATGGATCTTTGCAGCCCTCGGGGAGGACATGACGTTACTTCTTAACCTGGGCATGGGAGGAGATGTCCTTTACCATAAGCAAGCTGCAGATGTTAGTAGTAAATACCAACTACGTTTTAACTTTACAGATGATTCCTCGCTATCGATCAAGTTCTGGTGGTTCGGATACGTACATGCGATGTATAATAAATGCCTGAACACCCATAAGATGACTTCAACCTTAGGAACATCCCCCTTAGACCCGGAGTTCACTCAAGAATACTTTAAAACTCTGGTTAAAAACAAGAGAAACTCCGTCAAGTCACTGATTCTAGATCAAAAAATCATAGCTGGAATAGGCAATGTATACGCCCAGGACATATTATTCCAAGCCCGTATTCACCCCAATAAAAAAATATCACTTCTCACCGATACAGAGATCGAATCATTATTCAATGCGATAAATGAAAACCTCCACACAGCCGCGGCTAAAGGTGGATTAAAATTCGAAAAAGACCTCTACGGTAATGGCGGCGGCATTGAAAAGTTTTTAGTGGGATATAAAGAAAATCAGCCATGCCCGGACTGCGGAACTATCATTGAGAAGATTAAAACTGGAAGCACGGCTTCATATATTTGTCCTGTATGTCAAAAAATATAATGTAGTTATGATTATAGATGTGTTAAAGGAAGGTTTGCTTCAACAACAGGAAATATTATTTTTAATATACGCATACAGGTAAGCATGAGAACTGCCCTGTTGATTATAGATGTCCAAAACGACTACTTTCCAAATGGAAAAAACGAACTTATCGGCGCAATCGAAGCTTCCAACCAGATTAAAAAGATTCTGACATTTTTCCGAATGAACGATCTTCCAGTAATTCATATACGACATATATCTAATCGTAGCGGAGCAACATTTTTCCTGCCTGAGACGAATGGATCTTTAATACATGATAACGTCAGGCCAATGAATAATGAAACAACTATTATCAAACATTATCCAAATAGTTTTAAAGATACTAATTTGGACAAAATCTTGAAAACATTGGATATAAAGCAACTGATTATCACAGGCATGATGACACATATGTGTGTAGATTCAACGATCAGAGCAGCATACGATTTTGGTTATATTTGTACAGTTGCTTACGATGGATGTGCAACCAAAAACTTAGTAATTAATAATGAATTAATTACAGCGGATCTAATTCAAAAATCATTTATGAGTGCACTTAATGGCTTGTTTGCTGAAGTTAAATGTACAGATGATATTATATCATGTTTAATAAGAGCTAAGTAAATTTATTTTTTTATAGCTTTTGCTATTGTTGTTGATTGAATATTTTTAAAAAGTGTTTGTTGGTGGGTTGGCAGCGTATTACGGTTCCCAGGGACTCGCGTACCTTA
>CAZJRS010000003.1:10397-76694 GCA_964548585.1 uncultured Methanocella sp. | reverse complement strand
GTGCTTGCAATGACCGGAAGTACGGTCGCACCTGTCGCATCCGTGACGGCGACCACCGCGTCTGCCCCGCTGATGCCCGGTGACACAGGCACGGTTCCGGTGACGATCACCAACACGCTAAAGTCGGTGGGTGCCGGAAACACGTCTACTCACACAGCGTCTTCGCAATACCAGTATTACAATAACGGGTCGATCTCCCCGGGCATAACCCAGACGGTATCTGATCAGACCACTTCGAGCGAAGGATCTTCGGGTGCCGCGGCGATTAAGTTCGTGAACCTGATATCTGAAGGGCCTGTCCATGTGCTCAACAACCCATACAATGATGTGGGCTCGCTTGGCCTGGGTGACAGCATGACCTTACAGTTCACCGTCAAGGTCGACAGCACTGCCGCAGACGGCAAGTACTACCTGCCAATCAAGGTGAAGACCGACAATGATAATGTCTTCGTCAACCAGGTCGTGCCCGTCGTCGTCGACAGCACCCAGCCGAAGATGGTCCTCAACGACGCGCCTTCCAAGCTTGGTACTTCCAAGAGCAATATCATCATAGACGTGGTCAACTACAGGTCGAACGGCATTACCTCTGCCAGCGTAGTCCCCGAGGGAGCAGAATTCAGCTTCAAGCCCCGGGCAGAGTACACAGTTGGCAACATCGGCGCCAACGAGATGTACACTGTAACATTCGAGACGACAAGTAAGAACGCAACGTACACCGGTTCCCCGTCCTTCGTGCTCAAGTATAAGAACGGCGACAACTGGCACCAGACCGCCCCCATGGTCGTGGCAGTGGACGCTAAGACTGACGCCTCAGCAGCATCTGCTCCGGGCGCAGGCAACGACAACACCATGATCATCTTGATCGTCGCGATTGTTCTCGTACTGATTGTGATCGGCGGCATATACCTGTTCATGAGAAGCCAGAGGGCGAAGAAGTGAAAGCATCTGACGTGCTGGAGTACGCGGTCGTAGACTTTACCAGTAACAAGTTCAAGACCATGCTCTCCAGCCTGGGCATCATCATCGGCGTTTTTGCCATAGTGGCAATGCTCACGTTCGGCGATGCCCTGCAAACCGGCGTCACATCTCAGTTCGGAACGCTGGAGCTTGACACCATGGTGGTGCTCCCGATGAGCATCAACATGGAGGGTGGCTCGCCGACTTCGACGGTCCAGAAGGCTCCCGCTAAGTTCACTGACAGAGATGTCAATATACTGCTAGGCACGCCAGGCGTCAAAGAAGTCTACCCGGAGATTAGTACGAGCGCCCTTGCCAGGTTCAAGGATGAAAACCGGACGCTGGCTGTCAGCGGCATCATGCCTCAGTACATGGGAAGCTACGTATCTCAGGTGGATAAGGGCCGGTATCTGTCACAGTCGGATACTAATGCCATTGTGATAGGCAGCAAGGTCGCGAACGGCACGTTCGGCCGGAAGATAACCCCAGGATCGTACATGACGCTCTCTAACCCCTATACGGGTAAATCGCAGGATTACATGGTGGTGGGCGTCATGAAGGAACGGAACGGATCGATCCTCACCGGCGACCCCAATACGGCCATTTACATGACGAGAGCGGGCATTAAGAGCATCACAGACCAGGACACCTTCACGTACATTGCGCTCAGAGCTGACAGTGTAGAAGGCGCAGATCAGACAGCGGCCAACGTGGAAAACGCCCTGAAGTACATACACAAGAACGAAGCCTATTCAGTACTTACGCAAAAGATGTTCATGGATGCTATCGATCAGGTCTTTTCCATAATTAAGACCGCGCTGACCGGAATAGGTGCCATATCTCTGGTCGTAGGCGGCATCGGCATCGCCAACGTGATGATGCTGACCGTCAGGGAGAGAGTCAAGGAGATCGGCCTGATGAAAGCGGTGGGCGCAACCACCACGGACGTGAGGATGATCTTCCTTACAGAGGCCGTACTGCTGGGCTTGTTCAGCGGCTTAGCCGGCGTCATATTTACGATGGTCGCCGCGTGGGCTGTTGGCAGCTATATTAACATGAGCATGAACGTCTCCGTGACAAACGCGCTGATCGGCATAGTGTTCGGGCTGGTTCTCACGACAGCAGCAGGAGTATACCCTGCCAGCCAGGCTTCGAAACTTGATCCGATAGAAGCATTGAGGGCGGATTAAACATGAGAGCGACAGACATAGTCGAGTACGCACTCGCTGACTTCAACAGCAACAAATTTAAAACGCTGATGTCCAGCCTGGGCATCATCATCGGCGTCATGGCCATCGTGGCCATGATGAGCATCAGCGACGGCGTGTTCAGCGGCGTATCCGAGCAGTTCGGTAATCTCGACCTGAACCAGATCATCCTGGTCCCCCAGAGCCTGCAGGACCAGAGCGGCGGCATGGGGATGAGCTTCGGCGTAGCGCAGACCAGCAAGCCTCCGGCCAAGTTCACCGATCGGGATCTGGGTACGATACTAAGCACACCTGGCGTGACAGAGGTTAACCCCAAGATGGAAGCATCAGGCACCGTCCATTACCTCTCGGAAAACCGGAGCATTTCCATCCAGGGCATCAGCCCTAACAACGAGAAAAAGCTGGCCACCACACTCGACAAGGGCCGTTTCCTGTCTCCTTCGGACAGGTACTCCGTGGTGATTGGCAGTAAGGTCGCCAACGGCACATTCTCTAAAAACATGCGCACGGGATCGACGATCACGATATACAACCAGATGACCGGCCAGATGCAGGACTATACGGTGGTCGGCATCCTGGAGGAGAGCAACGGCTCGATCGTCACAGGCAACCCGAACAATTACATCTACATGACTGCGGCAGGCATCAACGGGTTCACAAGTAGGGACTCCTATGATATGATCTACATCACCTGCGAATCCCCGGATAAGGTAGAAGAGATCACTGACGCGGTGACGGAAAATCTCCAGCGGAACCACCGCAACGAGGCGTTCGACATAGTGACGATGAAGTCGTTCTCCGAGGCGATCACCCAGATCTTCGACTACATCAAGTACCTCCTGGGCGGCATCGCGGGAATCTCCCTGGTGGTAGGCGGCATCGGTATCATGAACGTCATGCTGCTGACCGTCAAAGAACGAACCAAAGAGATCGGCCTGATGAAAGCAGTAGGGGCAACAACCGGCAACGTCCGTAACCTCTTTCTGGTAGAGTCGGTATCGCTCGGCTTTATCAGCGGCCTGATCGGCCTGGCAATGGCGTTCGTCATCATGCTGATCGTCAGCAACGCCATCGGCATGTCCATGGGCGTATCCCTGCAGAACGCCCTTATCGGCATAGCCTTCGGCTGTCTAACCACGACCATCGCGGGTGTATACCCTGCCAGCCAGGCGGCAAAACTCGACCCCATCGAGGCGCTGCGCACAGAATAAGTGCAGTGCCCCATTTTCTTTTCTCACACCGGTTTACCGCACAGGCGCTGCTTGAAAAACCACCCTTTCGGTGAATATTATTTGCGGATAACGCCTTTGCGGTTAATATGGTTAAATACGCACTAAAAATGTGATTATGGCTAAATATCGTGCTCATCATACTTTCAGACGGATGTCTGAGAAAGAGGGGGACCCGCTGGAAGACTGCGAAGCCATGTATCACATGGTGGTCGCAGAAGTGTTGAGGGAGATGGGGTACAACGACCGGGCAGAGGAATCCTTTATGAAAGCCGTATCCATGGACCCGTGGAACATGGCGATTCGCGCACGGTATGGGGCGTTCCTCACGAATACAGGCAGAGTAGAAGCCGCAATCTCCGAGCTGGGTAGCATCCTTGAGATGGAGCCGGGCAACATGACAGCCCGGGTCAACCTGTCGATGGCACTGGAAAAGCACGGCTTGCACGACAGGGCTATGAAAGAGGTCCTTCAATGCCTTCGCAGAGAGCCAGAGAGTTCAATGCTCCTACATATGCTGGGCAGACTGCACGAAAAGTGCGGGAACGACCGGATGGCTGAAGCTTGTTACAGTAGTTCGATCAAGACGGAGGATGAAAACCACGGAGCGCACTATGACCTGGGGAACCTCTTCACCAGAAAAGGAGACCTGGAGGGCGCGGAAAGGGAACTGCACCTGGCCGTCATACAGGACCTGCAGAACCTGCCGGCAGCCTATGCCTACGGGAAAATCATGGAAGACAGCGGGCGCTTTGACCACACAGAAGCCGGTCTCAGACAGCTCGTACGCCTGGAGCCTTCGTTTGAGATCGCTCACATCAGGTATGGAATATTATTAGAACGGCTTGGCCGCTTTGACGAAGCCATCGCGCAATACGCAGAGGCAATCCGCCTGAGCCCCGGGGACAGAGATGCGTGTATTGCCTACGCGGGCATTCTGAACCGGTTCGGCCGCAAAGATATAGAGATAAGTTTAGCAGGGCTGATCGGAGCATCTCCAGAGGACAACATGGTATACGAGATCGTGTGTGAAGCAGGCCAGACAGAGAATATGCAGCGTGCCTATTTTTACCATTTTGAATGATTAGAGCAGGTAGAGTACGATGTTGCCAAAGCTGAACTCGGCTTTTTCCTGCCCCAATGGCTAATGCAACAGATTTTAATAGGCGTCACCCGAATATACCAGTTATGAGCCCCGGGAAAAAGAGCGCTGATCAGCTAAAGGCTGTGCTTGGAGCCGTCTCCGGCATTGGTGACGTAAATACGACGGGCAAAGAAGAGCTGCCGACGATCATCCAGTGTCCGCTCAACTATTCGATGAGCGATGAAAAGGGAGAGCCGCTCTCGGGCGGTGAGGCGAACGGAAAGATCGACGCCGAAAGCCTCACAGTCGTCCCGAAGCTGGGCGAGCCTCTGCTGGTGTCGTTGCGGGAGATCAGCGTGCTGAACGCCGCGGACTACCGGCTCAACATCACGCTTTCTTCGCTGGAGCAGCTGTCTTTCTTCAATCTGGGGCACCGGTACGAAGACTTCGTCCGGGAACTGGTCCACGCCCGCAATGAGGTTCTGCTTACGGACATGCTCATGTACGAAAAAGTACTAAAAAAGGGCGTCAAAGCCACGTATTCGTTTTTCGAGGGGGAGCAGACAGCCGGAAACGGGCCTTGCGAAGTCAGGGTATACGAGACCGGGCTGGTGCTACTGCCTGAAACAGCTGATCCGATCAGGCTGCCGTTCAGCTACGTCTCCGGGGTCGCTGATCAGGATTACCGGCTGACACTGGCCACAGAGCAGGGACGGAAGCTGATTCTATCCATGATGGGCCGGGAATTCGACCCCCTGAAGAAATCGATTGGCGATGCCATGAACGCGCTTTCTCTCAAGGCGCAGGCTACCTTTAAGGAGCTGGTGCCGCTGGCCGATCCATCCATGGTCAGAAAAGCGTCACGCTACATCAGAGATGGCAGGGCGGCCATGAAAAGAGACCTGGATGCAGTCAGCCCGCAGATCTGGCCGGATATGGAGAAGAAGCTGGCGGAAGCAGGCGTCTCGGAGGAGTACCAGTTCCTCAAGTCGGTCGGCCAGGCGGATCGCATGTGCATCGGCGTCAAAAAGGGCCTGCCCGACGATCCGACTGCCGAGTATGTGTGGTACCTGGTGCCCGCCTATGACGAAGGCGGCAAGTCTGGCAACGCGCTGATCATGGAGGCGGTTTCCGTATCACAGGATACTAACGAGTCGGTCGAAGCGGAGGCGGAGCAATCGCCCCCTGAAGCTGAAGCTGCCGGACAGGATTCCTCTGCGGAAGCGCCTGCATCAGCAGATGCTCAGAAAGCTATCGGTAAGGCCACCTATGTCTTCAGGATCGTCAGCCGCAACGCCTATGGCAGCATGTGCAAAGCAGATCTCGACCGCGCCACGGATGAAGCGATCCGCAATATCAATGACTGCATGATCGCCATCAACTTCCGCCGGGAGCCCATCTACATCTCAGATGAAAAATTGAGAGAATCGGCTAACCTGCAGTATCTCTACTCAGTCCAGCGGCTGCCCGAACTGAGATATCTGCGGGACCGGTACATCGGCAGAATTCCCCATTCCGGCAAAGACCGGTGGAAGAAGGATCTGGCAGACATCCTGTCTTTTAACGCCCGGGAACAGGATGATGCGGCGAAGTGGACCAAGGGACGGTAAACCTGCCGATATCACGACATGACCTTAAGTTTTAATAGTTTAGAGTGGAAGTTTAACAATCATGGCTGGATACAAGCAACCCTGTCGGTACTGCGGTAAACTGGTGCCGCCGGACTCAAACATATGCCCGTATTGCGCCCGGGCAGATCCGAACGGACCTATGAAGTGCCCCAAATGCAGAGCCACCGTCGAGGCGGGGTTCAAGGTTTGCCCCCACTGCGGGCTGCAGCTACAGTTAACGTGCCCCAGGTGTGGCAAGCCTACGTTCTTCGGAGCCCAGTGCGATGCCTGCGGGGGCCAGATCATGGTCAAGTGTCCTAATCCTAAATGCGGGGCCGAGCAGCCCCCCACGGGAGACAACTGCGTGAAATGCGGAAAACCACTCAAGGAACAGCTAAAGAAGTAAAAATGGAGTAGATAAAATGGAAATGCAAGCCTTTACCAAGAACTACGAGGACCTATGTACAGAAGCAGGGTTCCAGTTCGTGTTCAAGTGCGACCTCTGCGGGGATGGGTACAAGACGAAGTTCATCGAGTCGAAGACTTACAAGAAAAAGGGATTTTTCGACACGATCGGCAAGGGAATAGGCCTGGCAGCCGACGTCGCCGGCATGTCCCGCATTGGCGACGCCTTTGAGCGGGGGACAGATCTCATCAACCGGCGCCATGAGGGCATGACCCCTGAGTGGCACAAGGAGTACGAGCAAGCCTTCAAGCTGGCCCAGAACGAAGCAATGGGACACTTCCACAGGTGCCCGAACTGCAGGAACTACGTCTGCGACGCCGACTGGAACGAAGACGACGCCATGTGTGTGGAATGCGCCCCAAGAGAAAACGTCGAGGTCACCAAGGCCCGAGCCCAGCGCATGAAGGAAGAGATCCATGAAAAAGCCCAGACAGCAAGCGTCTTCACCGGCCAGATCGAACGCCGTACCACCGCCTGCCCACAGTGCGGCAAACCGGCCGGCGAAGGCAAGTTTTGCAACAACTGCGGAGCCGCGTTGGGACTGAGCCAGTGCCCGAAATGCGGTGCCAAACTGGCGATCGGTACCAGGTTCTGCGGTGAATGCGGCAATAAGATGTGATTTGCGAATATACTGATCGGATCGACGGTAAAGATCGGCTCAGACCCGGCCTGAGATCGGAACGGGACAGCCCAGGCCTGCCGGCAGTTTAAGTCTACCGTTCCGCTAATTTTTTCTTGATAAAACCTGTTTACGCGGACAAAACCATTAAATTGTCGCCACCAGGATAGCCTCGTCCCGTATCAGGCAGCGGACCAACCCCGACACCTGCATAATGCTCACAATATGGGTGTTTTCGCTTAACATAGATTTATTCCCATTATTTTACACGGATGCAACACAAGCGTAAAGCTAATATGGTAAAGTGCTAATGAGTAACGGAACGCTTAGCTAAGTGACGGTGTAAAATTGTCTCATGCAGAAATAGAAGAATTCTTCAGACAGAACCCCGGCATATATGCAGCAGCCTGCGAGGATGACCTGGATCAGCTGCGCAGGATCTACGAGCTGTACCCTGATCAGGTGCGTCTCCTCAAGGAAGGCGAAGCCCTGGAGATCAGCTCGTTCGAGTGCCGGCGCTGCGGCAATTGCTGCGCTTCTGTCCGATTCATCTCAATCTGCCACTCGGACGTACTGCGCTGGATAAAGGAACGCCGGTGGGACATCCTGGAACGGCTCGTAGTAGACCGGACCAAGACACCGCTGATGGCCATATGGGGTAAAGAGTCCATCGCAAAGGCACGGGCCAAAGCAGCAGCACTTCTAGAAGGCATGGAGATAGCCGATACCTCCAGACGCAATATCACCCAGGTACTCTACATAACCGACCTCGTGGAAAGCGTCGTATATGCTGCCCGGGAGAATAACCGGTGCACATTCTTCTCCGACGAAACCAACGGCTGCGCAATTCACGACACCAAGCCCCGGGTTTGCGAGAAGTTCCCGTATTACATCGGAAAGTACACCCACCCAAAGCTGCTCGACTACGATTTCTGTCCGGGGCTTCCGCCCCGTTGAGAGCCTTCGGCCCGGGCTGAAGCCCGGATAGAGCCTTCGGCCCGGGCTGAAGCCCGGATAGAGCCTTCGGCTTATTTTCTGCGATGGTAAAGATCGGATTCGACCTGGCCTAAGATCGGATCGGTATATAAAAAAATGCGATGGGTTGCCCGGTATCAGTATACCAATACCCGAATTTCTTTTTTTAAAACTTGAGAGTCCATTGCCTATGTTGGTATAACGCTCTAGCCACCTTTCCGTGGCACTTCAAATCTTCAGATTTTCAAAAATCGGTCGCCAAAAGTAGATTCCAAAAAAATCACGACCGGGCTTGCACCCGATCATCCCTTAGGCCGAGTCGTCCAGTTTTTAGGCTGGCTCCAACAATCGGGCCGAAGGCCTTAAACATAGGGGCCTTTGGCCCCCTATTTGTTCATTATCTCGCTGATGATCTTTCCGTAGGCGGGCCTGGTGATCAGGATACCTATTACTACGCCTACGATGGTCGTCAGGGCGAAGCCTCGGAGGGCTCCGAAGCCCATGAAGTACAGCGGGATCATGGCCACGATGACGGTCGCTGCGGAGGCGAAGATGATCTTGAATGCCTGGGTCATCTTCTGCAGGATCTTCTTCGTGGTCGGGGCTCTGCCTGTGGCCATCACTTCATCGGTGATGATGATCAGCTGATCGATGCCGGTACCGATGACCGCGATGATAGCAGCCACCGAAGGCAGGTCGATCTCCCACCGGATGAACGGCATCGTCGCGAAGCCCAGCAGGATGAAGACCTCGAACAGCGACGTCAGGAACATGGGGATGATGATTCTCGGTTCCCTGTACCTGAGGTACATAATGCCGCCGATGGCCAGTTGTGCCAGCACCATGGCGATGATCGCCACGACCTTGAACTGGGCACCCTGTTCAGCGGGCACCTGTCCGGAGCTGACTACCTCGACACCGAAGGGCAGTGCGCCTGCGCTCATGTGCACGTAGACTTTCTTGGCATCCTCGTAGCCTTCTTCACCTGTGCCGGTGTTAGCTACGGCCCGATCTTCCGGCCCTACAAGCAGTTTCCGGGCCAGGTCTGGATGAATTGACCCACGGTGGAATTCTACGCCGTCCAGCAGCATCAGCACCTGGTGGTTATCCGGATCACCGAGGATGTCGTACTTACTGGCTACCTCGTGGAACTTTTGAGCCCCATCCTTATCGAGAGAGAAAGATACCCCATAGGAGGTGCCTATCGACCCGTCAGATAATGTAACCGCTTCAGAGGTGATCGATACCCCGGAGATGCTGTCGCCATACAGGATATGCTCTGACTGGTTACCACTGCTCTGGATCCTCATCTCGAACTGACCGGGGGTGCCCAGGATCTCCATGGCTTCGCTGAAGTTGGTCCCTGCGAAGTCGATGAGCATGTACGAGTTCTGTTCCCCGTCCCTCACCGTGGCAATAGGGATGTTCTTGAGGCCGAACGCGTTGATCTTGGTCTCCATGATGCCTTTGGTCAGCTCCAGCTGTTCGTCAGTGATCGTCTGGTTACTGCCAGTCTGGTTGATCAGCTTCAGCTTGATCTGGGAGCCGCCCTCGAAGTCCAGCCCGAACTTCAGGTTTGTCACGAGCTGGCCGTTCGATATGGTCGGCCCGATGAAGATCGCAGACAGCAGCAGGCATATCACCAGCGCTATGATGCGGTAGTCGGTAAGTAGCTTCACCCAGAAGCCCTGTTCTTTCTCAACCATATTTCGCCCTCCCGGCAGGGGATTCCATATACCATTTGAGCAGACCTGCGTTGAAGAACCAGGTGTTGAAGACGTCGGCGATCAGTCCGAAGATCATGACCGTGGCAATCGCGGAGAGTACTGGTATCGCCGAGAATCCGACGAGGTACGAGAAGGTCGAGAAGATGAAGAGCACCAGGAAAGCGACGATGGCAGCAAAGGTCATTGTCAGTCCGGTGACCCTGCAGGAGCTGATCTTCTTGTCGATGTATTTTCTCTCGCCCAGCACCTTGGTTGTCAGAAGGATATCTGTATCCACCGAGTAACCGATGAGCATAAGCAGCGCGGCAAAAGTGCCGAAAGTCAGCTCAACGTGGAAGACGTTCATCATGGCCATGGCGAACATGATATCCGCGAATGCGGCGGTGATCACGGCGACCGAGGGCACGAAGTTGCGGAAGATGATGAATACAGTGATCGCCATTCCCAGAAATGCCACGATTACTGCAACGAGCGCCTGGCTCTGGTTTGCCTGGCTGAAAACGCCTCCCACCTGCTCGATCGAGGGGTTACCGTAATTCTTGTTCACGTAGCTGGTCAGCTCCCTCAGTTCTTCGCTACTCATAGTGGTAAACTGGAGCGATTTCATGTTGTTATTGCCCGTGGTGATCAGTTTAAGCGGGTATTTCGCGAACTCTTCATTCAGCTGCTGATCGGACTTGTCCGTCTTGATCGTGATCAGCGAGCCACCCTTGAAATCCAGGCCAAGGTGTAGCGGGCTGCCGGTCGTGACGAACGTGTAGCCGATGATTAATAGCGATATCAACAGAATTACCATTGGCAAGCCAATAGCCTGTTTCAGAGGAAGCTCCGGGAACCGCAGCTTCGATGATGAGGGCCCCGTTTCCGGCGAAGGAGTGTCTTTCTCCTCGTTTTTAGGAATGGGGGCCTTCGGCTTGTTAGAGTTATCCGCCTTCATCTAAATCATTATCTCTTACACGTTCGTGCTTGAAAAAGGTTTTGTGCGGCCAGCGCGCCTCAAGCAGGCTTCCAGTTAATCCCGGGGGTTTAAATATGAAACGAAATGATAATTCGTTATTAAGTATGATAAGTTGAAAAAATTTTCTCGGAGGCGAAGTCATTAAATACTTGATGGTGCATATAGTGTATTCAGAGGGGAAGTATATTATGTTGAAGAAAATTTCGCTGAAGGAACAGTATAATCATAGCCAGGAAGCCATTATCGAATATCTTAAGAACGGCATAAAGGAAGGCAAGCGCTTCTTTAAGTCCAAGTATATCGCCCGTGACCTGGGCATGAGCCCCAAAGAAGTGGGCACCAACATGAAGATCCTGTCGGACGAGTGCGGAGACCTCAGGATCGAGAAGTGGAGCTACTCCAAGAGCACCACCTGGAGCGTTGAGAATTCGGCGGCGGCTTGAGCCGCTTAACTATTTTCGAATTTTCGACTCCTTTTGTGAACCTTTATCCTTTACATATTCACCTGAAAGAATGGGATAGTTAACTTTTAACCACAACAGCACGGCGTTTCTTTTTTCACCACAACGACACAACGACACAACGTTTTAATTATTAATGATTACCAAATAATCGTTTATAAAGTAAGTCGTTGTGCCGTTGTGGTGAAAAAAGTCGTTGTGCCGTTGTGGTTAGCCAGTAAACGTCGTTTTCACTGCAGCTTTTTCAGTTATTTCCTTCATGGTCAGCCCATTAAGTATATGATGGACTCGCGCCATCGTAGCCATTGAGATCATGGCAGTGGAAGAGATTGTTATTGGAAAGGCGAAGGAGCGGACCTGGTTCAGCTTCGAGCACCTTGACTGGCGGCCTTTTGCGCTTGCCGGGCTCAACCTGCTGTCGATCTTCATGGTCTGGGCGCCTTTTCTGCGGGACATGACGGTGATAAGCCGCTACTGGGACGGGCCTATGTACATGTACGTAGCCTCTACCCTGTATTCTACTCCGGCTAACTCGCCCCTGCAGGCGCTCTCGCTTCCTGATTTTTACTATGCGTGCCATCTGGCTGTTTTCCCGTTGCTGATCCGGGCGTTCTCGTTTATCGGCTACGACTGGTCCACGCTGTTCGTAGTTGCGGCAGCATCCACGCTGGCAACGATCTTCTTCTACCACCTGGTGAAGGACTACAAGTACTCGGTTAACCCGTTCTGGGCTTCGGTCGTATTCATCTTCTTCCCCAGCCGGTGGCTGCTGTACCACAGCGTAGGAGCCAGTGAGCCCGTTTTTATCCTGCTGGTCGTGGCTTCGCTCTACTGCTACAAAAAAGACCGGTTTGCACTGGCCTTCCTGATCGCGGGCCTGGCCAGCGTGACGCGGATTTTCGGGGTACTGCTGGTGGTATCTTACGCTGCGACGCTGATCTGGCAGCGGAAATACCGGTACCTGCCACTCACCCTGCTCATCCCGCTATGCCTGGTGCTCAATTTCCTGGTCTACCAGTTCGCCTACAACGACTTCTTCGCGTACTTCAGCTATAATGGCTCGTTCGTGAGTATCGCCCAGGTAGCACTGCCCTTCCTCAATATTTCCGTACCTGTACCGGTACCTTTCCCCATGTTCCTGAACAATGTGATCCCGGGCATCACCAATAACATGGAACTGTTCTTCGCGATTTATATCCTATATATCGTGGGCACGCTGCGGCTGTGGAAACACAAGGAGATCTTTTTCTACGCCTTCATATTCGTAGCCGCGATCATGTTCGTAGGCCACCCCGACGTGAGCCGGTACCTGCTGCCTGCAGCGCCTTTCGCGCTCATCCTCGGGTTCGACGAGATCATCAGCCGTAAAGAGTTCATGCTAGTCTTCCCGCTGATCGTCGTACTCGGCTACCTGTACTGCTGGGGCCTCATCCCGACCAACATGATGGATGCCGGGGTGTATGGGAACCTGATCGGTGCGATTAACCGTTAGGAGCCTGCATCGCCCCCTTAAGCTATCCATATCAAACCCGTTATAACCGCCTGTTAACATTTTATATCTGGCTGTTAAACATTGATCGGTGTCCGTCGTGAAGCGTGAACTTGCTATCCTGTTATTCTTACTGCTGGTCATCCTCGCATCAGGCTGCGTGAGCGGCATGCAGGCTTCGCCCTACACAAACGCCACCGCCGGCAAGAAGCTCTACGACCTGGGCAACGCCAGCCACTGGACGTACGCCGTCAACATGACTGCCAGCAACACATCCTCCGTCTGGAACATGACCGTAGACAACTACGGCGGAAATCCCCGGCACATGGTAGTCTCCACCGTCGGCAACGGCATGGACATCGCCTACGATATCTGGTGGAACGAGACCACTTACCAGGTAGAGCAGATGCACGCGAAAGGAACCATCGGCGACTACTACCAGGACCAGGACGTCTCACCACTGCAGATCAACACGCTCCCCGACACCGGCCTGACCTACTACTTCGTGCCGTTCCAGCCCGTGAGCAAGGTAAACGCCAGGGGCTTAGATGGCCAGGCTGCCAATCTTACCCTGTTTGCGGCGAGCGATAACACCGGCTTCACCGTAGCCTACTGGATGCACCCGTCCATCCCGCTGCCGGCAAAGATCCTCATGTCAGCCCGGGACTTCAACACCACCATGATGCTAACGGACTACAGAATAGGGGCGCCACTGCCGGCGTGAAATGATCAAACGCTGCGCTGTGTTCTCGGTCGATAGCTTATTCTTCGATGAAAACCGATACTATTGGGATGACCGAGCTGGAAATCCTCTCCTGGAACGTGAACGGCCTTAGGGCTGCGTTGAAGAAGGGCTTCGTCGATTTCCTTCAAGCTGAGAGACCCGACATACTCTGTTTACAGGAAACCAAAGCCACGGAAGAACAGCTTCCGCCTGAGATCCGGACAGCCTGGGGCTACCACATCTACTTCTCATCGGCAGAGAAAAAGGGCTACAGCGGTGTGGCCATCATCTCCAGGATGAAGCCTCTGTCTCTGGAATACGGCTTCGGCATCGAAGAGTTCGACCGGGAGGGCAGGATACTAATCGCCGACTATGGGGAGTTCGTGCTCCTGAACATCTACTTCCCTAACGGGAAGGCGAGTGCAGAGCGACTGGACTACAAAATGCGGTTCTACGACGCATTTTTGACATATACAGAAGGCCTCAAAGCCCACGGCCGGAAAATCGTCGTATGCGGCGACGTAAACACAGCCCACAAAGAGATCGATCTGGCCAGGCCGAAGGAGAATTCAAAAGTTTCCGGTTTCCTGCCTGAAGAGAGAAAGTGGATCGACAGATTCCTCTCCCAGGGCTTTGTTGATACGTTCCGCAGGTTCAACGATCAGCCCGGCCAGTACACTTTCTGGGACATGAAGACCAACGCCAGAGAGCGTAATGTCGGCTGGCGCATCGACTACTTCTACGTATCCGAGAACATGGCCGGACAGCTGAAAGATGCGTTCATCATGACTGAGATCATGGGCTCTGACCACTGTCCGATCGGGATCAGGATAGAGAGTTAATTTTTCAATTTATCAGAGTGTCATCACTTCAACAGGCTGTCACCCTGCCATAGGAAGCTTAATTATTTATAATTCGGAGTACCTTAGGAATAGTGGTTTTTACATAGGCGTCAGCTCCCTAAACATTTGCAGGGCAGCGCGCTAAGTATGGAAAGGAGGGTATGACATGAAATTCAGGTACATAAGCATCGTTTTAGTACTGCTCGTAGTGGCGGCATTATCCGTATCGGGCTGCACCATGTTGGGCGGCAACAACAACGGCGGAGGCCAGACGGCTACGCCCACGGCAACGCCGGGAACCACCGAGCCGGGCGCGACAGCGACACCCGTAACGGCACCCACGAACACGCCGGGTGCGAGCGTTGGAGATAAGTTAGCCTCGCTGTACAACCTGGGCCAGCTCCACTGGTTCGAATACAGGTTGACCACAGACATAGACGGTGAAAACATGATCTCTACGTTCAAGATGGAGATGCTGGGCCAGGGCGTCGACCCGAAAGACGGGAAGATGAAAGAGCACACGAGGATGACTTCGACCATGAATATCCCGGGAATGGGTCCGCAGACAAATACAATGGACTTCTACAACGATCCCAATGAACCAACTACAGATAGTGAAACCAGCCCGAGCAGCTACATGACATCTGAAGCCGCACTGGTAAACCAGGGCTCGGACGTAGTTGTCATCGATGGCAAGACGTACGCTTGCACGAAGTACTCGGTCACCGAAGATGGATCGACGACCACGTTCTGGCATTCACCCCAGGCACCACTCCCGGTGAAGTACACATCGACGAGTGAAGGTACGACAATGACCACAGAACTGTTGGGATGGGGCTAAGCCTCACCCTTTCTCTTTTTAAGAAATTTTGAGAAAGAATTATCTATCATCCATATGACTCTATAATTATCGCATATTACGCAAGGGTCTGAAGAGCTAATTTTATTCTGCAAGGCTTTGCATATGCTGATGGAGGGTATGACTTGAAAAAATATTATATGGTATTATTAGCACTGGTGGTAGTGGCAGCACTATCTGTATCAGGATGTTGCTGCTGCTCGGGAATTCCGGGCATAGGCGGCGGGGACATCGGTAACCTCGGGGTGCCCACGAGCCTGCCAGGGAACAACAACGGCGGAGGCACTTCGTCCGGGGATGGCAAAACACTGTCGACGGGATCGCTGTTTGACAACAGTAACCTCAACTACTACGAATGGCGGTGGACCTCCACGTCCAACGGCGAGACCAACACTTTCAACTACCGAGTAGAGCGGGGCACAGGTACGTTTCAGGGCGCTACAGCCAAATTCAAGAAGGTAACGTTCACCGACAACGGAGAGAACCCGAACACAATGACAGTGTACTATGATTCTGACAACAAGGTGATCGGTGTCATGAGCGATGACGAGGAGATCGCCCTCGATCAAGGCGGCGAGCAGATGGCGGGCTTATACGATGCATTCGACATCGGCGCCATATGGGCGAATTACGACTATCCGCTAGAGAACTCCATACCTGAGACTCTGACAATCAACGGCAAGACCTACGTTTGCCAGAAGTACGTGGTGGGAAGCTTATATGGCGGCACATCTGTGTGGTCTTCAACTGTAAATGGTAAGCCGATGGCTGTCCAGATGAAGTACAGTGACATGCAGGGTAACTCGCTGCTGTATCAGCTATGGGACTGGGGCTGAACCCAGGTCCATTTCTTTTTTAAAAGTACTCATTCTCAGGCGTGATTTATTCTATCAGCAACGTTATCACAAAAAATTATAATATACAATAACTTGCATTAGCATAGCAATTACTTGTGGTGTATTCGCTGGAGGTACTGTGGATGAAGTCGTGGTGTATAGCGATCATTATGGGTGCGATCGTCCTCGCAGCATTGGTTTCGGGCTGTTCTGGACAGAGCGGCTTAACTATGCCGGCCGGATTCTTCAAGCCAGATCAGATCTCCTGGTACCAGTACAGTCTGACTGAAGAGCAGGTCGGGGCAAACCAGACGCCTGTGATTGAAAACAAGAAAGTGAGAGTCGAAAGTTTTGCAGATATGTACGAGGGAGTGCCTGCTGAACATAAAATCATCAGCGTAATCCCAGAATACGCCCCGAACAAGTCGAGTTTTTACGATGTTTACGTAGATAAAGATGGCAGAGTACTCGCCGGTAACTACACGAGCGAATACGAGGACGAGTTACAGAGTATCCCATCAGGCAACGACTATGCCAAAGCGGTAGGCCGCAGAGATATTTCAGCCCGGCTCGACGCCGAGAAAAACAAGCCCGTAGTGATCCTCGGCTACGAGATGATTACCTATCACAAAGAACCCTACAACTTTACAGTGTATAGCCTATTCGCGGATGAGACAACCTTTAAGGTATGGTACAACGCATCCCTGCCAGCACCGGTCAGGATCGTCGCTAATCTCACGGGCTCAAACGGAAGCGAAGTACAGACATTTGAGCAGCTCAACTGGGGTTATAGCGGCAGCTCAAAGGTCACCACCCCGACCTTCGTGTTACCTACACATGAAAGCGATCCTTCAAACACTACGGTTGCCTGGCCAGGACCCTCCAGGCTGTTCGATATGGATGGTATATCGTGGTACCAGTACGACGTGCAGCAACAGACAAAGGATACGGTCGAGTATCAGAAACATATAGTAGAGTACAGCAATGAAACGTATTACACCGGGGTACCAGTCAAGCATACGAGCATAAGCCGGCTCTGGCTGCACAAGGACCTGGTGTCCAGCTCTGATATCTGGGACAACAGTTCCGATGGCTCTGCGGTCGATTCACGCTTTGGTGGCAGATACAACGGGACACCATATTCCCTTGCGCCTGGCGCCGGTGGCGCCGCAGGCTTAAGAATGTACGATGTGTCTACCCGGTTTGACGCGGGGAGGGATAGTACTCTTAAGGCTATTGGCTTTGAGCCTGTCAGCTACGGTGATCAGATATACAACTGTACGGTGTACGTCATGCCCGGAGAAAATGCCACCTACAAGGTATGGCACAACCAGTCCCTGCCACTGCCGCTCAGGATATCCATCGACAGCAGGTACCCGAATGACTTCCCGGATGGATTGTGGAGGTATGAGCTGGAAGGCTGGGGGTATAGTCCGGACACGTACAATTATTTGTCAGCATCGCAGGAGGGTGAAAACGAAGAGGCCATACAGCCTGGGCCATCTATGCTGTTTGACTTGAGAAATGTCTCCAGGTACCAGTACATCGTGGCGCTACAGATGAACGGCGAGAACAAGAGCATGAAGCTAGATACCAGCTACGAGTATCCTGAGGATAAGAGAAGTAAGGATACATGGGTCAAAAAATCTTGGCTTTACGAGGAGAACAATAACGGATTCAGGATAGAGGAAAACCGCGACAACGGGACGATTCTCAGCGGCAATACTACAGGAGGCGTAACGCAGGGACAGCCGTATGCTGGCCGCGACCTCTATGCCGTCCTGCTTGAAGATTACCGAAAAGATGATGTTTCGACCAGATTCAACGCAGATACAGACAGCACAATGAAGCTCGCGGGCTACGAGACCATCAGCTACAAGGGAGACCAGTATAACTGTACCGTGTACGATGTCACTGCAGGTGACGACTCTTTCCGAGTTTGGAAGAACGCCTCCCTTCCACTGCCATTGAAAATCATGGCCACTTACGAGAAACCGGCAGCCTACTTCTGGCATCCGAGCTTCGGCATTGTAAGCGGACCGTGCACCTATGAGCTGGTGGACTGGAGCTGAAAAATTGCACACGTGGAAAGATGGCCGGACGATAAAATCTGTGGGAATGATGATCGTCCTGATCACGATCGCCCTGGCAATGCTGGTTTCGGGCTGCACGGGACAGGTAAGCAGTACAATCACCCCTGTGCCATCCGATATTCCGGTGCCGGTCACGCCAACTCCTCTGCCCGGTCCATCGATGCTGTTTAACATGGACAATATCACGTGGTACCAGTATTTCGTGAACGTCCCGATGGAAGATCATCCGAGACACCTGAAGCTGAATGTCACATATGACAATACTCTCTATAACTACTCCCGTTTCGACAACCCGTACGATAGACTAATAAAACGTACGCTGATCAAGGAAACCTGGCTGAACGAAGAGAACCGTACCCAGATCAGCTATGTTGAAAGGCTGGCTGACGGATATGTGATAAAGGCCGGCTCCGGGTCGGGCATGATAAGCGGCCGGGTTTTCGGGGGCCTCGAGATACCGGTCGACAACGGGAGCTTTTTCCACAAACGTCTCGACATCTCCACTATGTTCGACGCCGATCGGGACAGTACTCTGAGGTTCGTGGGCAACGACATCGCGAGGTATGGAGGCGAGCCATACAACTGCACTGTGTACGATATGACAGCGGAGAACGATACGTTTCGGGTATGGAATAACAAGACTTTTCCTCTGCCGCTAAAGATAGTCGCCAGTTATAGCGAGCCAAACATGTACATCGAGCACCCGAGCCGGTTGAATGTGACAGGGCTCTGCACGTACGAATTGATAGGCTGGGGCTGAAAATGCCGGCTCATATTGAGCTGCTCAGTAGAAAAATTAAATGAGAATACTACTCTTCCTGCGGTAGATAGTAGTACTCGCCCACTTTCTTCTGCTCCCGGTCAAGGCTGGAGTCAGGCTTATTCACCCGCGGTCGGTGAGTCTCCTCATCCCTCCTGAACGTCACATCCAGGCTGGACAGGAACTTGTTCATGCCCTCACGCATGTCGAACGGTCCGTGCACTTCACCATGCACACCAGGCTCGCCGTCAAACACAAGCAGTCTGTCAGACAGCAGGTCGATCATGTAGATGTCGTGGTCAATGACACACACCGTGACATCATTGTTCTCCGCGAACCGCTTGATGACTTTCGTAGCCAGCGTTCGCTGCTCTACATCAAGGTGGGCCGATGGCTCGTCGAGGACGAAGATCTCGGCGTTCCGGCCGAGACATGCAGCAATAGACACACGCTGAAGCTCACCACCCGACAGGTCGTTCAGCTGGCAGTCCATGAGCCGGTCCAGGGCGAGCGGGATGACGATCTCGGAACGGTAATAGCTCAAATCGAACTGCGGATTGATGCTGCGCAGGTATAGCCGTACGGTCGTCTCGATATCCTCGGCCTTGATGTACTGGGGCTTGTACGAGATCTTCGCCTTGAATTTCAGCTCGCCCTCGTCAGGCTTGGTCTCGCCTGCAAGCAACTTAGCGAAAGTGCTCTTGCCGATGCCGTTCTGGCCGACGATGCCGACGACTTCCCGCTTTCGCAGCTCGCCGCCCTTGACGTCGAGTCTGAACGTTCCCAAAGTTTTGGAGAAGTTGCCGAACTCGATGAGCGTCTCCACTACCTTCTGGCCATGGGGCGCCTTGACCTCGAACTCGATGGGGTACGGGCGTATCCGGATGTTTTCCTCGGGGAGATAGCCTTTCAGGTACTGGTTAATGCCGACTCTCACGCCTTTGGGGTGGGTGATGACACCGTAGCCGCCGGGCTCACCGTAGCCTACGTGGATCACGTCGGCCAGTAGATCTAGGATAGCGAGGTCGTGCTCGACGACCATGACGTTGCGCTCTTCGCCCATCTGTTTTATTAATTTGGCGACGCGGATGCGCTGGTAGATATCAAGGTAAGGGGTGACTTCGTCGAAGAAATAGAAGCTCGCGTCGCGGACGATGCACGCCGCGATGGCGACACGCTGGAGCTCGCCGCCGGAGAGATCGCTGATCTCCCGGTCCAGGATGCCGGTCAGGCCAAGCTTTTCTGACATTTCATCGAGCAAGCCGCGCTCGTCGGCCTTCTTGAGCAAATCGATGACTTTACCCTTGAACGCCTTGGGTATGAGGTCTACGTACTGGGGTTTCTGGGACGTCTTCGCCTTTTTGCCCGCCACGTTGCGCAGGTATTCCTGCAACTCCGAGCCGGCGTAGAACTTGAACACGTCCTCCCAGGTGGTGTCTTTATTGCCCAGGTTAGGCATCATCTGGCCGGACAGTATCTTGATCGCGGTACTTTTACCCACGCCGTTAGGGCCCAGCATGCCGCTGACCTTGCCCGGAGAAGGCTGGGGCAGCCCGTACAGCGAGAACCCGTTCTTGCCGTAGCGGTGTGTCAGCTGATCGGCCAGCTTATCCGGCAGGCCGATGATCATGATCGCCTGGTTCGGGCACTTTTTGATGCAGATACCGCAACCCACGCACAGCTCTTCAGAAATGATTGGCTTACCATCCTCCCCCATGATGATGGTCTCGTCGCCGCTCCTCACCTTGGGGCAGTATTTAATGCACTCTGAGCCGCACTTACGGGGCTGGCAACGGTCCTTCTGTACGATGGCTATTCGCATTGTTTTGCTCCCTGTTTATCTAAAAGAACGGGCCGAATAGGGGGGCGGGTCCGTTGAGTATGATCGTCCACATGATGTACCAGAAGCAGAACGTCATGAACGAAACGAAGAACCAGTCTTTGAACCCGAATTCGGACGACTTAACCCCGATTAACGGGAACAGGAACTTTTGCGCGTAGATCGCCAAGGCCAGGATCAGGAACGAAAAGCTGACGTTGGCCGTGCTTAGGAAGTACGGGCTCGACAGGATTCCTGCGACAGCGCCCATCATGGACGACAGTAGAACGACTTTAATGCCCCGGGTATGGGTCGCGACTTTCTCGTCTCTGGTGGGTGTCTTAATTTCCATTTTCAGTCCTCCGAAGGATGTGATAGATTTTTGATTCGATGAGTGTAATAACGCAGCAGTGCGTATTAACCTTGCTGGCTGGTAACAGCGCTTAATATTTATTATTTGTGTCTGTGCGCACGACGGTATTATATCTGGTTGTTTCGGAGACAGTTTTTCCGGATGTTATAAAAATTTACTGTAGTCACGACGCTCTCCGAGACCCCGTTCAGCGCGATACAGTTTTATAATTGCGAAATGATGTAATAACTACTTCAGGGCAGCAAGCCCGTGGGTGATATCATGAAGATCGCAATTATAGGAGGAACCGGGGACATCGGAGAAGGGCTGGCGCTTCGCCTGGCGAAGAAGCACGACATCATCGTCGGCTCGCGAGAGGAAGCTAAAGCAAAGGAAGCTGCAGACAACTACAACAAGATCCTGAAAGAACACGATATCAGGGGCGGCATCAAGGGAATGTCTAATACTGATGCAGCCAAAAGCTCTGACATCATCGTCCTGGCCGTGAAATACCAGTTCATGCTCCCCACCATCGAGAGTCTCTGGGATTACCTGGACAACAAGATCGTGATCTCGCCCATCGTGCCCATGTCAAAAACCGGGTTATGCGCTTATACCCCGCCCGAGCCGGGCAGCGCGTCCAGGCAGCTCTGCGCGATCCTGCCCCCGGGAATCCGCATCGTCTCCGCGTTCCACACGCTACCGGCACCCCGGCTGGCTGACCTCAACGATCCGCTCGGGTTCGACCTGATCGTCTGCGCGGACGACGAAGAAGCCAAGATGATCGCCATGAAACTGGCCGAAGACCTCGGCGGCGTCAGGGCGATGGACGGCGGCAGCCTCGAAGAGGCAAAGCTGGTGGAAGCGTTGACACCATTACTCATCAACCTGGCCATCAAAAACAAGATGAAGCCACTATCAATCAAGTTCGTGTGAGCCTTGGGCTCACTACTGCCTTCGGCTTTAACTTAAGGGCAGAGGTAAAATAGAGCCCATACCACGTAACCAAACAGTGACATCGGCCTAAGAGCCTTCGGCTCAGTTTAAAAGCTTTGCGCGACAAGCCCCGGCCTATGATCGGAGTGAGAACCACGAAACAACTAAAAACGCTATATTCCATTTTATCTGAAGAGTTCGGTCCCCTGGCCGACTGGTGGCCCGCAACCACGTCTTTTGAACGAATCACGGGAGCCATTCTGGTACAGCAGACACGCTGGGAGAACGTAGACAGGGTGCTAACCACCTTGAAGCGATCTGGTCACTTGAGCCCGGAGGCTATGGCGATATTACCCATTGAAGATCTGGAGCAGATCATCCGCCCGGCCGGATTCTACCGCAACAAGGCGAAAAGCCTGAAAGCAGTGGCCGAGTACTTCTCAGCCAACCCAATCGAGGACATGCCGAAAAAGCCGCAGCTTAAGCTGCGTGAAGAACTGCGGGGCCTGCGGGGAATCGGCAACGAGACGGCCGACGTGATATTACTCTACGTGGCCGGGCGACCGGCATTTGTCATCGACGCTTACACCAAAAAGCTGTGCAGTTGCCTGGATATTCATGGTAGCTACCTGGAGCTCCAGAAGATCTTCGAGGACTCGTTGCCCCGGGACACGCAGCTATTTCAGCACTACCATGCGCTCATCGTCGAGCACGGGAAACGGTACTGTGGGCGGAAGGCGTGCGACAGGTGCGTGGTGCCCAGACTTAGCGGAGAATAGTGCCCACTGCCGTGAGTCACATATGAAAATATTTATACTCAGTAGGTAAAAATCAGGTCTGTTTATTATGTCCAGTACTGACGATAATTCCTTATCTGCCCCAGAATGCTCATCCTGCAAGGACGGCAAGGGCTCCAGCAAGTGCGCTTCCTGCCCTTCTGCGTCGCCGGAGAAGCAGGCACAGAAATCAGCAACTGAGGAGCAGATCACCCAGAGACTCTCCAGGGTAAAGCACTGCATCGCCATCGTGAGCGGCAAGGGCGGTGTAGGCAAGAGCACGATCACCGCGAGCCTGGCACTGAACCTCTCGATGATGGGCAATAAAGTGGGAGTGCTGGATGCCGATGTAAGCGGCCCGAACATGCCTCATCTGCTGGGACTGGAAGGTCGGAAGCTGGAAGCCTCAGAAGAGGGCCTGGAGCCGATCATGAACCGTAACGGCATCAAGGTCATCTCCTCCGAATTTGTCCTCACCACAAGCGACACGCCCATGCTCTGGCGCGGGCCGATGCGAACCACGCTGGTCACTCAGTTTGTCACTGACACCAACTGGGGCGAGCTGGACTACCTGTTGATCGACCTGCCTCCTGGCACCGGTGATGAGCCCATGAGTGTCATGCAGCTGATCCCGCTGGCCGGCATCGTCATCGTGAGCACCTCCTCGAATCTGTCGGTGCTGGACGTGAGCAAGATCATCAACATGGCGAAGACCATCAACGTGCCTATCATCGGCCTGGTGGAAAACATGTCCTACATGCAGTGCCCCGACTGCGAAAAGAAGATCCGCCTGTTCGGCGAGAGCAAAGTGGAGCACCTCGCGAAGCAATACGGGCTGCGCCTGATCGGCGAAATCCCCCTCGACCCGCTAAACAGCGGCCGGGACGAACTGCCGGCGGACGGCAAATCGTTGATCGTATCGGCTATGCGGCCTATCGCGCAGAAAATTGTGGATATCGCCGAGCACCACAAGTAAACTTCTTTTTTATCTTTCCGATACAGAGCAGGTGTTCTTCCCCAGCAGCGCGTAGATAACGCACCACCTGGCGTACGCTTCGTACACGGAGAAGATGCCCCCAAGTAACAAGATAATGCCCGGTATCGCGCTGAATTTCATCGTCGCATAGAGGCCTATGGCAACGAGAATCAGCCCGAGGTTCACCCGGAGGGACTGGTCCGAGGTTCCGATGTTGGGCTCCATAGTACGTCGATTTCCGGCTTCGCCTATAAATTTTTAAGCCGGGAAAAGTTCGAATTACAATAGATCTAAGCCTGGAAAAATGATTCGGATCACTTCAAATCGTGAAAAACGAGCGGTATCTCTGCTATACGCCGTTTAAGCACCAAGGGCGCCAGGTTTAATCGGGATTATTGGACGTGACAAAGCATTCAAAGCCTTGGCGTTCTGGGAAAAGCCGGAGGTCAGGGAGTGCCCGGGAGGTCTCTGAGTGGTCTGGGAGGTAAAGGAGTTCTTGGAGGAACTTTAAAAATGGGAGGTCAGAGAGGTCGGGAGGTCAGAGAGTAATATCATTAATAAGGCCTCTCCGACCTCCCGACCTCTCTGACCTCTCACTTTGAACGTTCTCCCGGACCTCCCTGCACTCCCCGACTTCGATCCTCCAGACCTCCGGGCACTCACTGACCTCAAGGCTTTTCACACGCATTACACGAAAAATCACTTTTCATCACCGAGTCCTTAGTGGTCCTTGGCGAGCCTGGCGATCCTGACTGCGCATAACAGAGATACTGAAGTTATACGTTTCTTGAACCTGACCAGGTTATCATCAAAGTCTACTTTTATGTTAAAAATCAAGCTGTAATAGTGTAGACATGATGTATTTATCGTGCCGTGTTACTCATCTTACAGGACAGGTGTTCTTCCCCAGCAGTGCGTACAGGGCGCACCACCCGATGGTGGCCTCGTAGATCGCAAAAGCGCCAATGATTAGCGGGATCAGTCCGAGCCAGGGGTTGTAGCGCCATGCCAGGTAAATGCTGGCGGCGACGAGCAAAGTGCCGATGCCCATGCGGATCATACGGTCAGGGGTGCCGATGTTCTTCTTCATGATACAATTTTTGCGCCCGCGGATATAATGATTGCATCGGCATATAGCACAGAAAATTAATGCAGTCGCTTAAAAAAATAATATAGTGCCAGTTGCCAGCCAGCTAATGGCCAGCCGGCTGGATGTAATCAGGCATATTGATGTTTAATGTCCTGGTTCCTACGGCGCTGGTGGCATTCACAATGGCGAACTGTATATGCCCGTCCTTCTCGGCAGTCACATTGTAGTAGCCCTGAGGCACTTTGTAGAACGTGTGAGTACCTATTGCAGCGATGGACGGATCACTGTTAGTGAGCTGGGGATTGTTCTCTGTTGCCGCCACTTTCACGTTGTCGAAGCCTCCCGAGGAGTTGTTGATGACAGCTTCATACACAGTGACTTTTGCGCCTGGAATACCGTTCTGGTTCTTATCCGTCACGAAGCCACAGAGGGTGAACCAGGGCGCTCCGGTGGAAATGGTGTCCGTCACTAAGCTTGAAGACGGGCTCTCGACTGGCATCAGGTAGTCGGGGATCGCGATGTTGTTGGTATAGGTGCCAGGCTGTGTGGCGTTCACCAGGGCGAACCACAGGTGCCCGTCCTTCTCTGCCGTGAGGTTGTAAGTACCCAGAGGAACGTCGAAGTACGTGTAAGTGCCAATCGCTGCTATCGCCGGATCGCTGACTGTGTACTGTGGGTTGATGCTACTGTTGAGTTCTCTGATGTTCTTGTATGTTTCCCCGTCCCACACTACCTCGTACATGGTTACGATCGCGCCGGGTATGCCGTTCTTGTGCCTGTCTACGACCATGCCGCTCACGGTGCTCCACCGCGGGGGCGCTCCGGCTGCACCGGTACTGGACGGGTAGTCGGGGTTGTTAAGGTTCAGGGTAGTTGTACCCTCGGTCACATTGGCGATCGCCTGCCATTGGTAGCCATCCTTCTCGCCGGAGATAATGTAGACACCCAGCGGCAGACGATAGTACGTGTACACACCGATAGCCCCAATGTTAGCGTTATCGTTGCTCTTCATCGGGTTGTCGGGAGAGTCATACTTCTTCACGTTGACGTACTGGCTCGTGGCACTTTCCAGTTTAGCCTCGTACAGCGTCACCATAACGCCGGGCACGCCATTGTAAAACTTATCGGTAACAATGCCGCTCAGGGTGCCCCAGCGATCGAGGGATGCCGGTTTTTCCCCGGAGGCAGTTATGACTACGAGAGCCATTGCGACGGTCAAAATACATACGAGGATGGCTACCGCTAATAGAAAGTTGAATTTCATCAAATCACCGCTCATCATTAACACGTTATATTATCTAGTGAATAGAAAATGTCTGGATATTTATAGCCTCTCTCACAAACGGTTAACACTAAATCGAATGGTGCCCTCATATTAATATAATTTTGTCATTATGACATAAGCTATATTTAAGCTACCCCGATATAACGGTAATCGGTGTAGTTTATGGAAAAGGGGAAGCTATTCAGTATAACACTACTAGGAACGCTGGTAGTACTGACCGCAGTGATTTATAGTATTTCTGCGGGCGGGACAGACAGCGGACGCGAGCAGTGGAAACTGCCCCTGAATGCAACTCCTTACATGTACGTCGGGGATGAAAACCGGCTCTACTTGTTCGATAATAATGATATCTATGCGATCAACCCGGATGGAAGCCAGGCGTGGAAAATGAAAATTTCCAGCAACTGGAGTGTCATCAACAAATGGGATATAGCCAGTACGTATGTACAGGATGACACAGGCCTCCGAGGTCATTGCAGTTCCGGGTCTGGGCCGGTATTTGCTGCGGACAACAATACCTTATACTTGTATCTGCGCTCAAACCCGGACGCATCCGGCAATCAGGTTGTCCCCGATCTACTGACGGCCACCAGGGACGGCTCGATAGTATGGGAACATAAATTGCCCGTTAAAAGCGACGCCTGGGTGTGGGACACCTCGTGTCCAAACATTGAAGTGTACGATGACAGGGTTTACCTCTTCTACAGGTATAACGTGACCGTCTTCGATACCGCTGGTTCAGAGCTCTTCACGATACCCAACGTGTCCGATCCGCCAGCCGTAGACGAAACCGGGCGTATTTACGTGGTAGAAGCCTGCTGGCCAGACTGGCTTGAGGACCATAGTATGATCTATGCGTCGCCATCCGGCACGATCAAGGCGTACTCGCCCGAGGGATCGCTGCTCTGGGACAGGAGTATCAACGAGACGGCCGTCCGACGGGAACTGCAAGGATGCTCGATCGCCGGCGAAACCTCGCTCAGCCAGTCGATTATATTAGCCCTTCCGATCTACGCGAACCACACGCTTCTAGTACCGCTGGCAGACGGCATCATCGCCCTATACACTAACGGCAGTATCAGGTGGACCGATCACCTTGGCCTAAACGTGACCCTGATCGGAGGCGTGCCCTACGATACCGCCGGGAATGTGTACATGACTGAGAGCGTGTACGACTGGGAGTTCTTCTCCGACCATGACCTCGGGTCGCTGAAGTACGTATACGTGATAGCTCCGGACGGGAGCTGGTCGATCACTGATCCGCACCACCTCTACCCCTATGACGATAGAGTTTTGGTCCAGGCATCCAACGGAACCGGCTATTATGGATTCGGCCGGATTCTAGAGGCGAGCAAATCCAGACCTCTCGGGATTATACCGATGAACCTGACAGCCGTCGACATCAAAACGGGAAATGACCTCTGGACATTTGATGTGCCCATCAGCCGTACGAATTCAGTGACGGTCACACGGGAGAATGTCGACTCGCTGTTTGACGGTCAAAAACCCGAAGCGTCACGGTTCTACAATAACTTACACCCGGACCTGAACGACGATAAGAAACGTCAGTATGGGTACTATAGCGAGAGCGATATCACGATTCTTCCAGCCGACAGTATCGTGTATATCAGCTATTATGGGTATAACTTCGACTATCCCGTCATGAATGAAAAAGACGCCACATATGATGGAGACGGCTATATTCCTGCCTTCAACCGCACTAAATTCACCTATGCCAGCGGCATATGCGCGCTTGATCGAAACGGCACATTCCTGTGGCAGAAGCCAACCGGCTCGTTCGTGGTGGGGATGGCTGCAAATAACAGCACGCTCTACTACGGTACCCAGACTGGAGGCATAGCAGCCGTTGCCCTGGCCGCCGGAGTGACCGTTGTCGCCGCTGCCCTGCTCTTCCTGCACTTTTTCGGCGCCGCGACCGTATCGCGAGCCAGGAGCAGGCTGGAGCAGAACGAGAACCGGCTCGCCATCTTACAATTAGTCAAAGAACGTCCGGGCAGCACGATGTACGAGATCTCCCGAGAGCTTAACATGAACCTTGGCACGATGCGCTACCACCTGCTGATCCTGGGCATCAACCACAAAATACGAGAGCACAAGGATGGAAAATACGTCAGGTTTTTCCCGGGGTCTCAGGTATTCACGGACATAGAACTTGAGGTCATGTCGTTGCTCCGGCGAGAGCCGATCCGCCGCCTGATGGGCGTACTGTGTGAAAAGCCGGGCATCTCAAACTCTGAGATTGCCTGTGCTCTGGGCATATCGGAAAGCGCCGTAAGCAATTACATGAGAGAGCTCTCGACGAAAGGACTGGTGACAAAAGAGGTTACAGCTGCAGGCCGGGTGGCATATATGATCAGGAAGGAGCACGCTGAAAAAATAGAAAACGTGCTCACCTCGACCGGTTGAAGCCCTCATCGCCTGGTGAAGAGTAGTGCGGCCAATATTATCAATAAGACCGCGCCGACAGCGATTGCTGCGACTACTGGGATGATCTCCGCCAGTGACGTCCATGGATGAACTGGCTGTTCGCCGGTGGGAACCGGGATGTCCTCAGTCGGCGGGTTAGCGAGGATTGTGAGATTGACCACGGGATTGCGAGTCGTCTGATCCTCGCTCGCGTTTTGAGTTAAAAAGTCGGGGTTATGCAGCAGGACGGTTCTGCTGTCGGAGTAGGTTTGATCTGAAAGATCACTGTATACGGTGGTGATGTTGAAGCTCTTCGAGCTGTAGACAACGCCGTTATCCGGTGCATCGGCGGTCACGTCAACGCCACGGAACTGGTAAAAACCGCTGCGATCAGTCTCGGTTTCGTCCGTCTTTAGATAACCTGAGCCATTATCGGTGGCCTGGTACAGTAACACGGCCTGGCCGACAACCGGCCTGCCATCTTTATAGGTCACGAAGCCGCTTACCACGTTAACCTGGCTATTCGTTGGCATATTCGATGGATTTGGGTTTTGCGTCGCCAATGAGAGAGGCACTGACACGACGATATTGTTGACGTCCAGGTAGTTGGTAGCGCCCACCACGTCGACCTCTTTGACAACAGACTGGAAGGTCTTGCCGTTCTGCATATATTGGCCCCACACACGGTAGTGGCCCACCGGCAGTCGCATGATGAAGGTACCTTTGTCGGCATCCGTGAACGTATAGTACTTCGGATCTCCGCTCGCCGAGACATATACTACACCGTTGCCCAGGGCTTTCTGGTTCGATCCGTCCTGCTGCATGATGCCCCATATATAGCCGTATTCAGGAGCCGGATAGTCACGTAAGGTCGTATACATTGTGTCAAATGTGATCGTACCACTATCGGTCGGGTACCAGATCGTTTCAGATAAAGAAATCTCGTAATTGTGATCTGGATTGGTCTTTGAGCTATCATTGAAGGTTACTGTCGCTTTACAGCCTGGGCTGTTTGCTATGACGTCGGTAAAGTTGAAGTGACCGTTCGCATCCGTCGTGGTGGTGCTTATCACAGTATATGTGCCATCGTAGAGCGTGACATTTGCGCCGTGTACCGGGTGCCCGAGCCTGTCGAGAACCTGTCCCATGGCGGTGAATGGCATATTAGCCGCATGTACGCCTGGCACGACAATAAGCTGCATAACGAAGAAACCGATAAATAAGAAAGCAAGTAACTTTTTCATCCGATCACACCACATCATTCTATCGATATATATTTTAAGAAGATAGAAAGCCCTGGCATATTTATAGTCTCTCTAACGATGGGTAAACAAGTAAACGCGTTGAATCTTATGGAGACAGTGTTATTAAAAAAGTTTAAAATCCCTCTGGCTTCCTGTGCTCAGAGGTTGTAGATAGAGCGGTAATCCCTAGGATCGCTCGACTCTTCCCTGGGCGAATATTCTTCCCGGGGCATATATTCCATGATTTCCCTGTCCGTGAGTTGCATGCTCATGCTCTCCTCCCGGGTGCCCGAGCCCTTGCTATGCATACGGGCAAGCTCGTAGCCCGCGTAGCCTGCTACCGCCATCCCAACAACATATTTGAATACTTTTTTAACGCCCATGATGATCCCTATCAACAACAGGTTTGCCGTGACAAAAATAGTGCGCCGGGTTTTTACAACAATAAGAGTGCAGCTTCACCGCAGAAAAAACAGATTTGTTTCCGCCCCGATATCCCGACTCGTTCCAGACACGGATAGCAGCCATGCTTTTGCCGGCACAATAAGGCCGGCAGTATTCCCGATCTATTTCTGGGTAATTATGGTCAGGACGTCGCCTTCGCAGAGCCCATGGTCAATGCCTACGCGCTGCCCGGCATGCTTGGCTGAGTCGCCCCAGACTCTGGCATAGCGGAATTTCCTGCGGAAGTCTTTGTGGAGCGTGTCGCACACGTCGCCCACGGTGCAGCCGGATCGCATGATCATCGGCTCTTCCATGTCTGCCGCTTCGCCCTGGGGCTTCAGGTAGATGTTGATGAATCCGAGATGTTCGTAGATGGTCTCCTTCAGGAAGTCCAGGCCGAGTTCCAGGTCGGCTGATATTTTGACGACTTCTTTGGGGAAGGTTTGAATGTGCGCCTTGTCGACGAGGTCGATCTTGTTGAGAACCATGATCGCCGGGATGTAGACACGGTTATCGCGCACCACGTCGATGAGCTGGTCTGCGGTGATGTCTTCACGGATGTTGACCAGCGCGTTATGCATCTTGTACTCGCCGAGGATCGTCTTGATCGTCTCGTGGTCCAAACTTAACGCCACTGTGGAGGTGATGTTGACGCCGCCCTTGATGGTGCGGGTGACGGTGACGTCCGGCGGGCTCTGGTTAATGCGTATGCCAGCGTCGTAGAGTTCCTTCTCTAATACGGCGATGTGCTGGTAGTTGAATACGTCGATAATCAGTACGATCAGGTCGCACCCCCGGATAACCGAAATGACCTCACGGCCACGGCCACGGCCTGCGGCTGCGCCCTTGACCAGGCCGGGCAAGTCGAGGACCTGAATCTTGGCGTCCTTGTACTCCATGACGCCGGGAATCACATCTAAAGTAGTAAACTCATAGGCGCCGACCTCGGATTTTGCGTCGGTCAGCTTGTTGATCAGCGTTGACTTGCCCACAGAGGGAAAGCCTACTAGCGTAACGGTCGCGTCGCCGCTCTTTTTAACGCTGTACCCGCCCACGCCGCCGCCCTTGGACATGGCCTGCTTGATCAGGTCATCTTTGAGGCGAGCTATCTTGGCCTTCAGGCGACCTACGTGGTGCTCAGTAGCCTTATTTTTCTGGGTTTTATCAATCTCGTCCTGGATTGCCTTTATTTCTTCCTCGATCGTCATTGTGCGTAAAATCCTTACCGAAAAATGGTATAAATAGTTTGAGGGCCGGGACCGGGATTCGAACCCGGCTCAAAGGATCCACAGTCCCATAGGATGACCAACTACCCCATCCCGGCAAAAGCAACACAACTACGGATTTGCATTTATATAAAGTTTATGGAGCAGATGTCGGAGAGACTCGGGTCGAAGGGCTTGCGCTCATACGTAAATGAAAAGCTTGCCTGGCTGGAGACAACTAATCGCCGGATGGCCTCAGTCCTCATTCCCCGATCAGGGTAAAACCTGCCCAGGTAAACCGATCCATACAAAGCAGTGACGATGATTGCTGTGAAATTTGTCGATCGAAAAACTAGTAGTTTTAGATAAAACTACCACACGTAAGTTATATATACTTTCTATCACTTAGTAGTTTTTTGTAAAACTACCTATAACAGATAGTCTGGAATGACCCGCCTGATAACTGGCCATCTGATGAAATCGCAAGGAACCAGTTCAGGTGAAAACGATGTGAGAGCCATGTTTAAATTCATACTGAAAGTAATCAAAGAAAGCCTGAAGAACAAGCAGATTCTGGTCAGTACATTCATCGTACCTTCCCTTGCCATGCTGTTAATCGGGTTTGTTATAACAACCATGGGCGTCACAGATGTCGTAAAACTAGGCATCGTCAACAACGACCAGGGCTTGATGAACACGACGGCTTCCGCCGGGATCATCCAGGGGCTCCAGGGTCAGGATAACCTGACGCTGGTCTACCTCACGGAAGACCAGCTCGATCATGCATTCAAGAACAAGGAGATCGATGGGGCCCTCGTCTTCGGCCAAACATTCACCTCTGACCTCATGACTAAGAAAAGTGCCAGCCTGAGGGTTATCGCAGAGGGCACCGACCAGACCAAGGGGGCGGTCATTTCGACGGCATTGACAGCTGCGGCGACGAAGGCAGCCGTCAAAATGCAGCAGGAGCCCGCAAAGTCTCCGATCACAGTCGTCACGGAAAGATACTATGGCAACGGGCTCGGTGTCAAGGAGTTCGCGGTCGCCTCTATCATCGGCCTGATCTCCTTTGTGCTGCCCTGTCTGCTGACAATGATATCGGTGCTTTCCAGAAAGGGTCGTGACGGCCAGTCCAGGGATGCTCCGGGACCGCTGGGCAGAGCGATTGCCTATATGTGCACGTTCAGCCTGCTCGGGTTTGTGCAGGTGCTCACTTTGATGGCTTACATTCTCTGGTACATCAATGCCAGCTTCGTCGGAGACGTTTACTCCGTCGCCTTCGTGCAGCTGCTGATCGCAGTGGCAGGAGTCACGATCGGCCTGCTAATAGCGTCGGTATCCAAGGACTACCTGCAGGCGTTCATGATGGTCATCCCCGCCATAGTCCTGCAGATGCTGTTCGGCGGCCTGATGGTGCCCATCTCAAAGTTCCCGTCGTACGTCCAGTACTTCTCGGGGATCATGCCATATACGTACGCCAGCGAGGCAGTGAAGAACATCGTCATCAGAGGGTTCACACTCGGAGACGTATCGATGGATTGCATCGCGCTGATCATAATAGCGCTGGCAGCGCTGGCACTCTCGTACTTCGGGCTGAAAAAGGGCAAAAAAGAGGTCATGCTGGTGGCGGAAGAGCAGCCGACGGCCTAACCTTTTTTCTTTTCGAAGAATTCGAAAGGTTTATCCCTGACACAGTAGTATTATTTTAAACTACCATGAAGACCATTTCCAGTGACCTCATCGAATCCCTGAAAACCCTGGGGCTCACGGAGTACGAGGCGAAGGTCTACTCCGCCCTCGTGCTGTTCGACAAGACCGAGGTCAAGCAGATCTACGAGTACCTGGACGCCCCCAAGCCCAGTGTCTACCAGAGCCTGAAAACTCTGATGGACAAAGGCCTTGTCCAGGTAGTAAACGCGAAGCCTGCGGTGTATCGAGCGATCCCCTCTTCGATAGCGATCAAACATATGGCGGAGGTACGCAGGAAAGCGGAAGAGGCTGCGATGCTCGAGCTGGAGGAACTGGAGCAGAGCCGGGTCGAGCAGGAGATGCCTGACGCGTTGTGGACGCTGTACGGGGACGAGAACATCGAGCATAACATCGAAGAGATGTTCAGTAAAGCACAGCGGTCGGTTAAGCTGATCCTGCCGGATGCATACCTGCACTACCTGGAGATCCTCCGGGAGCGCGATGTAACTGTCGATCTGATCGCCTTCGGCCGGGACCTGTCGATACCGGAGAGGTATGGTCTGAAGTACCTGACCATGCGAGATGCCTTCGGGCTGGACATCAGGGACCTGCTGGCGGTGTTGAAAACCTTTACTCCGCCGCCCATACCGCCCGAGAACATGACGAAGTTCATCTTCGTGATGATCGACGACGAGGACTGGCTGTACATCCCGCCGTTTCCGGGCAAGACCAAATCGGGCATCATGTCGAAGAACCCGGTCGCAATCTACCTGGCCAACATGATCTATTCGATCATCTGGGAACGCATGCCCATGATCTACCCCGAGCAGCACAAGCCGGGACATCACGTATGATTGGTAGTTTTGTTTAAAACTACCAAATGGAAACTTTTTTATAGCTTGCCCCACAATTATAATTCATGGAGAGCGAAGCGGTCATTATATTCAGAGACGGCAGAGTCGTCGCAGATGGAAAGAAAGTCGACGCTAAGAGCCTGCCGTGGAACGAACACGCTACCTTCAAAGGCGTGTACCTGAAGCACCTGGTCAAGGGCGAAATGACGGGCGGACGGCTTAGCTGCCACCTGATCCACATCAAAGCCGGACATGCGATCGGCGACCACATACACCCGGACAAGTACGAGCTGCACGAGGTCATCTCCGGCACAGCCAGGGGCAACGTAGACGGAAAGCCGGTCGTGTACGAGCCCGGGGTGGTAGCCGTGATGCCCGAAGGAGTCAGGCACCGGATAGAGGCTGACGGGGAAGATGTCTACCTGCTGGCCAAATTCTTCCCCGCCCTGCTGTAGGTGAGGTACATATGTCAAAAACACTCCGACTTAACCCGCTGACATCGCTGGTCAGGTTCACCATACACCTGATCACGGGAAAGGTCCGGTTTCCTCGGAACAGGCTGGGTAAGCAGATCAGCGTAGAGAGCAATGACTACGAGATCGTCAAAGAGATCGACGTCATGCGGCAGGGAGCAGGCGAGCCCGAGGCTGTCTTCACGGTGAAGTTCCACCTGGCGAACATGTCTCCGGCGGCCAATAAAATATTCCTCAACCTGCCCATACCATTCTTTGCAGGGCTACCGGGTTTCAGGCACAAGCTCTGGCTGTATGAGGAAAACACGGGCGACTTCCGGGGTTATTACGAATGGGACACTGTAGAGGATGCCGAGAACTACGCGGGCTCGTTCGCCGTGAAGTTCATGAAGGGACGCTCAGTTCCGGGGTCCGTGAGCTACAAAATAATAGACAGGAGGACAATGGCAAATGCCATCCATCAGGACCATATTTAGAATACTCGCAGTACTGCTGCTGACCTTTATACTGATTGCTCCGGCCTTTGCGGTGAGCTCGAAGCCGACGCTGTCGGTGTCCGACTGCAAAGTCTTGCCCTACGTGACCGTTTCGACGCAGGCAACCTCTGGCCCGCTAATGCCGGGCGACTCGGGAATTGTCACCGTGACGATCACGAATACGCTCAAGGCAGCGACGGCGACCAATACCACCGTGCACTCGGATCTGATCACCTCCAACTACTTTGACAGCACCCACCAGACGCCAGGTACGATACAAACGATCACTGACCAGAAGACTGCATCCGAAGGATCGGCCGGATCTGTGACCATCCAGTTTGTCAACCTGATCGCTACCGGACCCATCCACGTCACAACCGGCCCGTACGTGGACACAGGCATGCTAGGCCCGGGGGACTCCGCCCGCTTTGAGTTCGGCATTAAGGCGGAAAGCACAGCTTCCGACGGCACCTACGAGCTCATGCTCAAGGTAAAAACCTCGGATGACGAAGTCTTCGTAAACTATCCGGTCCGGGTGCAGGTAGATCACACGGAGCCCTTACTCATCGTGAGCAAGTACGCAGAGGCATTCAACACTTCCGAAAATGAGATGAGCCTGGACGTGGCGAACCCCAGGAAAGCGGCGATTGAAGCAGTGAGCATCAAGGCGTCGGGCGACGAGTTCGTGTTCGAGCCGCAGGAGTTCTTTGTAGGCACGCTGACGGCAGGGGACACGTATACGGCAGACTTCCGAGTCGACAGCCGTGACAAGACCTACGCCACCTTCCCCCGGTTCACCGTAGTCTACAGGAACGGGGACAACTGGCACCAGACTACGCCTGTAACTGCCATCGCTCACGCCCACACCGCGAAAAAAGGGTACTGGGAGAACGTGTGGGATAACTGGTGGCCTTTCATCATTATCGGCGTGCTCTGTCTCCTCCTGCTGGTATTCTTCGTCCGCGTGGTCGTGCCAAAGCTGCAGCTGAAGAAACACTGAGCAAGCTCCTCTGAGGACTTCATGCCAAACGAAAAAACTCCGGAGAACATCATCGAGTGCAAAGGGCTCACCATGAGCTTCGGCAGCCTCAAGGTACTGGATGGCATCGACATCGAGGTGAGTGCCGGGGAGAACTATGGCATCCTCGGCCCCAACGGCTCGGGAAAGACCACGCTGATCAGGATCCTGTGCGGCCTGCTCAAGCCCACCTCCGGGACGGCCACAGTGTTCGGCAGAAAAGTCCCGGACCGCAGGAATAACCCCCTGATTGGCTACATGACCCAGATGGACGCGCTGTATAACGATCTGACCGTAAGGGAGAATGTCCGGTTCTTCGCTTCCATCTACGGCCTCAAAGGCCCCGGGCGGGAGAAGAGAATCGACGAAGTGCTAGACGTGGTCAAGCTGAGCGAGCGCCAGGACAGCGCCGTGGGCACTCTCTCGGGTGGCATGAAGAAGCGGGTGTCGATCGCCTGCGTGCTGGTCCACCGGCCCCGGCTGATGTTCCTCGACGAGCCCACCGTGGGGGTAGACCCGAAGCTCCGGGCCCAGTTCTGGGACTACTTCAGGGAGCTAAACCGCCAGGGTGTCACACTCATCGTAACGACTCACATCATGGATGAAGCAGAGCGCTGTGGCAGGCTGGCTTTCCTTCGGGAAGGCCATAAGCTCATCGAGGGCAACCCGCAGCACCTGAAGGAAAAAGCTGGAGCGCAGACGCTGGAAGAAGCCTACATGTACTTCTCGGAGGGCGGCAATGGACGCTGATCGCATTTTCTCCCTGGGCAAGCGCATCGTCACGCAGTGCCTGAGAGACCGGATGACCTTCGCCCTGATCATCATCGCGCCGGCCTTCGTTATGTTACTACTCACCTACTTCTTTACGGCGACTTCGGGGAACGTCAACGTCGGAGTAGTGCTGGCCGACCACCGGACAGGCACGGAGCACCTGTCGAAGCAGATAGCCGCCGGGCTCGAAGACATGGACAACCTGACAGTCGTCTACATGGATGAGCGGGAGATCAACGCTTCGCTGAACAACAAGTCCGTCGACGGGGTGATCTTCTTCCCGGCCAACTTCACCAGAAACGTCCTGTCCGGGAAGACCGCCGGTGTCAAGCTGATCACCCAGGGAGACAATCAGGCCGCGGGAGCGGCGATCGCCCAGAAGTATGCCAACGCCTCTGCGAAGGTGCTGGCGCCGTACCTACAGCCGCCGGCGGGGGCAACGCCGGCCATCACGGCAACGACAGTGCAGAAGGCCTCCTACCCGGCGGTGGAGACTGTCACCAGGTATGGAGAAGGCTACAGGGCTATCGACTTCTTCGCCCCCTATATCCTCGTGGTGATCGCCTTCGTCTTCATCTTCCTGTTCACCGGCGTCACCTTTCTGAGGGAGCGATCGTTCGGCACTCTCGAGCGACTGATCGTCTCGCCGTTAACGAGATCGGAGATCATCATCGGCTACATCCTCGGATTCAGCGTGTTCGCCACCATTCAGTCACTCATCATCCTCGGCTTCGCGGTCTTCGTGCTCGACGTGAAGATAACCGGCAGCATATGGGCCGTAATCGTCGTGCAGCTCCTGCTGACACTGGCGGCCGTCAACCTGGGCATCTTCTGTTCGTCGTTCGCAAAAAACGAGCTGCAGGCCATACAGTTTATCCCAATCGTGCTTCTCCCACAGATCTTCCTGGATGGCATGTTCTGGCCCATATCGACGCTGCCCGACTATCTCCAGGTCCTGTCATACGTCATGCCCCTCACCTACGCTAACGATGCGATGTCCAGCATCGTGGTCCGGGGCGCCGGGCTCGGGGACGTATGGTTCGACATCGTGGTGCTGATAGCCTTCGCCCTGGCAATGGTCGGGCTCTCCACGGTCACCTTGAACAAACAGCTATAGATAGGGAAGAGAGTCGGAAAGCATTTCTCAACCGCTTGCAATGAATGAGGAGATGCCGGAATTAACCCGAGTTGACGGTTGGTATGAGAAAGGCTATATTTGCCCACGCATAGTGATCGCTATGCATCCGTGAGCGCACCAGATAAACTGCCGTTCCGGAGGCGATGACGAATGGACGAATCAAAAAGGCAAAAGCTGGCTGCAGGCATAGTGATCGGCGTAGCCGTCATGGCATGTATATTTGTACTGGCCATACTGGCAGGATCATTTGTATACCTGAAAGCCAAACCGCAAGCGCCAGTCATAACGCCCGTCACCGTAACGCCGGTTGCCATCGTGACGCCGATAGACTCGCCGACCTCGGCCCCCATACAGTCGTATAACCCATTCCGCATCGAAAGCATGAAAAACGACAAAGCAGGCAGAACATACACTTTTTCGCTGTCCCTGGAGCCCGGAGCCCACCCGGCCGAGATGAGCAAGATCCTGGTGAACGCCACGCACGCCGGCAAGGATTACGGCACTGTCTGGGGCGCCGGCTCAGGCCAGATGGCCTGGACCAAACAGACTTACGATAACGGCGCCTTAAAGTACGGCGACGTCCTCACCATCACGATAGACATGGCCGCACACGGAATACCCAATGATAACAAGCGGACACAGCTCACATTCCTGTACGACGGACAGGCGGCGTTTACACAGGACATGGACCCCGTATAACTTTAAAATTTCGCGGTACAAGTGTCCGGTTTTTGGGGATTATTTAAAATTAAACTAAAAAGAAATAATCGGGGCTCCTCAGAGCCCCCGTTTTCTGTTTACGCGTATACGGTCGAACTCGGGGTTTCGACGAGCGCTTCTTTATGCATGACCTTGTCGACTGCTTTCTCGAAGTCGTCCATGTTGACAGCTTTGCTGCGCCTTCTGATGGCGAACATGCCGGCTTCTGTGACGATAGACTTGATATCTGCGCCGCTTGCGCCTTCCATCTCTTCGATGATCTTGGTAGCGTCCACATCTGGCTCGGTGGTCATCTTGCGGGTGTGGATCTTGAAGATCTGCTCCCTGCCTTTTACGTCGGGGAGAGGTACCTCGATGATCCTGTCGAACCTGCCGGGCCTCAGTATAGCCGGGTCTAACATGTCAATCCGGTTGGTGGCCGCCATGATCCTGACGTTGCCCCGGTCGGTGAACCCGTCCAGCTCAGACAGCAGTTGCATCATGGTCCTGTTGACCTCTGCGCTGCCGGTGGTGCCATCGTGGGTCCTGCGGCTGCCTACTGCGTCGATCTCATCGATGAAGATGATGCTGGGAGCCTTGTCTCTGGCCAGCTGGAACAGGTCTCTTACAAGCTGGGCACCTTCGCCGATGAACTTGTGGACCAGCTCGGAGCCGGACATCCTGATGAACGTTGCGTTAGCCCGGTGTGCCACTGCTTTGGCGAGCAGTGTCTTGCCTGTGCCTGGCGGGCCGTACAGGAGCACTCCCTTTGGTGGCTCGATGCCCACACTGGCAAACAGCTCAGGCTGGGTGAGTGGTAACTCTACCGTTTCCACGACTTCCTGGACTTCCTTTTCCAGGCCGCCGATGTCCTGGTAGTCTACGTTCGGTGCCTCTATTACTTCCATGACCCGGGCGCGTACATCCGCGGGCTTTTCGAGGATACGGACTATTGCCAGCGAGTTGTTAACCGCGACTCTCGATCCGAGGGTCAGCTTCTGTAACAGCTCATCAGAGGGTTTCGTCAGCACTTCCTGGTTGTTGCCGTGCTGGCGGAGGATGACCATGCCTCCGTCACCGACTTCGATAACGCTGGCGATGAACAAGGGGGTCCTGCGGAGGTGCGCGTTCTCCTGCTGGAGCCGCTGGATCTCCTTGAGGTTATTATTATTAATCATGGTGGACTCAAGCAGTCGGGATTTAAGCTCCTCGTACTGGAGCTTGAGCAGCTCGAGCTCCTCCTGGATTATAAGTTTCTCCTTCTCGAGCGTACCGACCTTCTCAATCATAGGCTCGGGGAAAGACTCAGGTGGAGTATCAGTCTTCGTCATACAAAACACAATAATATATTGCGTGGTTAAAATCTTTTTGATTACAGTACTGAAACCCGAGTTTATAGCGGGATATCCGTACAACAGACAGATTTCTTGATCTGGGACTGCGCGATGCGGAGAGTGTTATACACGTTGGCAAGGCCGAATTTCAAAACAGAAGGATCAGAATCTCGCCAGTACGCGGCCAAACTCTCCCGTGGGTCGTCCACCGTCGCGTCTTGCCTGCGGAGCAGGCCATAGTACCCTTCGACGTAGTCTAGATCGGCTGAGGGGAGGTTCATATTATGTTTTACGTAGAGGCAGGTATCGTGCTTCCTGAACTTTTTCAGGGCGTGCTTCAGCGGAGGATACAGTTCCGGCTGGACATCCCTCGCCCTCAGCAGCAGGTACGGGAGATCGAAACCCTCATCCGCTGTCTCAACCGCGCCGTAGTGCGCCGCAAGGGTGCCCCCGTCGAACATGTCCAGGTACGATAAAAAGCCCTTCATCACCTGCTTCTCCTCCAGCTCGGAGGCGGTCGCCGCCACAAACAGTTTCGCGTACACCCGGCTGATCGAGCTGAGCCCGCTTGTGTGAGCCGCGGCGATCAGGCAGATCGGCTGGTCGTAATCCCCGGGGCACTCATCGTGGGAAAAAGCGATAACGTCGACTGCCAGTAGCACTCCGTTGAGATACTGATCGCTGATCTTTAAAGGATCGATCTCAACTTGCAGGCACTGGCTCATGGAAAAAGATAGGCTGATTCTAGGATATAAAGCTATGACTTATACATGCAGCACAAACGACAGGTACTTCATCACGGTCTTCTTTTCGACGATGCCCAGCCTGACAAGCACCCAGAGTACGATAGCGATGACAATGATCAGCCCGACTATACCGACGACGGCATAGGTCAGCAGGTGCGAGTACTCCATGATCGACTCCCAGTTGGCACCCAGGGTGAAGCCCAGGTACGAGAGAACCAGGCACCAGGGTAGGGCTCCTAACATGCTGTAGGCCATGAACTTGTAGAAATTCATGCCGAGCAGGCCTGCCGGCACGTTGACGATGGTGCGGACGACCGGGAGCAGCCTCGTGTAGAAACAAGCTGACTCGCCGAACTTGCAGAACCACTTTTCCGCCCAGACCATCTTGTCGGAAGTGACCCCGAGGAACCGCCCGTACTTGTCGATGAAAGCTTTGCCGCCCCACGCTCCTATGGCATAGCCGATGGCAGATCCAAGGCCGGTTCCGAGAGAGCCGATGACTCCCGCGATAATCCAGTTGATCTTACCCTGGGAAGCCATGAAGCCGCCGTAGGTCATGATGAGTTCGCTGGGTACAGGGATGCCCGCGCTCTCGATGGTCATGAGAATGAAGATACCAGCATAGCCCATGTTGCCGATGAGGTTGGTCACGAAGCCTGAGATACTGCCGAGAACCGATTCCAGCCCGAACGTGAGGAACACCACACAATCCACATTATCGAAGGATATAAACTTTGCGTCGACACCAGTAAATCGTGCCTGATCAAGAAAAACCGGGGCTATGGCGATGAACGGCACAGAGTCCGCGTCCGCCCGAACCCTGCCATGGAAAGGCATACACAAGCTTATTATAATATTCGATATGATATATCTTCGGTGCTACCGTGACCGGACGCTGGGCAAGAGAAATTATGGGCAGAAGCATGAGCAGGCGCGACTTTCTTAAGGTAGCCGGAGCGGTGGCGATCGTCACTGCGACTGGCACAACCGGATGTAGTTCTCCGGCTGGATCTGCCACGACTGCCCCCTCCCCTGCCACAGTTCCGGCGAAGCGTTCGGCAGCGGGGGCGGGAAAGCTGATCGTAAGCACAGACACCGACCCCGGGAAAGCAGTGGACAAAGCGCTGGATGCCTATGGCGGCCTGACCGGGCTCATCAGGCAAGGAGACAAGGTCCTGATCAAACCCAACTTTACGTTCGCGAGGACGCCCGCCCAGGGGGCGGCGAACCACCCGGATGTGCTTGCCCGGATCGCCCTGCGATGCCGGGAAGCCGGGGCCTCCGAAGTCGTCTTGGTTGACCACACGATAGACAGCGGCGCGCTCTGTCTCCAGAAGAGTGGCATTAAAGCAGGCCTGGGAGCGGCAGGATTCACGGCGTTATGTATCAACGATAAGGGCGACTTCGAAGAGTGCGACGTCCCGGGCACGGTGTTGAAAAGCGCGCAGATCGCAAAGCGCCTGGCTGACGCCGACGTGTTTATCAACGCACCGGTGATCAAGAGCCACGGTAATACTCTGATGACCGCGGGTATGAAGAACCTGATGGGGCTGATATGGGACCGGCAACGGCCATTCCACGACCCGGGCCCGCTGGACGACTGCATCGTGGATCTGGTAGGGCTGCTGAAGCCCGATCTAGTAATCGCTGACGCTTTTAGGGTTTTAAAAACAAACGGGCCCGGAGGGCCCGGGGACGTGATCGAGCCTCACGAAGTGATCGTGAGCGACGACACGGTCGCTGCGGACGCTTACGCTGCGACACTCCTGGGCTTGAAGCCGGAGGAAGTGGGGCACATCAGGCTGGCCGCAGAGGCGGGGCTGGGCAAGATGGACCTCCTCGGCCTGACCAGGGTGTGACACTAAGGCTGGCCTTCGGCACTGCGTGCCAGGCCAGATCGCCCATGTTGCAGTGGTAAAGGCAGGCAAATGGACTGCCAGAAACTAATTAGCCTTCGGGAAAAAATCAGAGCGTGACATGAGAGTACCTGGGAAGTATTTGCGGCCTGCAGCTCAGGCAGCCTCCTTGACCATCATGGTAGCATTGTTCTACAGCCTTCAGTACCCGCTGTCGATGCCCTTTTCCAGCCCGTTGCTTGCTTCGGATCCACTGGCGGGTCTGTCGGGGCTGATCTTTAGCAAGGGCGCATGGATCCCGGCACTACTCCCCCTAGTGGTATTTGTTAGTGGTACGCTGCTCCTGGGACGCGTGTTCTGCGGCTGGATCTGTCCCGTAGGCTTCCTCTCCGACTTAGCAGGCCTGTTACGTAAGGGAAGCTTGAAGGTGCGAAGCCGGTTCGGCTACCTGCAGTTCGGAATACTGGCTGCGGTAGTCCTGGCCTCCGTGTTCACGCTGGACATGCTTTCCCTGGTAGACCCGCTGGTCATCTTTCAGCGTTCCGTGTATTTGGTGCTCACCGGTGCCGGGATCCCGATCATCCTGCTGCTCATCGTCACCGGCTCACTACTCGTATCACGTTTCTGGTGCCGGGCGGTGTGCCCGCTGGGTGGGCTGCTCGGCATCATATCGATCGTTTCACCTCTCGGGAGAAAGCTCGACACCGGTTGCAACAGCTGCCTGAAGTGCCATCGAAAGTGTCCGATGGGGGCCATATCCAATAAAAACGAGTGGGACGCTACTGCCTGCGTGAAATGCCTCAAGTGCGAGGAGGTCTGCCCCAAACAAGCGATCAGCTTCGCGCCTTCGACTTCAATCCCCCACGCGCCTCATGTGCAGACATCTCGAAGGGCATTCATCACAGGTATCGCGGCTCTTGGAGCGATTGCGGTATCGAAGGGCGTAGCCTCTGCCCTGACCCCGGCTACAGCGTTGATTCGCCCGCCCGGCTCGCTGGTCGAAGAAAAGTTCAACGTTGCATGTGTACGGTGCGAAGGCTGTGCGAAGGCATGCCTCGGCGAGGTCATCGTGCCCGCAGGCCTCGACACCGGGCCTGAGCGGTGGTTCACGCCAAGCCTGGACTTCAACAGGGGATTCTGCCAGCGATGCGGCACCTGCGGGCAGATCTGCCCCACAGGCGCGATTATAAGCCTTCCCGAGGACAAGATCAGAATAGGAACGGCCGGAATCGACACATCGAAGTGCATCGCGTGGACGGATAACACGAAATGCCTGATCTGCAACGAGGTTTGCCCGGTGCAGGCAGTGAAAGGTGCAGGCCGCCTGCGGCCCTACGTAGTTGAAGAGGCTTGCATCGGCTGCGGAGCCTGCCAGTTCAACTGCCCGGTGAAAGATAAGGCGATCAAGGTTTCCTCAGAGGGGGAGAGGAGAAGAGAATGAAGAACGACGAAGTCGCATCAGTCTTGTACGATATCTCCCGGCTGCTGGAGCTGGAGGGAGAGGAAGCATACCGCATCAGGGCATACCGAAAGGCTTCGGAGAGCGTAATGTCGCTGAACGGCGATATCACCGAGTATTACAAAGAGGGGAGACTGCGGGATATCCCGGGCATCGGGGAGAGCATCGGCTCCGTGATCGAAGAGCTGCTCATGACAGGGAGGAGTGATCTGCTGGATACGCTAAAAAAAGGAACCCCCCTGGAGCTCTACGAAATCATCGAGGTACCGGGGATAGGCCGTAAGACGGCGATCAAGATACACCGGGCTCTGGGGGTCACGACGGTCGGCGAGTTCAGGGACGCAGCCCGGTCCCACCGAATCCGGCGCATCAAAGGTTTTGGGGAGAAGGTGGAAAAGAAGATCCTGGATGCCATCGATCAGTACAGAAAGACCCTTGGCGAGACAAGAGTACCCATCTTCCGGGCTACGGCCATCGCATCCGAGATCATGGGCTACTTCAAAGATTGCGAGGGCCTGGAAAGGGTGGATATCTCGGGGAGCCTGCGCCGGCACGCCCCGATGATTGGCCATATCAATATCGTAGCTGCCGCGACGAATCCGGCAGCCGTGATCGACTGTTTCTGTAACATGCCGATCAGCAGGTCCGTCAAGGACAGGGGCGAACACCACGCGGTGATCACCACCAGGTACAGAGTGGACTCAAAGCTGAAACTGGTCAGCCGGGAAAACTACGGGCTCCGCCTCGCCCTGGAGACCGGGTCAAACGCGCACCTGAAAGAGCTGGAAAACAGGGCTTCCGCCCGGGGAGACAGGCTCGACCGGGAGGGATTTTTTAACTCCGCCGGCGATAAGGTCGGGTTTTCGACCGAAGACGACTTTTACCGTGCCCTCGACCTGAAGTACATACCCCCGGACCTCCGAGAGGGCAGAGGAGAAGTCGATGCCGCGGCGAGAGGCACCCTCCCCGATCTGATAACGACAGACAACATGAAGGGAGACCTGCACGTCCACACGGAGTGGAGCGACGGCGCCAACACCATCCAGGACATGGCCATGGCTGCCCAGGCGAAAGGGTACGAGTACATGGCGATCTGCGATCACTCGAAATCGCTGCACATCGCGAACGGTCTGAGCATCGAACGACTCCGGGACCAGATGGTCGAGATCGACCGCCTGAACGACACGCTGGAAAAGTTCACGATCTTCAAAGGCAGCGAGGTAGATATCATGCCCGACGGCAGTTTAGATCTGCCGGACGACGTGCTCCGGGACCTGGACATCGTCGTAGCCTCCGTCCACACCCAGTTACGACAGGACTCCGACGTGGTGACCAGACGAGTACTGAACGCCCTGGATAACGAGTACCTGACCATCCTCGCCCACCCCACATCCCGTATCCTGGGCCGAAGAGAGCCCACGGCAATCGACATTGATAGGGTCATCGAGGCCGCGAAAGCCAACGGCAAGGTACTCGAAGTGAACGCCTACCCGGACAGGCTCGACCTGAGCGACGAACACGTCAAAAAAGCCATGGACTCCGGCGTCATGGTCTCCATCGACACCGACGCCCACTCAATGGCAGAACTCGATTACATGGAGTTCGGCATCAACAACGCCCGCCGCGGCTGGACCACCCCGTCCAGAGTCCTGAACACATTATCAACCGAGGCACTGCTTGAATATATCGACCGGTATTAAGTGAAAACCACAACGACACAACCACTAACACCTCAACCACAACGACACAACGACACAACGACCACCCACCAACCACAACGACACAACGATTTTTAAAAATGCTACTCTCCCTGTCGATAGCATTGACGCACATGGGTATCTAAAAATTATATAAAATTCGCGACGCCCTCAATCTTTTTAGTAGTAATCGTTGTGCCGTTGTGCCGTTGTGGTAAAAAACGTTGTGCAGTCGTGCCGTTGTGGTAAAAAATAGTTAGCTATGTCGTCGTGCCGTTGTGGTAAAAATAGTTGGCTATGTCGTCGTGCCGTTGTGGTTGTCTCGCGCAACCTTTTTTCCTTCAGGAAGCCTGATACTCTTGATCATGATTCGTACGTTCGTAGCGGTTAACCTGGATCCCGCTATTAAGGAGAGGATCGGTGAGGCCTGTCGGGACTTCGTGATGAAGGGTGTCAAGACGGTGGAGCCGGAGCTGGTGCATATCACATTAAAGTTTCTGGGTGACGTGGAGGAGGACCGGCTGGACGCTATCGCGGAGGCGCTTAAAAGTGTCACTGTGAAGCCGTTTACTGCGACTTTCAGGTCTATCGGAGGCTTCCCTGGTGCGAAGAACCCGAGGGTGATCTGGATCGGTGCCGAGGGCCGGTTTGAGGAGCTTAACAGGGAGGTGGAGGATGCGCTTGCGGGGATCGGCTTTAAGCGGGAAGGCCGGTTTAGTGCGCATGCCACCATTGCCAGGGTCAAGTTTCCGGCGCCGGAGCAGATGCGGAGTTTACCTCAGCTGTTCGAGAAGTACAAGGACTTCTATGCCGGCTCTATGCCGGTGGACCGGATCCATGTGATGAAGAGCACGTTAAGCCCCAGGGGGCCGACGTATGAGGCGATCCGGGAGATCAGGCTGTGATCGATCACATATTAAAGGAAGTGCTGGCCAGGATCAAGCCGAACGCGGTTGAGGCCGGCCACCTGAAAAGTACCGCGCTGGAGATCATCGGCCGCATTGATAGCGAGGCTGCCCGGCTGGGCTTCGATGTCCACGCGATCCACGTGGGCTCCACTGCCCGGGATACGTGGCTGCGGGGCAAACGTGACATTGACATATTCCTGATGTTCCCGCCGGAAACGCCCCGGGAGAGGCTGGAGCTGGAAGGGCTGACCCTGGCCCGGAGTGTGTCTGCCGACTACCAGGAGCAGTATGCGGAGCACCCTTACATCAGCGCGATCTACCAGGGCTACGAAATCGACCTGGTACCCTGCTTCGACGTGCCCGACCCTTCGAAAATCCAGTCTGCGGTAGACCGCAGTCCGTTCCACAACCAGTACGTGCTGGCGCACATCAACGGCCTGTACGATGAAGCCCGGCTGCTGAAGGAGTTCATGCACGGGGCAGGCGTGTACGGCTCAGAGCTGCGCACCATGGGCTTCGCAGGCTACCTGAGCGAACTACTGATCATCAGGTATGGCTCATTTCTCAACGCGGTGAGGGAAGGGTCGAATTTTCACCGGGGAGTGATCATCGACCTGGAAGGCCATGGTGATAAAACCGTTCAGCACCCCGGGCCGCTCATCGTCATCGACCCGGTAGACCCTAAGAGAAATGTGGCCGCTGCGCTCTCGGAACAGAAACTCTACGAGTACATAGACGCCTGCAGGCGCTTCCTGAAGGCACCATCCATCGACGCATTCTTCCCGTTGCCGGTCGAGCCAATGGAGGAGCCGGAGCTGATTAAAACGCTGAACGACCGGGGCACGCTATTGCTATCGATCACGTTCCTGGCGCCGGATATCGTGGAAGATACCCTTTACCCTCAGCTCAGAAAAGCAGAGGAGTCTGTCGTCAGGATGCTGGAGCTGAACGAATTCAAGGTCTTCGGAAGCGGCGTCTGGTCGAACGGCAAACGCTCAGCGATCGTGCTAGAGATGCTTACCTGGTCGCTCCCGAACATAGAGCGCCACCTCGGGCCTCCGCTGGAACAGCGAGAACATGCCGAACGCTTTAAAGAGAAGTACCCCGAGGCCTACGTATATGGCTACCGCTACGCGGTGGACTTACCGAGAAAACACACGGACGCCGTTGATCTCGTCAGGGCGAAACTCACCTCTTGCGCGCTGGGAAAACAGGTTTCGGAATCGATCCGCAAGGACTTCATCGTGCTGACGGGACCGGCGGGATTGAGCATCGGCGAGGGCATGGGGACATTTTTGAGGGTACTGCTGCACAGGTAGCGCTAAGGCTCTTTGGCAATATCTCCCATGACGGGCTCCACAGATCATGAAAACCATAAAAACGAACAAAATTATCATTAACTATATAAATAGAGTGACAATGTTTTCCCTACGGGGTCAAAAAACAGATTATTTTTTTGCAAGAAGTAGGACTTATAATAGTACATAAATACGCATTTTCACCATATTGTATATTAATCGAGTATCGATCTTAAACAGATGACAAAAAAGCTTTACACAAGTTTTTTAATCACATTTATGAATTTTAATCTGGCACAATATTTAAATATAATCGCTTGACCATCATTTCCGTAGAATGCGAAATATTCAGGGCAAATTTTATTATCACGTCTATAAGGATAAAGTATATATAATAACGGTTGCTTAACGATCATTGTCAGAATCCATATAATAAATAATTAATTCTGATAATCAAATAATTTTCGACAGAGGTGGATATAAATGAAAAAACTTACAGTACCAGTCCTAGACGAGAAGGACAAAGAATTCGTTGAGACGCTGGTCAACGTGGGCTTGAAAAGGAACGTCGCAAAGACGTTAGTATATCTGGCCAACGTAGACGAAACCATCAGCAGAGACATCGAGCTCGGAGCAGACCTCAGGCAGCCGGAAGTCAGCATCGTCATGAGAGAACTGCGGGACCAGAGCTGGATCGAAGAGAGAGAGATCAAGAAAGAGGGCAAGGGCAGGCCACTAAAGTGTTACAAGCTCGCCGCCAGCATCACTGATATCATCTCGACGCTCGAAGAGCGGAAGCGTGTCGAGGCACAATTACACCTTGACAACATACAGAAGCTTCGGTCGCTGACCGACAAGCTGAAGTAAACAAGGACTTCAATTTCTGCTAATAGGTTTTCCCCCTGTCAGGGTCGGCAGGGGAAAAATTTTCTTTTTTTAGTTCCATTGCTACAAAGGAATTGTAATTGATTAAGAACAAAATATATATCGGATTCAGCCAAAATCCGTGTGTTATGAGCGACGATATTGACGGCGGACTCAAGGTCATACAGATTGATGATGCCGGTATAGGATCTCCTGTAGGAGGAGCCGTCATAGGGACGCTCGACATCGAGACCGGCGCGTTTTTGTACAAGATGATCGGTGAAGAGTACTTCCAGGACGGAATGTACGCGGCCAAAGAGTACCAGAAGCGCACTGTCCAGATCGTCGACGATCTGTTCAACGCCACGGGCGTTACCAAAGAGACGCACTGTGTCGAGCTCTGCTCCGGCCACATCTTCGACGGAGTGCGGACGTGGCTTGACGCCGAAGGCTACTCGTGGAAGTCGGTCAAGATAGAAGGTCCGCTACAGTTTTTGATTGAGAACTCTTTCAGCGATTACCTGGTCAGCATCGGCGTGCCGGAAAAGATCCGGAAGATCGAGGTGGGCAGAGACCAGTTTATGTACCTGTTCAACTGGGTTAAAGAGGATCCGGACGCGAGGGTCAAGTACTGCAAGACTAATGGCAGCAAATGGAAGACCAAGTGGTCACATCGCCTGTACGAGAAGCCCCGGATCCGGTCCTAGCCCGCTTGCTCAGAGGTACGTAAAGCCGCCGAATGGCCCGTAGCCGCACGGGGTCATTCCGACACCGTAATCATATGCGTAGCCGGCGCCGGGATACGGGCCGAAAGCGCTGATTCCCGGATAGCTGTAGAACGTCTCTGAAACCTCAGCCTGGGGCGGCACGAAGGTGCCCCCTGCGACATTCTGCTGATACGTCCTGGTGAAGCCGCCTGTCTGTACTAACTGCGCCGCTGCGGGCGCAATCGCAAGCATTGCGATAAGCAAAGCCACAATGGCCATGACCAGGCACTTTTTAATGCACTCCATTTTCATCCCCTGTCCGATATCAAACGCCGGATTATAAAAGGGTTTGGTAAAATTATAGCGGCGCCCGCTGTCGATCACCCAGCGCACCGGGCCTTAAAGCACGCGGGAGGATAGCTTTAACTGTCCGCAGGGCAATGAGGATGGGATGCCGGAGTTCAAAGACGATACCCACCTGCGCGGCTACGAGTTCGAGAAGCGCGTGATCAGCCTCCTCGGAAAGGAGTTCAGGATCGCCACCTGGGCGCAGGATGGCTTACGCAGCAGACAGGAGATCGATCTCAACCCGGACCTGGAAGTAGAGCACCTGCCATCGAGGACGACCTTCGGGATAGAGTGCAAGTTCCGGTCCAGCCTCTTCGAGGGAAACATAGCCTGGGCCAAGGAGTACCAGCCCCAAAAATACCGGCGTTACGTTGAGCGGACCGGCCACAGTATCTTTATCGTCATCGGGATCGGGGGTACCCCGTCCAGCCCGGATTACATGTACTGCATACCGCTCTGGGAGGCAAAGTATAATTTCCTGAACCCCGACACGCTGAAGAGGTACAGGCGCAATCCCCGGAGAAATTTCGTCTACGATAAGGCGTCGGGGCAACTGAAGTAGGCTCTATGCTCACATCACTTCCGATACTGAAATAGCAAGAATTATTTACCCTGCGGTCGTTGTCTCAAACGATGCGGGGCTGTACACTGCTCTTTTCCGACATACATGCCGACATAGGCGCGCTCGATGTGCTACTGAAGGTAGCCTCTGATCAGGCCTTTGCCGCTCGTTTCGGCTCCGTGGAGAGAATAATCAACCTGGGCGATGCCGTCGAGCGCGGGTACCACCCGTGCGAAGTCATCGGCCGGCTGTCCTCGATAGCTAATTTGATCTCGGTGCGCGGTAATCACGACGAGGCGTTCATATACGACAGCCCGGTATCCGGCAGCGACGGCAGAAGTATTTCGGCCAGTGAGCTTTGCCGGGGACAGGGCAAGTGGAAAGGTTTTTTCGAAGGAATGGAGACATCATGGATGGATAAGGACGACCGCATCTTCGCAGTCCATGGCGGACCGGTCGACCCTGGGACGGTTTGCCCCCGGAATGCCGACAGGCTCACTGCATGGCTATATTCCGGAACGTGGCAGCGTATATCAAGGGATGGCCAGCGGTACTTCGACGGGAGCGGCTACCACTATACGCCAGAAGATGCGTTTGCGGCAGTCAGGAAAGTGCTGAAGCCCGGCTTTGCCGTCTTTTGCGGCCATGAGCATGCAGAGGCGGCGTTCGTGGAAAACGATTTCCGTGGAGTAGATATCCTGCAAGCGATGAAAAAATCATGGTTCGCTATAAAGGGCAAGCGTATCGATGAGAAGACACTCACCCTGAAAGACGACCGGAACTATCTCATACGTCTGGGAATAGCAGGCCCGGAAGGTTACTATGAGCATTTCGGGTGGGACCGGTGTTATTTCGGCGTCTATTTTGAGAAAGACGGACGGAGGTCAGTCTCGCTGCTCAGTTTCCAGCTGGGCAGGGACATGATGCCGCCTTGAGGGGCGAGATGCCAGTGAGGCAAGAGTACGGCAGCGGGTGATGAATATGTTCTGCGAGGTCGACGGCCTGGAGATCTACTACGAGACAGAGGGCGAGGGCATTCCGGTGCTCATGGTCCACGGCTACGGGATCGATCACAGCGTGATGACCGGCTGCATGGAGCCCGTCTTCAAAAACCGGCGTGGCTGGCAACGTATTTACCTGGACCTGCCGGGCATGGGCAGGTCACAAGCGCCCGACAGGCCCATGGACTCTGACCAGATACTGGATACGGTCATCAGGTTTACCGAAAAGATCGTACCGGACGGGACTTTCCTGGTGGCGGGCGAGTCCTACGGAGGATACCTGGCACGGGGCCTGGTCTCTCGGATACCCGATCGCCTCGGAGGAGTGCTGCTGATCTGCCCGGTGATCGTGGCGGAAAGAAAACAGCGCTCGCTGCCTGAACGGAGCGTGTTTGTCAGAGACGAAGAGCTGCTGGCCAGCATTGAGAATGCGGATGAACGCAGGTTATTCGAGCGTATGCTCGTGCTGCAGGATCGAAATCGCTGGGAGCGATTTCAGGTGGATATCGTGCCGGGAATGAACGCTCCGGCCCGGGACAGGGCGTTCCTGGAACAGCTTATGAAACACGGCTACGGCTTTTCCTTCGAAGTGGATCGGCTGGAACGCCCGTTTGAGCGGCCGTCGCTTTTCCTGGCCGGTCGACAGGATGCGACCGTAGGCTGGAAGGACATGCTGAAGATCATCGACAACTATACCAGAGGCACTTTTGCAGTGCTGGACCGGGCCGGCCACGGACTCGAAGTAGAGCAGCAGGCGATCTTCGAATGCCTCGTGCACGAATGGCTGGACCGGGTGGAGAAAGACCTGCGACGCGATCTTTTTTAATGAATTTCACAGAAAAGAGTAATCAGTGCATATGAGAAAAGTATTCCTTGAATTTCCTTCGATGATGTATCACGAATCCCATTTCGGGCAATGATTAGTGTGGATATCGATCACTATGGATGGCCATATGGCAGAACCAGACCAAAGGAACAGAGGCACCCAGTCCGAGGAGGACATGTTCCGGTTCATGGTAGAGAACTCGGGAGATATACTGTGGACCATCGACCTGACCGGCAAGTGGCAGTTCATAACGAACAACGTGGAAAAGGTCGCCCATCTCAAAGTGAAAGATGTCCTCAGGAAAACCGTCTGGGATTTTGTAGCCCCGGAGTATAAAGAGATTTTAAAGGATAAGCTGAAGAGAAGGATGGCCGGAGAGGACATCCCGGCATACGAGGTGATGGTCATCGATGGCTACGGCAGGCGCGTCCCCTTCGAAGTGAAGACATCCCCGATCCTGGATAAAGAGGGAAAGACCATCGGAATACAGGGAATTTCCCGGGACATCACCTGGCGAAAAAACGCCGAGGAGGCGGTTCACAAGGCTTATGCCGAGCTGGAAGGGCGGGTGGAAGAACGCACCCGTGACCTCGCGGAGGCCAGGAGTACGCTTCAGGCAATCCTTGACACCGCCCCTATCGGTATCATTGTCGCCAACGCCCCGGACGGAAAGATCACATTTAACTCCACCGGAGCCAGGGAGATGTTCCGGGGCGAGATGAGGGAATACGTGTCCGGCACGAAGGTGACCTATCAGATCCTCCATACGGACGGGACGCCCTATAGAGATAACGAGTTTCCCCTGGCTCAGTCACTGCAGTCCGGAAAGCACGTTACAGGGGCGGAGATGCAGCTCGTATGGCCTGGCGGCAACAAGCGTGTGGTCATGGTAAGCAGTGCCCCGATCAAGGATGGACAGGACCACATCACGGCCGCGGTTGCAGCCATGGTCGATATTACCAGGTTGAAGTCCACGGAAAACGAGCTCCGCGAAGCCAAGGCCCAGGCTGAGCTATACCTGGACCTGATGAGCCACGACATCAATAATATGAACATGATGGCAATGGGCTACATCGAGATGGCCCGGGACAAGGCGGCCACGGATAGCGAAGCTGTCATGCCGCTGGAAAAAGCGGCGGATATGCTGATAAGCAGCTCGCGGCTGATCGATAACGTCAGGAAAATCCAGAAAGCTGAAGCTGGAGAGCTGCCGACGGAGACGCTGGACCTGTGCGACATCATCGAAAACGTGAAGGAAAAGTACTCGAGCGTACCGGGCAAGAGCGTCACCATTACCGCTACTTACCAGGTCGGGCACGGCTGTATGGTCACGACAAACCGGCTTATAGAGGACGTGTTCGCCAACCTGGTGAGCAATTCGATCAAACATTCGACCCCGGACCAGCCGGTGATCATCGACATCACCATATCAGAAATAAGAGAGCACGGCCACCGGGAATATTACCAGGTCGCTGTGGAGGATAACGGCGTAGGAATCCCGGACGAGATAAAGGGTAAACTCTTCTCCCGGCTGCAGCGCGGAAAAACAAAAACAACGGGAAGAGGCCTCGGCCTCTACCTGTCAAAGACGCTCGTCGAGGACTTTCACGGAAAAATATGGGTGGAGGACAAGGTCGCGGGGGATTACCACAAAGGCTCGCGGTTCGTCGTCCTGCTGCCAGCGGTCCGGGAAAAGCCCCGGGCGGCCAAAGGTGCCAGCACCGGACAGTGATGGAAAAGGTCTTACCGGTTTAAGTCAGCTTGAATCCGCTGTGACGGCGCCGGAGCACCGGGTTCAAAGATTCCTACAAGCTTCAGAACACTTTTCTGATGACCCACATAAAAACCCGGTCGTAAGCGATATGTGCAATTCTGTGAAAAATCTTCAGTATAATTCCATTGATTACCTGATTTACTACCCTGCGAAAAACAACGCGATATATCACGTGAAAAATCCAGCGGAAAATCCTGCCCAGAACCATTGTACAGCCCTCTTACAAAGATAGTTTTCACTTACTCACTTACTTATCCTTTTCCTCTTCCTTACCATTCGCCGCCGCAGGCGGCGTCACCAGAACCTTGTCGACCCTCATGCCATCCATGTCGACGACTTCGTAGGTATAGTCGTCGGCGGTGAACTTGTTACCGGCAGAGGGTATGCGGTGCATGTGTGTCATGACAAAGCCCCCGAGAGTCTGGAACATCCCGCTGTCTTCTTCGGGCAGACTGTCGATTTCCAGTATGTCCTTGAACTCGTCGATCGGCATCATCCCGTCTACCAGCCACGACCCGTCTTCCCTCTGGAGAGCCTTGGGGCTGTCGATCTGTGAAATTTCTCCGACCACCGACTCCATGATGTCGTGGATGGTCACCAGCCCCTGCAGCCCGCCGTACTCGTCGATGATCAATGCCATGTGCTTGCCCGATTTCTTGAACAGCTCCAGCGCCTTCAGCGCGGGCATGGTCTCCGGTATGAAGAGAGGCTCTTTCATCGATGCTTTCAGGTCCAGCGGCTGGTTAGCCAGGCACCTGTGCAGCATATCTTTCGCGTACACTACCCCGATTACCTCATCCAGACTGTCCTCGCACAGCGGGAAACTCGAGTGTCCGCTTTCCATGATCTTGCTCCTGATCTCCTCCACGGTGTCGTCGGTGTACAACGCCGCCACCTCCGTGCGAGGCACCATCATCGAGTTGATCCGCCGCTCTCCGAGGAGGAACACGCTCTCGACCATGTCGCTTTCGGCCTCTTCAAACACTCCCGCCTTGGCACCTTCATCAATCAGTACTCTGATCTCTTCTTCAGTCACAGGATGCTCGACAGACGGCTTGACCCGCAATACCCGCAACGACAGCTCGGTCGACAGGCTCAGCAGGCGGACCGCGGGCATCGCCACCACTGCCAGCAGGCGCATAGGCTGCGCGACGATCATGGCGATTTTCTCGGCGCTGTTCAGCGCGATTCGCTTCGGAACAAGCTCGCCGATGACGATGGTCAAAAAGGTGATGATCACGACGACCGACACGATTGAGATGATTTCCGCATAAGGCGTAAGAGCCGGGATCGCAATGAGGTAAGGCGAAAGATCTTCAGCGATCGTAGCTCCGCCGAACGCTCCGGCCAGCACACCTACCATCGTGATGCCTATCTGGATCGTCGAAAGGAAATCGCCGGGACTTTTAGCCAGCTCCAGCGCCAGACCGGCATTATTGTTCCCCTCGTTAGCCAGCTGCTGAAGCCGGGTCTTACGGCTGGAGATGATGGCGATCTCGGACATCGCAAAAAGTCCATTCAGGATGATCAGAAAAACGATGACAGCAGCTTCGATCAATAGATTTGACATTTACCGGTCTCCAGGATGGGACAGATCATTTCAGGCGTGCTCGCACGGATATACGGCTGCAATAATCGGATGGTAGTTCCCATACCTATACTTACATCACGCGTGCGCTCGAGTAGTAAATTCGTTGACGCTCCGTGATTAAACAATATCATAGGACAAGGACATCGTTTATAAATTTTTTGTAGCGGTTATGACGGGGACACGTGGACTCGTACTTGCATGGGAGCATAGAAAATGAAAAGATACTGATCGTCCGGCTCGCCGGCAACGAGTCGAGACCTGTATATAGGATACATGTAAAATGAACAATCGAAAGTTTCAGCAAAAATGATTACACTTCCAATTGTATTTATCGGATCCCATAAACAGTCAATTTAAAAATCCTTTATAGGTTTTGTAAAACCTTTGTAAAACCTTTGTAAAACATATGTAAAAGCCCTACAAAGCCCTACAAAGCCCCATGTAAAACCCCATGTAAAACCCCATGTAAAACCCCATGTAAGCCCTATCTTAAGCCTTCTTAAGATAGTATTTTCTCTGTGAAGTGGTGCCTTCTGGAACGAGGAATCCATCAGGTCCAGACCATTGTTTCAGGTATCGAGAAACCTCGGTCTTTGCTGCAGGAGAATCGCCAAGTCCGAATAGCTGTCGGCATTCGACATTTGTAATACTTCCGTGATCCTGGACGAATTCACGGACGATTTCCTGATATCGATAATGGTCAATGCCTTTTGCTGACGAATAGGCAACTTTACCGATCAAATCTTTTGCGACCGATTTTGTGAGATAATAGGTGGCTGCGCGTGAGTGGCCCTTCCGCTCAAGGATACCTCGTTTCGGGTTACACATATTATCTAAAACGCGAATAGCCTCGTCGCGGCTCATTTGAAGCATTTCTGCCGCTTCTGACGAAGTGATGAAGGAGTTTTCCTTGAGATGAGTAAGGATCATGAGCCCCTCCATACCAATATCCTTCCCTTTCGCATGCCATTCGGCGATAAGCCTCGCCATCGAATGATCAAATGCTCCGTCGAAGATCCTCAACGTAACATGGTAGTCGTCCGCTTCGTAGATGGGCATTCTTTTCCCGTACTCAAGCATTGGAACGAATATTTTCCTGCGTCCGGTGCCAGCGGATTCTACGAGCCTTAATCTAACAAAGGCATCCGCAAGTGTACGATTTCGGGCAACAGACTCATGGCGAAGGATATTGCCGAGATTAATTCCGCCAATAAACCCACCCGGGCTGGATACTACAAGTTCATGTTGTGCATGTCGTATCATGACTTCACCAGGATTGGAATAGTCCCGATGGGTTAATGCATTTAACACAGCTTCACGTACTACTTCCACCGGGAATGCAGGGATACGAATCCGGAAGAGTCCTACAGGGAGTTCTTCCTCCGGATTGACAGGGCTCGAAAAAATAGCCTCCAGTTTTTCGATAACCTGAAGAAGGCTCATCTTCCAGATATCATTTCTTGCAACCTTTATATCCGAAAGTTGATGAACGTAATGAACCTGATTTTGCGGGCAGCGCTCAGCTAAAACATCAGGCCTGCCGAAGAGTAATAACCCAGTATTAGTAACCGCACCGCTTCGAATTGCCCCAAGACCTTGGAGAAACGCCTCGTCAGAAGCATTAAGCAGCCCCGAGTCCGGACTACGGCTTCGCAGGAAAGAACGGGCCCGGGCAATTTCCAGCGGATCCAGATCATTTATCGTAACGCCCTGTGCAGGCTGGCCACTCCAGTCTACGGCTCCGGTAGAGACTCGAATAGCTAAAAATTCAGCCGGGTCAATGGGCATACAATTTTTCCCGACTCGTCTTGTGTATAATCCACCGACAGTCACATAAGGCGGAGAGCTCCCTTTCGGTACTCGAACTACCAAAAGGCAACCAGTACCTTCAGGGACAGGCAATTCACTCACTTCAACGGGAATGTGTGGCCTGATACCATCATAAATTCCTCTTCTCCAGGTGTCAAGATCGTAGCCTTTTGCGCCATGAATCGCATTTTGGCGCCCTACCACCTTATCAGATACTCCGAATACGACAACGCCGCCATTACCATTAGCGAAGCAAGCAGCATACTCGGTAGCGATCTTCATGTCTTTTTTGACGTCGTTCCATGGTTTGAAGTCAAGGTACTGAGACTCAAGGCTATCAGCGATCTGTCTGTCGAGCAGTTTTAACATTTCGAAGATTTCATCATTTGTTGGAACGCTCATAGACCCGCCTCTAGCCTGTTACACCATCACTGTTATTCTTCAAGCACTATATAAAAGTTCATAAGTGAAAATCGATCAGGAGTCATTCTTTTTATCCTCGGTGCAGGATGTTTGGAGGAAGCGATAAGCAAATTCGCCGTCCTGTGTCAACCTGATGTATTTATTTTTTCGGCTTTCACCGATAAAGCCAGTTTCAACAAATCCCCATTCATATAACTGATTGATAAGCTTCGTCAGTGTTCCCCTCATTTTTTCTTTCTCATGGACACCAGCCCTCACCGGTATGTAATCTGATATAAAATTTTCAAATAATATGTTATGAGGCATCAGGTCCCATCCTTGGGCGCCAGGTTTTCTTTTTCCCCTCCACTCGTAGATTATGCTCAAGACTACCTTGTAGTTCGGGTTCTTGCTAATCTCATTAAGTGGTATTTTGGGGACATTGAGATCCATGATGTCCCCAGTCACCTCATCAACATAGTACGCTTTGCCTTGGAGCCACCAGGATAACATAAATAGCCATATCGATAATGCTCGTTTACCCCCTGTGAGGTTGAAGTAAAGCTTAGCGGTAGGGTGTTCTTTTTTCAGGTCGAAAATACGATCTCTAAGCTCTGGCAATGTTACTTCCTTTAGGATGATTCTCTGTGAATCGATTTTTAGTTCTTTTGACAACTTCTCGACTTTAGATATTGCTTTTTTAACTAATTCCCGGGCTTCAGATCGCTCTGGATCCTGGCTGGTCAGAGTCTCCTCATCTGTGAGAAGAATCACTGTAGTCATCGGCATATCTGACCTGACTACTCTAGGAAATGTGTCTTCCAGGCTTTTCCCAGAATTCATGATATGGATATGTTCCACGCCGGAGATTGGCATGAATCATAATAAATTGTTTATAGCTTATAAGCATTTCTAATTTTGTTTACAATACTGTAAACTATTTACAGTTACGTTTATTAATTACAAAGCTAAGAAGTGATTGGAGATACCATGGGAATATTATCAGCCAACTGGCACGTAACCGAAAGGTGCAACTACCGGTGCAAATTCTGTTTTGCAAAGTGCATAGGCAAGGAAGTCGCTGACAAGAAAACGGTCAAAGACATCATTGATACACTGGCTTCTAAGGGTATTGAGAAGCTAAATTTCGCAGGTGGCGAGCCTCTGATGTACCCGCTCCTTCAGCCTGCCCTTAGGTATGCCAAGGAACTCGGCATGGTGGTGAGCATAGTGACCAACGCGTCATTAATCACACCATCAAAGTTCAAGGAGATGGCTCCTAACTTAGACTGGATGGGCATTTCTGTGGACTCTGCGAGGGAACAGGTCGAGATCGCTCTTGGCCGTGGCCGTGGAAAGCACATCTCCCACGCTGCACAGGTTGCAGACTGGACTAATGACTATGGTATCAGCCTGAAGGTGAATACGACTGTGACCAAGCTAAACTACGCTGAGGATATGAGGCCGCTTATACAGAAGATGGCCCCCCGTCGCTGGAAGGTGTTCCAGGTCCTTAGCATACATGGACAGAACGATGAGCATTTTGATCAGTTGTCGATCTCTGCTGAAGAATTCAGCATATTCAAGCAGAATAACAAAATTGATTCGGACAGCGTTGTGTTCGAAAGCGGCGACGACATGTTGGATTCTTACCTAATGCTCTCGCCATCTGGCGAAATTATGAGTAATCGAAATAAGCAGATTGAGTTCCTGCCGCTCTCGAAGCTTAAAAACGGCCAAATAAACGACATCTTAAATATGAATAAATATTATAATAGGGGAGGGGTTTATGATTGGGGTAGTACCGCATGAAGATGCGGTTCATTTTCTTCTTCTCGGGCATTCCCAGGAGCACATCCATGAAGCAATCGATCGCTTTAGGATCCAAAGTGTTGTTATATTCACGTCGAGGAACCTGTTCGATGATAGCAAAGCGTTTGCACGTGAGATCGAAGATGGTGGAGTCAAAGTGTTAGAAGTGATAGCCCTAGATCCATTCAATGATAGATCGGTTGAGAAAATGACGATGGAGATCATAAACCGTTATGACCGTTACATAAGAGATCAGCCGAAGATGATCGTATCAGGCTTAACAGGTGGTACAAATCTCATGGCGATTTCGATGGCTCTCGCTGCTATGCTTAGAGGACTGAAGTGCCACTACATGGTAAAAAGCGATGAGGGGAATCCCATCGAAATCGACCTCTTTGAAAAAATGAACAAGGCGGATGGCATTGAACCAATGATGAGCCTTGTAAGGGACGGTGCAAGATGAGCTCGGATCTCTATTATCATAACCTAGGAGTTCGCAGGCCGGATAAAGTTAAGGAAGATGCTGTATGGCAGTTGACGAAATATTATAACTATATCGATAAGGCTAAGCGGCTCATGGATGAGTCGATGTGCAGGTATACGTTTAAAAAAGACCTGCTAGTCAAAATTAAGGATCCAGAATTATTTAATGCGGACGAGGTTTACATCTCACGTTTCAAGCAGGGACTATTAGAGAGGAACAGACTGGATAAGCATAGTAAAACGGCCCATTTACCCAGGGCTCCTGAGGATGGTGTAATCTACGGGTATATCAAAGGAGAAGAAAAACCGTTCAAATACACTATCATAAGGCTTACATACTACGATATTGAGCCGATCGGCGTAAAAGACGAAGCGAAGGATGATGCCATCGATACGCTCTTCGACCGAGATTCCAGCATTTCTGTACCAAGTAAGAACCCTAACAGCCAACCGGTCTTTTTTAAAAATGTCAAGAGGCATCGGCAGGATGAAGAACTCGTCTTTGATGAACCTGTACCTGAAGCGATCAACGCAAATCAGATCACTGCAAGGTACAACACTACAGTGCTAAGAAGAGAGCGTGACGCCATACAAACGTTGATGTTGCAGCCTTCACCACACCATATACCATTACTAAACCTCTTGCAAAAGTCTATGTTTGTCGATTGGCCTGAAGTGCAGAGCACCTACTTCACGCCAATAACGGAGAGATTGCAAGCTGATACAGAGGAATCTCGGGAACAAAGGGAATTCGTTAAAAAAGCCTTAAGCACCCAGGATTTTGCGGTACTTGAAGGACCTCCAGGCTCAGGTAAGACGACTTCGATCATCGAGCTCATCCTTCAACTGATCAAGGACAAGCGGGTGCTCATGGTAGCTTCAACCCATGTAGCGGTTGACAATATTCTGGAACGCCTTGCAAAAGAGGATGAAGAGGGAATTAGCCTGGCCGACAAGTATGGAGTAATTCCACTGAGAATAGGCTACGAGGAAGATGTACACCCGGATGTCCAGAAGTTCTGTGTGAGGAACGCGGTGGACAGGGAAACTGTGAGGTTAAAGGAATTTTTCGAGGGCTTAATGAAAAAAGGACTTGACCTCAATCCCGCGCAAAAAGAGCTGTATGACGTACTCTGTGACCCTAATCGAAACCGGTCAAATAAGATTATCGAACAGTTGGTTCTCGACTGTGCAAATTTGATTTGTGGAACAACCACTGGTGTAATAAAGTCGGATATAATCCAGGAATCCCGGGGGATCGGGCCGCTATTTGACTATATGATCATCGACGAAGCATCCAAGACAACCTTTGCCGAGTTCCTTGTGCCAGCCCTCTATGCTGAACGTTGGATCATTTCAGGAGATATAAAACAGCTCTCCCCATATGTTGATCAAAGACCGATAACACAGAACCTTGCAAGCATGCCTACGATGTACGGCCAGAAAAGGGATAAAGATAAGGAGATCTGCATGCAAGTTTTTCAGGCAGCTAAAAGCGGTAAAAGCTACAGGGGTCGGATCGTAGTCCTGCCGGAAGAATCTCCACTCTTCACCAAGTACCTTGAACAGGAAAAGGGGTTGTTGCCATTTGAAAAAATGGGTAAAAATCCATCTCTGTCGATGCAGGTTATTGATCGTGCTCCGGTAACGATGAAGGAGAGGTTGAACACGTTAGGCGCGAGCATTATCCTCGTACCTGATACTGCCCTTAATGATGTGGTCAACTATCTTCCGCCGACACTTGAAGCTAATGTAGATATGCCTCCGGTTTTTGGCAGGAGAACAGCCTACCTAAAGAAGGACGTTCGCCGAAGGAATGAGGTAAAACTATGGGAGGAAGAGATTGCATGGAGACTCTCGCGTCAATATGAGCTTAGAGACGATAAAAAGATCAGGGAGATGTATGATACTGACCTCAAAATGCTCCTCCCATACTTCGAGGCGGATGACTGGAATTCGAATAGTAAGCGAGAGGACATTGTCTGGCGAGAGATCGACAAAGTTCGCCGTATAGCTCTGCCTTCAATTATAGAACTGCTCAAGTGTGGTTTTAAGCTTGACCGGGAAGTGGATGATGAATCGGTGAGGATTCCCCTCTATACAGGTTTACCAAAGGATATTTTCAATGCCCGTAGTACGATGCTAAAATTCCAGCACCGTATGCATCCTCAGATATCGGCCTTCCCTAGAGAGCATGTTTATGACAACGATGCATTACTCGATTCAAGTACTGTCAGCCGTCGCCGTGAATGGGGTTACAAAGAATATGGTAACCGCATGGTCTGGATCGAAAGTACGGCACATGGAAAAGAGTACAACGATGATGAGAAATACAACCTCGCTGAAGTCCGAAATATAGAAAAACAGCTCCGAATTTTCCTGAAGTGGGTAATAGCTAATCGGAATCCGAACTCCGAAGCCGAAAAAGGACGATGGGACGTCGCAATACTGACCTTCTACAGAGCTCAGGAAAAAGAGATCGTGAAAATGCTGAGAACGGTGTTCAATAACTACCACGGCCGGACATTCACTGCAAACAATGTAAGGGTGGAAGTATGCACTGTCGACCGGTTCCAAGGCCACGAAGCAGATATCGTGTTCCTTTCCATGGTACGGCAAAACAACATTGGTTTCCTAGATAACAGAAACCGGATGAATGTAGGGCTAACCAGAGCGAGATTCCAGTTAGTCATACTCGGGAATAAGAAGACTTTCGGTGAATGTAGGTCTGAGTTCCTGAACAATCTTGCGGAGAAAACGAGAGAGTCAAAAAGGTTCTGAAGAGGCACGATCATGAAATTTGAATTAAGAAGAAAAGCATTAAGTCAAGAGTCATTTGAGGCGCTCATGGAGATTGGAAAGCCCGTAGAGCGCAATGATATACATGCAATCCTACGGCTTGCAGAAGACCACAACATATCGCACCGGATGATTAACAACGACCTCCTGGGACGGGATAACGCTGATCATGCCCAAGGTAAACGTCTCATTGCGCTGCTTGAAGGGTGGGGCCTCATCGAAAAAGAATACGGGATATACTATAAGCTTTCACAAGCAGGGCGAAGTGCAATAGAATCTGAAGATGGCAATGTACCGATGCCTGAAAAAGGGTACTATCAGCTGTACACTGCTGAGGACCCGTTGCTCAACGAGTCAATCCTAGATTATGAAGCAATTGATAAGAAAGCCATTGATATCGAACACAAAGAAATGAGAGAAACCCGGAAGAAAGATGGGGTCAAAAGGGAAAACATAGCCCCAAACATAATCAACAAACCAAAAAGACTGAGCAAATACAATGACGGAATGAAAGTACCCATAATATGCCAAGGAAACGTCCCTATTCACATCTATAAAATCGACAATAAGCTGTCCCGCAGTAGTAAAAAAATCAACGCCACGATAGTGGTCCGCTTTGAATACGAAAAAAAGCCGATGGTTTTCGTAAGTCATGTGAGAAAAGACGGATCCAAAGTGGATAATGTAATACAGGATGCAGCTTTCAAAGAGGACTTTCTGAATTTTCTCAAATGGCTTGTAGATTCGGACGAGATATTAGTGATGGATGGCGAACCAACTCTTCTTATGCCATTCAAGGGGCTTAGCACTCAAGAAATACAGCACTTCAAGAAGCACTTGCACAAAAAATCCCCAAATCACCCAGAATACGGTCCTTTTGATGATGCAGCGCTCTCCATCTCGATCTTCCCAGCCACGCTAAATGATGCTGTTTTATGGGCAGACAAACTCCTGATGAGCTCCATTAGCGATTTCTTAACGAGGGAAGCGTTTGAGAAAAAGAAAGAGCAGGTGTGCTCGAAATTTGAGCATTTATATGATACAGGTGAGATCAGGAAGAGAATGGTAACATTCGAAAGGGCAGTAGATGAATCATCAAAGGCAAAGGGGGAAGGGTCCATGTTATACTGGTATCTTGTAGCGCCTCGGGACCTATCAGTAGGGTGAGATCATGAAAGGGAAAATTAATTCTATCGAGGATAAAGTCGAGATGGATTTCTCGAAAGAGGTAATAGGCGACTGCTGGGTTCCAAGAAAAATAAAACCCGCTACACTATATAGCCGGTGCTTTGCGGGCGAACGATTGATCCTCAGCCCATTAAAAGATAACATCAATGGCAAAGTGCTAATCGAATATCTTGTGAAGATGATCGATGATGCCCAGGATATCATATGCATTTCAAGCTTTATCATCCAAGAAAGTGAGATGACAAAGGCACTGTTAAACGCAAGTAGCAGAGGAGTACGAGTATACATTCTGACAGCCAAAGAAGAGGACTTACGGAAGGCCTCGGACCAGCTGACGGACAGTGAGATAGCTAAGATCGAGGGACATAAAAAACTCCTCAATGACATGGCATCAAAAGTCCTCATCCGTACAGGACCTAATTTCCATGCTAAGTTTGCTCTGGTGGATCCACTCAAAGGGGCCAAGAAGGGAGTATTGATGACCTGCAACGCAACGGTGGGTGCAATGACAGGTGAAAACACCGAGATTGCTATAGTACTGACTCGTGATGAAGTGAAATCAGTATTTGCTCAGTTCATCTATGGATTCTGGAAAATGTCAGAGAGGCAGCTTACTGGTCCAGGAAAACTGGATGTAATCGGCGATACACCAAGGATAGTATTTGGGCAGGTGGAGCATCCAAATACTACCGATGTAACTACATCACTCAAGGATCAGATAAGTAATATGATTGACAGCGCCAAGGTAAGCATAATCGCTTCGGCATGGAGCTTCGATGAACAATGGACAGAACGACTCCATAAAGCACTTGGCAAAGGCGTTAAAGTAACGGTTTATGCTCGTATAAGCACTCTGAATACTAAATCCCTGATCCGCTTGGCCGGCGCTGGTGCAATAGTAAGGTCAATGGGCCGGATGCATGCTAAAACCCTCATTGTTGATAATAGGAAGGGGCTTATAATGACAGCGAACTTCACTGCTCTAGGGCTAGACAAAGGCTATGAAGCCGCAATAGAGCTAAACGACGAAGTAACAGACTTTGTAAAAAATATCGTCAGCGGTTGGGATGATATTTGTGATCGAGAGCTAAAGACCGGAGTGACCATTGGAAATACATCTGGAAACCTTCTGGTCTATCGTCCCGGTAATAAAGATCTGGAGCCGATTACCATCGCGGACAGTGATAAGCGGGAAATTAAGCCATTCATGCCAGAGAGCGTTGAGGGAATGATCGGGTATAAACCGAAAGTTGTCGAGGAAAATAAAGGCCCTGTGCGCTACAAGAAAATAGCTTATCATTACAAGGTCATACCACCAACGCTCCCAAAAGACGCAACAAAAGTAGATGATAAGGACGGCCCCCGTGAACTGTACAAAAAGAAGAACCAGCATTACATCGTAATTGACAGCTGGGAGATGCTTGAAAAAGCGAAGATGAATAACAAGTTCAATGCCAAAATTGTAACATCTCCGTGAAATAATGCATATTGGAAGTCAGAGGAGAGGGATTCAAGGGTTATTATAGCACCTGAGAACCCTCATCTTATTTTTTCAACATTTAATGATCCATTTTTAGAATGAGTTAAATCTCCTACTGATTGATGTCGTCACAGTAGGTGTAAAGAAACGTTTTTAGGCATATTGAACCGCCGCGCCGCATCAAACAATAGAATCAGGTATTTTTGTGGTGAAAAAGCCTCTTGTATTGCGAAAGAGAACTGAAAAAGAACAGGTAGATTTAAACCTTAAGTTGGAGAGCCTCAGGCGAGATTTGAACTCGCGACCTCGTCCTTACCAAGGACGCGCTATGCCGCTAAGCCACTGAGGCGTCTGTATGTTGCAACATCCACATGTAGCACCTTGTTTATAAATATGTCGGTCGGGCGGCCCGGTGCACGTAAATGGGCCGATAGAGATGGGGAATAGTTCAATACAACTGGTACGACTCACATTCGGGGGCATATCATTATCAGCCGGTGTGCGTCTCGGGGCTTGATCCGGGCATTCGGAGGGGGCCGCACTTTGTCTATCAGGTTGTTTATATCCGATAGGATACGCTCCGCATTTGATCGGTGTAGATCGCTCCCCGTACCGGCAGGTACGGCTGAGTCCCAGATCATCCCTTTCGGTTACTACAATTTTTCGTTTAACCGCGCACTTCAGATCTTACCGACCAAGTCAAGCGACGGTTTGATCGTTTCTTCTCCAGGCTCCCAGCTCGCAGGACAAACGTTCCCTTTGTGCTCCCGGACAAACCGGGCCG
>CAZJRS010000003.1:0-10297 GCA_964548585.1 uncultured Methanocella sp. | reverse complement strand
GGCTCCCAGCTCGCAGGACAAACGTTCCCTTTGTGCTCCCGGACAAACCGGGCCGCCTCTAGCTTCCTCAAAAGCTCTTTCGCGCTTCGGCCGAAGCTGTTGTCGTGCATCTCCAGCGCTTTCAGATATCCGTCAGGATCGACGATGAAGCTGGCCCGGAGGGATACGCCTTCCTCTTCGATGTAGGTGCCGAACGCTTTACATAGCCGGCCGGCAGGGTCTGCTAACATGGGGTACAGGATCTTCTTGATCGCGGGGGAGTTGTCATGCCAGGCCTTGTGAACAAAGGCGGTATCACGGCTCACGCTGAAGACTTCTGCGTCGTTGCTCTTGAACTGGTCGTACAGTACGGCCATCTCTTCGAGTTCGGTAGGACAGACAAAGGTGAAGTCCGCGGGATAGAAGATGAAGACCATCCATTTGCCCCGGTACTCGGAGAACTTGATCTTTTTGATCTCGTTCGCTACGTAGGCATCTACTTCTAAGTCGGGAATACGATCATTAATTTTAAGCATGAAGAACCACGGGTATATTTTATCTTTTTTTATTTATATAAATTCCGTATAATTTGAAAGTGCTTCGCCAGGAATGCCTCGTTATCATGATTGAGTACTTAGCCCCTTACCGATCCACAAGCTATTGGAGATACAAATATTTGTTATTTGAAGGTTCTATTCCCATGCGCTTTCTGTGCAGGCTGACCTTAGAAGCTGTAGTTGGGCTTCCGCGATCCTCGGTTCCGCTCAACCTTAAAACATATATCTAAGGCAAGACAAGCGACGGTACCACCCTATATCTTTTCCCCCAGAAGGACGACAATCGATATATAGTATCTGAAAAAAATACTCTTGCAAATGCGAATGCAGAGGGGTGGGTAAGGTGAACTCGGACGACTTGTTCAGGGGACACGTCACACAGGTGCTGGCGACCTGTAGCCCGGATGTCTACCGCTATCTCTGGATGTCTTATTCTGATCCGCGGAAGTGCCCGCTGGAAAATTGTCGCCGCCTGATGCGAGATCAATCCGGTGTAGAGCACAGGCCGAACCCGGAGGTAATTGGGCTAATCCTGGGCTATGGCCGGCGCTGGTAGGCGTTTTTTCCATGGGTCAAGGGCCCGGTGAGTAAAGGGTTGGTAAGTAGTGCAGCCATTAGTTTACAATAATTGTGAAAATATAGTATCGTTTGACGGACCTATACAAGAGGTTATTAAATAAACTTTTTATATGATACGATAGAAAAGTAAAGGAATATGGGCGAAGGGATGGAAGGACCGTCGATCAAGGGGCATGAAGAGTCAAACACTCTCATAATCAAGAAAAATTCCAATTATATCAGGGCGGTCAACTACAGGGCTAACCTGATTGCCGGCATGAACTCGCGGTTTATGGAACGTGTCGCTATCGACGGCGATCTCGTCTTCGGCAAGGGCGCGCAGGCTATGGGCGATGTCAAAGCGAACAACGTAATCCTGGGACCGTGGACGGTCATCCGGGGAGACCTCACGGTAAAAGGCGACCTGCTGGCACTGGACCACAGCCGCGTTCTGGGGAAAGTCAGGTGCACCGGAAGCGCAGTCATCCGGCCGGACGTGGCCTTCGGATCGTTAGAAGCTACCGGCCTGGTCGAGTACTATGGTAAAAAGCCGGCTAAAAAGACCAAAGGCAAAGTGGTCACGAAGAAGGAAGAAAAATAAGAGCGACCCGGTGCCCAAGGATATACTTCTCGACTGACATGCGATGATAGTTGAGAAAAAAATAAAAAACAGAGCAGTTTAACTGCTCTTTTTAATCTTATCCGTGAACAGAGTCGCGAGATACGCGTTGAAGATGTTCGATTTTTCTCCGTCACCCGTTACCTGCACGTCGGGAGTGATCTTGATGTTGCCCCGGGCAATTTCCTCTATGAGTTTTATGGCCACGATGCTGTCAGTGCCGAGCACCCTGGTCTGGGCTTCATAGGCGGCGGCGGTACCTTCTCCGATGCGCTGCGCTTCGTAGGCGAGACCTTCGGCCTTGTTCTTGGTCGCGTCCCGGATACCTTCCGCCTGCTTTCTCATAGCTTCGGCGCTATCGGCGGCGATCTCGATGGAGAGCCGGGCTGCGATCACATCGGACTGCTTATCCGCCCGGGCGGTCTTCTCGGCCACGGCGATCCGTTCTTCCTGAGCCAGCGCTTCCTGCTTGTACTGCTGTTGCTGCTGGACGGCGATCTCCTTCTTGGTCTGAGTTTCGAGCAGCTTTTCGTCTACTTTGATGTAGGCGATGAGCAGGCCCTGGACTTCCACGTGGTACTTCGCGAACTCCTCCCTGGCTGTCTCTAGCGCCTGTTTCTGCAGTTCCGTACGGCTGTGCACGAACTCCATCGCTGCTTTTTTGCCTGCTTCGTTACGGAAGGAAGAGTCGATTAGCGGGTGAGCGACCTGCTCGATGAGGTTGTGTACCGTGCCGAACCTCGCGATGACGGATGGTGCGTTTGCCGGCGGTATGCGGATGATCAGCCGTACGTCCACTTCCAGCTGGAACCCGTCTTTAGACGTGACCCGGAGCTGGCCGAAGCGGAAGAACTCGGCGACGCCCGGGCTTTCACGTTGTTTTTCCTTGCCCCTGCCTATTTCGGTTTCCCTGATACCGTCATTCGATGCCCAGTCGATGGTAACCGCACTCGTCGGCACCAGCTCTGCACGGTAGCCGATCATGTTCATGTTGTATTTGCCCGGGGCCACCGGGTCCTTCAGAATACCCCTCTGGGTCTTGTTCGTGATGAGCACGGTTTCCCCGGCTTCGACTGGCGGCTGATAGAGAGTCGGATGAGTGCTGATCTCTGGAGCAGTAGCAGCCGATCGGTCCAGCTCCTCCCCGACGCTCGAGATGATCACCGCGACGTATCCGGGTGGCACTGTGGCCACATCGTAGCTGGTGACGTTGAAGAGTAGCGGGTTAATGTAGTATTCACCGGGCTGTAAAGTCTCGAGCTGAGGGCCTCTGAACCCGTTGCTGTTGATGAAAGCCTGGCCATCCTGGAAGTGCTGGCAATCTTCAACCGGGGCAGGTGCCACGATGAAGCCCGAGGGCAGCGAGATACCGTCTTGCGCCGTCACCACTCCGACCTGTTCGGTGGGAATATCGATCGCCGGCGCGACCGTGACCTTGAAAACCTTATCGTTGATCCGGTATGTACCGGGACGCAGGGTGGCGATCTGCGGACCTTTGCACCCGCCGTTCTCCAAAAACGCCCGGGCGTCCTGGAAAGAGTTGCATTCCACAGCGTCCCCAAGCAGCCTTCCCGGCGCTACAGGCTGGCCGTCGATCGATTCGAGCACACCGATATTACCCTGGGGAATGCGTGTCACGTTCGACTTTTCGATCTTATAGACAACGGGCATCTTCCAGTACAGTCCCGGCATCAGGATCTCTGCCTGCACCCCGATCTCCCCGCTGGTGGCGATGATCTGACCCGGCGGCATCTTTTTACCGAACATGTTCTTGGTTACTATGCCTACTTCGTCGTCCTGAACTAACCTGAATCCTAACATGTGTATCCCTGCTCAAACACTTTCATTTTAAGCCTGACTAAGGACTCGCACCATACCCCGATGCAGTCGATGGATATGACCCACAATATCCAGTCGCTTAAGATATAGCATTTTCATATATAATTTAATGTGGTCAGTCGAGACAGTGAAGAAAAGTACAAAAATACCGGGTTTGAGGCCCACGAAGCGCTGGTTTAAAACCCGGCCTTTGCGTGGCCGGGTAATTCGGGTTATCTGTTTGCCCGGTTTGCCAGCACAGCCTGTCCGAAGGATACTCCTCCGTCGCCACAGGGCAGCTTATGGTTGGTGACGAACTGTAACCCATTATCTTTTACGATGCTTTCGATGACGCTGCCGATGGCTGCGTTGACGGCCACGCCGCCGCTGAACCCGACGATACTTTTGCCGGAGATTCGGGCTTCCTCGCATGCCTGGTCTGCAAATGCCTTCGCCAGTGTAGCCTGGGCAGCGGCTGCGATGTCGGCCTTGCGCCGACCCTCATCCAGTGCCTCAACCACAGACCGGAGGAAAGACCGGGAGTCAATAAACCGCATTCCATCCTTATTGATGATATCCAGGCGCAGCCTGACCTTACTGGCGGCGCCGGCCGAGGCGGCGCTTTCCAGCTTCATCGCGGGCTCGCCTTCGTAGGTTCTTCTGTAGCAGATGCCCAGGACAGCGGCTACGGCATCCAGTACCCGGCCGGCGCTGGAGGAGTAAGCCACGTTGATGCCTGTTTCGACCTGGCGTAAGACTACCCCTGCCTCCACGTCGGTCATGTTCAGCTCCAGTAGTTGCCTGATCCGGGAATTATCGCAGGAGCCATGCAGGATGCCTGCGGCCATCCGCAACGGGAACTTCGTCGCCAGGTCGCCGCCGGGCATGGGCATAGGCAGCAGCCCGGCAGTGTGGCCTGAGCCGGAGAAGATTTCCCCGCCCCAGACGGTGCCGTCCTCGCCGTACCCTACCCCGTCCATGGCCACGCCGACGACTTCGTCGATGTCGATGCCTTCCGCGACGAGAGAGCCGATGTGAGCGCGGTGGTGCTGGACAGGTACCACGACCGCCCCGAAATTTTGTGCGAGTTCTCTTCCTAGCCTGCTGGACAGGAAGGAGGGATGCAGGTCGCACGCGATGATCTCCGGCTTCACCTGCGTCATCTTCAACATCCGATCTACGGTTTCCCGGAGGTTGTCGAGCGCCAGCGGGTTGGTGATGTTTCCCAGGTGGTGGGACAGGTAACACAGGTTATCTTTGTAGATGGAGATGGACGAGTTCAGCTCTGGCCCCATAGCGAGAATCGCCTTCGGTGCTTTCTCAGGCAGGACGAAGGACGTTGGCGCGTAGCCCCGGGCCATCCGGGTGAAAAACATGCTCCCGTTGTTCCACCGCAGCACGGTGTCGTCGCAGCGGTTTAAGATGCGCCTGTTGTGCAGGAGGAAGCAGTCGGCGATGGCTCCCAGCCGGCGGAAAGCCTCGTCGTTGTCCCTGACCATGGGCTCGCTGGGCAGGTTGGCGCTGGTCATGATGAGCGGCTCGGTGATTCCGCTGAACAGTAAGTGGTGAAAGCCGGTGTAGGGCGTCATGAAGCCCACGGTGTTCAGGCCGGGCGACACATCTTCGGGCACGGTGTCCTTTCTCTTTAACAGCACGATGGGCCGCTTGAGCGAGTCGAGCAGCTCCCGTTCACCCGCGGAGAAGCAGGCGTATTTCTCGATCACTGGCAGTGGCGCCATGAGCGCGAAGGGCTGCTCCGGACGATTTCTGCGTTGCCGCAGCAGCGGTGTGGCATCCATCCGGCAGCACAGGTGAAATCCTCCCACGCCTTTGATGGCCACGATCTGGCCGCCCTGAAGGGCGGCTATAGTTTCTTCGAGTGCGGGCGTCCGCTCTCGCCTCTCAGAGTCATAGAAGCTCAGCTTCGGGCCGCACTTCGGACAGGATATGGTCTGGGCGTGGTACCGTCGATCGTCTGGGCTCTGGTACTCCCGCAGGCAAGCCTCGCAAAGCGGAAAGTCCGCCATAGAGGTGTTCTCCCGGTCGTAAGGCAGGTTATCCATGATTGCGTAGCGGGGGCCACAGTCCACGCAGGAAGTGGCCCAGTAGTCTCGGTAGTGAACGGTGTGCTGCATGTCGCTGATGCAGGAGTTACAGATACCGGTGTCCGGGGGAATGAAGCCGCCGAAGCCGGATTGGCCACTCTTTTCAATGACGAAGCCCTCGCGCCCGCTTTTGTAGGTTCCATACTCTACGTCGATGGAGTCGATGCGGGCCAGGGGCGGGCCGGTCCGTAGTTTCGCGATAAATCGTTCTACTGCGGCGTCATCTCCCTCAGCCTCGATGGCGACGCTGGTGCCCAGGTTTCGCACTGATCCGGCCACGCCGGCTTCGTTGGCAGTGCGGTGGACGAATGGCCTGAAGCCTACGCCCTGAACTATGCCCTTCACCAGGATTCTCGCTTTTTTCATAGAAGTAGCTCTGTAGGATGCAATCCTTCAAAAAGTTTATTGCCGATTTGTGATATATTTTTCTATGTCATGTTTTATGAATGGAGCCCAGTTTGATGGAGCCGAGCGTTAAGAGGACAAAGATCATCAACGATGCCGCAGATATAGTGCCGCTTCTGCAGGTATTCAACTCGCGGTTACATTCGCAGGTATTTGATGAAGTGTCCACCGGGTGGAAGACCAAGGAAGAGCTGGATAACATCACCGGCAAGGATACCAGCAAAAGCCTGGATGCGCTGCGGCAGGGCGGGCTGGTCGAGAGCAGGTGGCGCATGCCTGAGCCAGGACAGCCGCCTGTGCAGGAGTACCGGACTTCCTACAGTGAAGTGCGGACCAGTTTCCAGTGCACGATGAAAGAGATGAGCGAGCTCATCATGGTCTCGTTTTCGATGGACGAGGGCCTGCGTAAGCTGGCCGAAGACGTGGAAACCGAGGTAGAGAAAGGCAACGCCTCTTTGATCAATCTCGCGCGTGTCTTCGACAAAAGCCCGACGTTTCTGAAAGCCATAGCCAAGCGGTCAGGGCGCATCGCTGTCAAAGGCCAGCGACTGGAGATCGTCAAGGAGCGGCCATGACCGTTCTGGAGAAGAAGCGAGAGGTTACACGGTTCCAGATCCTGGTCGAGGTGGCCGCGAGCCAGCCCCAGATCAAGCAGAGCCAGATCGCGGATTCGCTGGGCATCACGCCCCAGGCGGTATCCGAGTACATTAAAGACCTGGTAGCCGATGGCATGATCACTTCGACGGGACGGGGCCAGTATACGGTGACCCCGCTTGGAGTGGAATCCATCATTGCGGGCGCCAGGGAACTGAAAGACTATTCGGAGTATGTGCTCAACAGCGTGATAGGGCAGGTTGCTGTCTGGGCGACCATCGCCCGGGAACCGGTTAAAAAGGATGAGACGGTTTTTCTGACCATGGAGAACGGTATTCTCTACGCCGGGCACGAGAGCGGAAGCGCCAGTGGCATTGCTTTTAATAGCGCAGCCGCCGGAGAAGACGTGGGCGTTTCAGGGCTGGTTGGCCTGATCCCCTTAAAACAGGGGAAGTTAACGGTGATTCGCATTCCGGTCATAGCAAACGGCGGCTCACACTCGGTGAACGCTGAGGCATTAAAGCGCCTGGCCACCGGGATCATCTGCGTGTCCGGAATCGAGGCGCTGGCCGCGCTGCGGAAGGCTGCCGTAAAACCAGACATTCTGTTCGGGCCCGTAGATGCAGCTGTAGAAGCTGCGGTTAAAGGAGTCAAGGCAACCCTGATCGTCTCAGAGGACCTGGCCCCTCAGGCGATCCAAAAAGTCGAGACTGCCGGCATCGATTATGATGTCATAGAACCAGATCGCATCAGATGAGTTTTTTCCAGGCTGATGGCAGGCGGCTTTGAATCCGAAGCCGGGCATAGGTGCGTTACCGGTTCAAAGCCCTGCGTAATTCATCAAGATCTTCCTCGCAGTACAGGTCCTCTAGCTGCAGGTCGGGGTACTTGTGGTCGATCAGCCCGCCCATGCAGACACAGCAAGTACCATTCTCATACAGGCGACACACCGAGTTGATGCACTTCCCCGGGTTGCGGCAGTGGCGAACGTCGCCGGTCAGGTTCTCGTAGATCTCGTGCAGCGCTACGGCCAGCAGATAGCCGTCCATGGTGCGGGGTACGTAGGCGCAGTCGGGCGAGATTGGGTCCAGTTCCGGCGGTACGCCAACGAAGACAAGACGATGGCGAGACATGTTGAAGCCGATGATGTTCGTCCCGGCAGCCATCCCAAAGGACAGATCTTCGACCCCTTCGACAAAGATGATGCGGAGTCTTCCGGCAGGGTCCTTACATAGTATCTCCCGGACGATCTGACGGAAGGTCCCGAACGACATACGCTGGACTCTGGCACCTGATGCCAGCGACCGTATCCGGTTTAACGGATCATGCCGGATGGCGGGAACGAGCGGCCCCTCCTCAAGCCGATTAACCGGGAACAGCGACGGGTCGTATTCCAGCCTGATGCTGAAGAGCCGCTCCAGAATGGCTTCAAGCATAGGAAAATCACGGTTGGTTACGGCTTTCATCAAAGTAAACAGCTCCGCCGTTAGATCGTCGGTGCTTCTGCATTAAATATATAACCCCTGCCGGTGAGATTGAGTCATAGAACCCATAAAAACCCCATGGTGGTCGAGTGAAGACATATTACGATGTTCTGGGCGTAAGGCGGGATTCAAGTCCCGAGGAGATCAAACGGGTATACCACCGGCTCGCCCTCCAGTACCACCCGGATAAAAACCAGTCTTCCGAAGCCGCGGAGAAGATGCGCGAGATCAATGATGCGTACCAGACGCTGTCAGATCCGGCTGCGAAGACCCGGTACGATAAGAGATTATCACAGGCTTCTGCACGAATGTCCGACTACGAGGACGTCGGGTATGCCCGTCCTCCCGGCACAGACTACGGGTATGAAGCCCCCAGACATACGGTGGTATACGAGCGCGTCGCCTACTATTCCATGGAAAACCTCATGGCCGCGGCCATCATGGGTGCCGCCTTTGGCTTGATCATCGCGGCCTCGTTCGTCTTCCTCGGTATTCGCCTCGAAACCAGGCCAGGGCTGGTCGCCGCCGCTTTGCTGGCCGCCATCGCAATGCTCGTCCCCCCGGTAATAACGATCGTACAACTACGAAAAACGCTGGGAAGCGACCAAGAAGCCCGGATAATCGGCTCGATCGTACTGTCCGTAACGCTCTCGTTCGCGGTCGCTGCCGGTACGATCCTCTCAGCCCTGTTCGGGTACCCCGGCCACATCCAAAATCCAATATGCTCGTGCTGCGGACTCGTCCCGATCTGCGCCATCGTCGGCTGGATCGTAGGCGGATGGGAAGGGAAGATCATCAAGAATATGTTCCCTGTATGAGAGTCGTACTCGGTGACGAAAGTGATTTTTCATTGAACGCCAGAGACGCCAGGTCTTAACAGTTTAGCGTCTCCCACCCCTAAAATCAGTTGTACATGGGATCTATTCCCCGGTCGACCACAGTCTCGAAGTCCATCCTGCCTTCGGTATCCCAGTAGATCCAGGCCTGGAAGATCAGGTCGTCGGCTTCTCCGGAGCTTTTGATGCTGGTGAGTTTTTTAACGCAGACAGATAGCTCTCGTACCTGTATGCCGGTGTAACCATTATTTGCGTAGTGCTGGGGGTTGTCGAACTGATTCCATGCCGGGTCCGCGTGGACCCATCTCGACCCGTCGTAGACTTCCAGCCATGCGTGACTGTAAACCTTACCTTCCCGATCTTTTTCGACGCAGATGATGAATTTGGCCGGTATTCCCATCGACCGGTAGTAGGACCGGGCCAGCGATACGTAGTCTTTACAGATCCCATGGTAGCGCGGGCCGAAGCCGGACTGGTTGTAACCGATGTACCAGTCGCTCTGGGTAAAGTCCCCGTAGTAAGGGTCTTGTTGCCAGTTTTCCACGTCCGAAGTCATCTGCCTGTTCACGTACGCGGTGACATTTTTCATGGCGCCGTAAAGGTCTTTTGTCCGGTAGGGCTCGACTCCGTTGGTCAGTGCCATCGAAGCGTTCAGCGAATTGTTATACGCGTCGGCCTCCCGGACCGCAAAACGCTGATCGTAGTGGCCGGGGGGCACAAGGGTGCTGAGATCGTCATTTCCGAGGTTATCCTTGTCCGGCTCCGGGTCGGCGATATCGAACCTGACGAAGACGTAGCGGCCGGTCACGTTCAAATAATCATAGTGCACGGTGATGTTCCCGTCGAAGTCGAGCCTGAACACCGGTGAAATGGCACCTGCGTATGAGTCGGAAGGAACGGTATAGTCGAACGGGATCGTCAAGTTAGAGCCCCGCGACCAGTTCTTGAAAGAGACCGCTTCGGAGGTGTATCCATCGTCCGGGAGGGTGAAGGTAAAGTTGCCGCTTACCTCTTCGGCCCCGGTCTCATCCCGGTGGAACGTAGCCCGGGAAGAATAAGTTTGGCCCTGGGTCTGCCACTGCTCCAGCCCGGCTTCGACGAAAGTGATATTGCCTATGACAGGTTCGTTTACTGCCGACAGGGCATTGCTACCGGATAACGCTACGTAAAAGAGAGCTACTGACATCATCAGCCCAATAAACAGCAGACATGCCACTAGTATTGAAACAGATCTCTGCGCATCCGCCACTGTTTAGCCCCTTGAATCAAGTCACGAAGTAAATTCGAGCGGATTACCATCTGGGCTACTCATATTAACCCTTTCTGTCACAATCAGTTAATG
>CAZJRS010000002.1:12076-76864 GCA_964548585.1 uncultured Methanocella sp. | reverse complement strand
GATAATGATTATCAGTTCAGCCCTCCATAAACAGATCCGATGACAGGCATCAGGCTTATCATAAGCGATTTTGATAAGACGTTCACGGATAGGACGCTTGCGATAGACGAAGGTCTGGAGGATGCGATCCGCGCGGCTAAAAAGAAAGGCGTAGTCTTCTCCATTGTTTCGGGCCGGAGCTACGATTTTATGGAAGAGTATTGTGAAAAGCTGGATGGGCTGATCGACTCTTTCGTCGTGGAGAACGGGTGCATCGGGCATCTCAACGGTCGCAGGTACACATTAGGTAGCTGCCCGGACAGGCGGCCGATATTTGAAAGCCTCGACAGGCAGGGAGTACCCTATGGCATCGGGGAGGTCTTATTCGCCGTCGACCGGGGCAACGAAGGTGAACTTAGAGATGCGCTCCTGGGTTTTGAGGGGACATTCCACGTCATCAGGAATGTAAACACACTCCTGGTATTGCCGTCAAACGTCTCAAAGGCATCGGGGGCAGCATGGCTTGCCGGAATGCATGGCGTTTCGGCTGGCGAGATCGCGGCCATCGGCGACGCGGAGAACGACATCTACCCAAAGGAAGCCTGTAGCCTGCTGGGCGCAGTATCAAATGCCATACCGGCCATGAAAGCGGCAGCCGACTACGTGTGCAAGGAGAGCTACGGCAAAGGTGTCCGGGAGTTCATCGAATACGCTGCCGGCAGTCGCTGAACCTCGGCCAGGGCTTCGACGATTGTGGGCTTGTTCACGTTCATGAAGCCTGCCCTGACGACTGCGCCCGGGAACTGGTTTGAGATTCTCTCCGACATATGTTCGATAAGCTGGCGGTTATAGGGCATCTTGCTGCCGTGTCCTACGATTAAGATTCCTAAAGTACCTGTTGTCATAGTATCATCTTCTGCTCACTGGTTGAGTACAGTGATCTTGATCATCGAGATAGTCTGATGGCGAGGCGATACCCGAAGGAGAACAAACCCGTGGATAACTTCCGGTTCCAGTCAACCTCGCCTCGGTCATCTGTATCTGGCCAGTTCCCTGCCGGTTAAACCGCTCGAGCCTGCCCCTGACGAGGGCGATCAGCGCTGATTCGGTGACCAGCAGGTAGTCTTCGCCCAGGCTGGCTGTCAAGAGCCCCTGGTTAATGGCGTGGAAGTAGTGCATGACCATGCCTGCCTCCCGGGCTGCCTTTTTGGCGCCGATGCCAAAGGCGCCGGTGTTGTGCCTTTCGAAGTACTGCTGCACGGCCGGATCGAACCCGGGCTCATCGATGCAGGCTACATACAGCTTTCCTGGCGGCCGGAGGGCCGGAGGTTTGAAAAATGTCTGGCAGCACTCGGCCATCGAATGTGGGCGTGGGCATTCGGGCTCGCCCGTGCGCAGCGACCTCTGCCGGTTCAGCTTATGCATGATCGGGTAGGTGAGCCTTGACCGGTGCAGCAGCTCCTCGTGCTCAAACAGCCCGTCGAGGCTGCCGTTGTAGAGGACGCCGCCATCGTACAGGAGCAGGACCTCGTCCGCCCACTCGTACGCGGTTTCTACGTCGTGGGTGCAGATGACGACGGTTTTGCCCTTGTGGTTCAGCTCTTCCGAGAGCTCCATCATCTCGTGCACCATCTGAACATCAAGGCCTGCGGTGGGCTCATCCATGATCAGGACTTCCGGGTTCATGGCCAGCGCCCCGGCAAGGGCCACCCGCTTTCTCTGGCCGAATGACAGCTGCTGGGTCGGTCTGGCCCGGAACTTCCCCATGTCGACTATATCCAGGGCTTCGGCGACTCTCTTTTCCACCTCGTCTTTGGACAGGCGCAGGTTCAGCGGCCCAAAGGCGACGTCCTCTTCCACGGTGGCGGAAAAGATCTGGTCGTCAGGGTTCTGGAAGACGAGGGCTATGTTTTGGCGCAGCGCGGCAAGGCTGGCACGGTCATACTTCAAAACCTCGCTCTTGAAGTACACACTACCCCGTTCTGGCTTCAGCACTCCGTTCAAGTGGAGGAGGAGAGTGCTCTTCCCTGAGCCGTTGGGGCCCAGGATGACGGTCTTTTTACCTTCGGATACGAAGGCTGATACGTCTTTGAGAACGTAATCGCCGGTTTCGTACCTGTAGAAGACGTTTCGTGTTTCAAGTATGCGTGACATATGGCTACCTCAGTAGATTGCCCGTCAGAATAAGCGAGACAAGAGTGATCAGGGATAAAACAACCCACGTAGCGCTCATGGGCCGGGGCTCCCTGAACACCGGGAATGAGCCGGTGAAATTCCTGCTCAGCAAGGCGTTCTGCGATCTCTCCGCGCAGTCGAGCGACCGTATGAACAGGTTGGCTGCGACGATTCCGGTCGTCCGCATCGAGGTCCTCCGCCCCGAAAAGCCGAGGCGGCAGTCGGCCGCTCTCAGCATTTGCTCAGCTTCCTCCAGTATCATGAACGAGTAACGGTAGAGCAGCATGGCTGTTTCCGCGATGTAATCAGGAACGCCGATCCTCACGAGAGAACGGAAGATGTGTGGCACAGGTGTCGAGGATGCGAAGAACAGTACTACGAACAGCCCTGCCAGCGATCGCAGAAAGACCAGCGTTGCCAGGCTGATACCTTCCCGGGTTACGCCGACAGAAAGCCAGGCTATGGAATAGGCGTATACCGGAGAGCCGCCCTGAGTCAGCGCGATGACGGCCACGCCGATCACGTTGAAGCCCATGGCTGTGATGATCAGGAAGAGGATAAAAGCAGGCACTCTGCAGTTAACCGAATAGAAAAAGAGCAGGAGACCGGCTCCGAGTACTATCAGCGGCCCGTACAGGCTTGAGGAGGATAACGATCCGATGAGCAGGCAAGTGCAAAGAAGCAGCTTGCCTATCGGTGGCCATTGCAGTGCCCGGCTTTGGTAAGCCAGTGAGTCGATCCCTGTCGCGTGTCCCATGGTAATCGTCAGGTTATTTCGAAGAGGTGCCTTTCAGGTACCCGATGAAATACCCGATGATGATTGCACCGATAGCTGCCTGGAGGGCGAACAGCATGGAGGCAGTTTCCGCCGGAGGCTCCCAGAACGGGGTGAACCAGGGCTGGTAGCCAGGGGATTGCGTCTCGATGACTGCGCCTGCACCATCGTCTGCCCCTGCGAACTCCGCGCCGGGGCTGAGGACGAACGGGACTGTGAAGAGCACTACCAGGGCAAGAACGCCCAGCAGGTACAGCCAGATCTTGTTTTTATTTGCAGTTCCGCTCACTGCGACACCCCCGGGGTCTCGGATGTGTTTTTACCCAGCTTCTCCTTTAGCAGAGAGGCGATCAGCTTCGGGCGATTGGACAGCAGGAAGTCGAAGAATATTGCGATGAGAATACCTTCACCGATGGCCAGCGGTATCTGGGTGATGGCGAAGACCGTCGCGAACGCCGCGAAGGAGGCCAGGATATCGGCTCCCGGATAGGCCAGCGCAAGCTGTATAGATGTGACCACGTATGTCACCCAGTCAGCCAGCACTGCGGCCACGAAGATGCTCGGGATCATTCCAGCCTTAACCGACCTCATACCCCTGAAGGCTGCCCAGCCGACCAGCGGGCCGGCGATGCCCATCGAGAAGATGTTGGCGCCGAGGGTAGTAAGGCCGCCGTGCGCCAGCAGAACAGCCTGGAATATGAGTACGATTGCGGCCATGACTGCGGTGATAGCCGGGCCAAACAGGGTCGATGAGAGGCCAGTGCCCGTCGGGTGCGACGAGGAGCCGGTCACGGATGGCAGCTTCAGCGACGACAGCACGAAAATAAACGCGCCGCTTACAGCGAGGATCATCTTTTGCTCGGGATGCTTTTCAAAGAGTTTTTTGATCTGGACGACACCAAGAGCCACAAATGGCAGAGAAGCCAGATACCAGAACACACACCATATCAGTGGTAGGAACCCTTCCATTATATGCATAGTTAAAACACCAACTAAACTATAATTGATTTAATACAATTTTACTTTACTAATTACTACTCGTAGATAAATCTTTCTATCGATTGAAGCACGAGGGAATGACATGGTGTGATGATCTGAAATCGTTAGGTAAAGAAAAGTTTTATTAATACAAGTAAACTTTACTAAGTGATTGAGATGCGGGCATTCAGGTACCCGGCTCAAGGCGGCTGTATGGTAAAAATCCATCACAGCCAGAGGTTCTCATGAAACTGGCAGGCGGCCCAACTCAGGATGAAGTCATGGCGATATCGATACACAAGCTCGGCCTCAGGCACGGGGACGTGTTCGCCGACATAGGATGTGGCACAGGAAAAATTTCCGTAGAGGCAGCCGGTATGGCGGCGAAAGTGTACGCGATCGACTTGAGGGACGAGGCGATCGAGTATGCCCGCAGGCTGGCGGGTGACAGGGGTGTCTCGAACATCGAGTTCCTGCCCGGGGAAGCTTCGGAGATGCTACCCGGGATCGACGGGCTTGACTGCGCGTTCGTAGGCGGATCGAAGAATCTTCCGCAGGTGCTGGAAGCGCTCGCGAGCCAGGTCAGGGGCAACATCGTGGTCAACGCCGTCCTCCTGAATACGGTCAAGGAAGCGGTGGACACGATGACGAAGCTCGGCATCTTCAAAGAGGTCATCCATGTGCAGGTATCAAGATCTCACCCCCTCGGGGACAGCATCATGTTCATCCCCATCAACCCGGTGTACATCATCGTAGGAGGGCGACCGCAGTGCTAATCGGCATGGGGCTGGGTCCCGGCGACTCTGAGCTGTTGACCCTGAAGGCGGTACGGCTCCTGAGAGAAGCAGATAAAGTGTTCGTGCCCGGAAAGATAGCCCTGGACCTGGTCTCGCCGTACTGCGAGGCGGAAGTCCTTGACTTTCCGATGACTGCAGACGAGGATAGAGTCAGGAGAAGCATGTCGGAAAATGCCGGTAAGATCGCACCGGTCGCTGCTTCGGGCCTGGCGGTGCTGGGTATGATCGGCGATCCAAACTTTTATAGCACGTTTTCGAGGCTCTGCTCGGTGATGAAGGAAATGTATCCTGACATCGAGTACAGGACTGAGCCAGGCATCAGCGCAATCACCGCGTTTGCCTCGGCGGCGGACGTATCCATCGGCGGAGGGTTCGTCGTGTCGGATGGCTCGGAGCCGGCGGCGAAGGTGCTGCTGAAGGTCCGCAAGCCATGGGACACGGTAAAAAAGCTCAGGCTTGAAGGCTACGACGATTTCGTGCTGGTCGAGCGGATGTACATGGAGGGCCAGAAGGTCTACCGCGGTGACCAAATCCCGGAATCGAGCGACTATTTCAGTATCATGTATGCGAGGCGTTGTAACAATGAGTAAAGTATATTTCGCAGGTGCAGGTCCGGGCGACCCCGGGCTCATCACGGTAAAGAGCATGGACCTCATCAATCGCGCGGATCTGCTGGTCTATGCCGGCTCGCTTGTGAACCCTGAGCTGGTGGAAAAAGCCAGGGCGAGGGTAAAGATTGATAGCCAGTACATGAACCTGGAAGACCTGACGGTAACTATGGTGAACTGGGCCCGGCAGGGTAAGCTGGTGGTGAGGCTGCACAGCGGTGATCCTTCGCTCTATGGCGCCATCGTAGAGCAGATCGCAGAGCTACATAAGCACGGCATTGTAGTCGAGGTGGTCCCCGGGGTCTCCTCGATGTTCGCTGCGGCGGCCGCCCTCAGTACCCAGCTTACCCTCAAGGGCGTCTCGGAGTCGGTCATTGTCACTCGGCCGGCGGGAGCCACGCTGGATGAGGACCAGATTAGAGAATTCTCCAAGACAGGAGCCACGCTGGTCATCTTCCTGGGCACGGAAAAGCTCGCGGAGATCGTGAAGAAGCTGGAATGTCCGGCCGAGACTCCGGTGGCGGTAGTCTACCACGCGTCGTGGCCCGACCAGAAAGTGGTCCGGGGCACGGTGACTGACATCGTTGAAAAGGTGAAGGCAGCCGGGATCGAGAAGACCGCTCTCATCATGGTGGGCGGAGTCGTGGATCCCATGCTGGCGTACCAGAGGTCGGTACTGTACTCATGAGTGACACGGTCGTGATCTCCCTCGCCCGGTTCGAGGCTGACGCCAGAAAAGTAGCGGGATTCCTCGAAGCGGACTATAAAGAATACACGTCAGAAGCCTTCGCCGAAGCGTTCGACCGGTACGATGCTATTGTAGCCCTGATGTCCGCGGGCATCGCCGTCAGGAAGATCGCGCCTCTCCTCACGGACAAATGGCAGGATCCGGCTGTCGTGGTCGTCAGCCCGGACCTGCGGTATGCCATACCATTATCGGGCGGCCACCACGGGGCTAACACCCTGGCGAAAAAGCTGGCGGGAATGGGGATCTGCCCGGTCATCACGACCGCTACTGAAACAAAAGGCAGAGAGTCTGTGGAGGGCATTGCACTACAGGCAGACGCGGAGATACTGAACAAAGACTCCACCAGGTACGTCAACGCGTCCATGCTGGACGCAGACGTGCCCGTGTACAAGGTGGATTCGCCGGGTATCGTCCTGGCCGGCCCCGGGGTTTCGGTACTCGTAAAAAAGGGCGAGTACGTGGTCGGGATCGGCTGCAGGAAAGACGTTTCGGCCGGGGAAGTCCTGTCTGCGATCAGGAGTGCGCTGGCAGAGGCGGGCATCAAGGATAACGAGGTACTCGTCTTCGCGACCACCGTAAAGAAGAAAAGCGAAAAAGGCCTGGTCGAGGCGGTCGAGAACCTCGGCGGAGTCCTCTCATTCATAGATGACGATACGATCAACGCTCAAGATATAAGATCGCCATCGAGAGCTACCGTGATAGGGCTGCAGGGAGTGGCAGAGCCCTCTGCACTGGCCATATCTGTAAAAAAAGATCTAGTCATGGAGAAAAAGGTTTATGGAACAGTCACAATCGCCATCGCCCGATAAAAAGGGTAAATTGTACATCGTAGGGATCGGGCCCGGCTGTGCCGGCCAGATGACCGGCAAGGCCATCGCCGCCATCAGGGAGTCTGAGTACGTCCTGGGCAACGACACCTACATGGACCTGATTCGCCCGCTTTTAGAAGGAAAAAAGCTGACCGTCAGCTGCATGGGCAAGGAGCTGGACCGGGCCAGGCGCTCTGTCGAGCTGGCCGAGCATTCAATAGTATCGATTGTCAGCGGAGGGGACCCAGGCGTCTATGGCATGGCCAGTATCGTCCTCGAAATGGCTGAAAAGATGAACGTCGACGTGGACATCGAAGTCCTGCCGGGCGTCACCGCGGCGGGCGCTGCCGCGTCCAGGCTGGGATCGCCGCTGTCGGGCGACTTCGTGGTGCTGAGCCTGTCAGACCGGCTGACGCCACGTGAAATCATTAATCAAAGGCTTGCTGCCGCGTTTTCCATGGGAATACCAGTGGTCATCTACAATCCCCGGAGCCACGGCAGGCCGCACCACTTCATGGAAGCCATGGAGATGGCGAAAAAAGCGCTCGGCCCCGACGCCCCGGTGGGCATCGTCAGGAACGCCTTCCGGGAAGATGAGCAGGCCATAGTAACCACGACGGGCAGGATCGCAGAGCATGAAGAAGACGTAGACATGCACACGACGGTGATCGTCGGAGGTAAGGATAGCAGGATTTGGAGGACTGAACATGGAGAACGCATCATCACCCCGAGAGGGTACCACCACAAGTACGTATACTGATCCGGGGGCGAATACCAGGGAAGGCTACGAGATCTCGCTCAAGAGTCGGACCATGGTCCGGGGTATCGTGGGCAATAACGGCGCGGAGGACCGGATCAGGCAGCGCTGTGCCATCGCCGTCGGTGACCTGGCGATGGCAGACCTGCTGCGCTTCAGGAACGATCCGGTGGCTGCGGGCCTGGAGGCGCTGTCGAGGAAAGCGCCGATCGTCACGGACATCAGGATGGTCCAGATGGGCATCCTGAAAAAGATGCACGAAAGCGAGGTCATCTGCGCGCTGGACTACGGCGACGCCCTCTCGAAGGAGACCGGCATCACCAGGACGTCGGCAGGGTACAGGTCCATGGGGATAATGCTGGAAGGCTCTATAGTGGTTGTCGGTAACGCCCCCTCATCGCTGCTGGCCGTCTGTGACATGATCGAGAGCGGCATCCGGCCGGCGCTGGTCATAGGCAGCGCGGTGGGCTTCGTAAACGCCGCCGAATCTAAAGAGAGGCTGCGCACGCTCGACGTGCCATCCATCTCGGTGGAAGGTACCAGAGGCGGCACACCCGTAGCCGTAGCGGCCGTCAATGAGCTGATCATTATCTACTCGGAGGCCCGGGATGCTCACGGACCCGGTGACGGGGTTTAGATACCCGGACACGTGGGTGAAAGCCTGCGTGACTCCTGAACGGATCGGGGATATTGCGAAGGGGCTCTGTGTGCTTACCGCTTCCGGGACAGTGCTCCGGAGGGGCTACACGACGGGGTCAACGGCAGCTGCAGCTTCCAAGGCGGCGGTACTGTCGCTGGCCCGGCCGGTCACGTCAGTCCTTATCCGCATACCATGCGGCCTCGACATTCTCATCTCTGCCGAGGGGCGCAGTGGCAGGGCTACTGCGATCAAGTTTTCAGGGGATTACCAGTCGGACGTCACCAGCGGGCTGGAATTCGTTGCGGCCGCCAGGCCGGCCAAAGATGGCGTCAGCCTGATTGCTGGCAAGGGTATCGGCAGGTTCACCAGAGACATGCCCCGATATCCGGCGGGCAGCCCAGCCATCAGCACGGCTGCGAGAGAATACATCCTGACCGCCATCCGTGATGCTATGGGAGAGACAGGGTTACAAGGCGTGGAGGTGGAGATCAGTATTCCTCGCGGGGAGGAGATCGCCGGTAAGACCTTGAACTCCAGGCTGGGCATCACCGGGGGCATATCGATCCTTGGCACCACCGGGCTGGTCGAGCCCTGGGACGATCACGTGAGCGAGTCGATCACCGACAGGCTCAAAGATCTGGACAGAGTGGTGATTACTACCGGGAGAATCGGCCTGAGACACTCGAGGCTGATGTTTCCCGACCACGAAGCGGTGCTCGTGGGGACCAGGATGAAGGAAGCCCTGACCGTTGCGAAGGGCAGCGTCATCCTGTGCGGCATGCCTGGCCTCATCCTGAAGTTCATCGATCCCGACATTGTAAGTAAGACCGGGTACGGCAGCGTCCAGGAAATGATGCTGGCGCCGGACTGGATGTCGATTGTAAAGGGTAGGCTGGAAGAATTCAAGCGGCTCAAGCCGGACGTCAGAGTAGTACTGATCGATCACGACGGTAAAGTAGTAGGCGATAGCGGATGAAAGTAGTAGGCACAGGCTGTGGCCCCGGTATGATCACGCTGGAAGCGATAGAAGAGATCAGGAACGCTCGCAGGATCTACGGGTCGGCCAGGGCTATCGAACTGGTCAGGGAGCACATTTGCGAGGCCTGTGAAGTCAACGAGATCAAGGACTACAAAAAGCTGGCAGAGCTCCCGGATGATACGGTCTTACTCTCTACCGGCGACCCGATGCTCGCCGGGCTGGGTGGCTATGGCTCGGTGATCATTCCGGGCATCTCCTCGATGCAGGTGGCCTTCTCCCGGCTCAAGCTACCGCTCTCGAAAGCGGTCGTCGTATCGGCCCATGGCAGAGACCATGAGGCGGCTGTGAGAAGGACGGCGGAGGAAGTCGCGAGAAGCAGGATCGTCTTCCTGATCGCTGACCCCGGCTTCAACGTGAAAAAGCTAGCCTGCCACCTCGTCGGCTGCGGTATGCCCTGCGATATCGTGCTCTGTGAAGAGCTGGGATACCCTGGAGAGCGCATTGTGAAAGGATCAGTTAGTTCACCCCCCGAGGCTGAATCAGGCATGTTTTCTCTGGTGATCGGAAGCCTCGACAGCGAGGCTAAAAGATGAACATACCACGCATAGTGATCGCCGGCACCCACAGCGGCTGCGGCAAAACGACCATAGCATCGGGCCTGATGCAGGCCTTGACGGACAGAGGCCTGAAAGTACAGCCTTTCAAGGTGGGCCCGGACTTCATCGATCCGACCCACCACACGGCCATCTGCGACCGGCACTCCCGCAACCTGGATCCGTTCATGATGGGCGAGGATGGGGTGCTGAAAACATTTTCCAGAGCTTGCGAGGGGGCTGACATTGCCGTGATTGAGGGTGTAATGGGGATGTTCGATGGCCTGGAGGGCACGGATCAGTGCAGCACCGCCCACGTCTCCAGACTGTTATCTGCGCCGGTGGCGCTAGTCGTAGACGTGAAGGGCATGTCTCGCAGCGCGAACGCGCTGGTCAAAGGCTTCCGGGCCTTTGACCCTTCGACCCGCATCGAGGGGGTCATCTACAACAGGGTGGGAAGCCCGAACCACCGGAAGATGATCGAGGCTTCTGCGGAAGCCCCCGGACTGGGCTGGCTGCCGAAAAACGAGGCCATGGCGATCAAGAGCCGGCATCTCGGCCTGCAGATGGCTGAGGAGACCAATGTCAGAAAGGTGCAGGGCAAAGTTGTCTCCGAATACGTCGATATTGACGCCGTCATCGCCATAGCTTCGGGTGCGGGCCGGTTGCCCGATCTGGATGACGGACAAGGGAATGATCGGACAGATGTGGCTATCGGCGTTGCAATGGACCGCGCTTTCTGCTTCTACTACCAGGATAACCTGGATACCCTGACTGCTGCCGGAGCCCGGCTTGAATTTTTCAGCCCGGCCAGCGATCGCCTGCCCGACGTGGACGGCATCTACCTGGGCGGAGGCTATCCCGAACTATACGCTGCAGACCTGGAGGCTTCCCCCTGCAGGTCAGACATCAGGAAAGCGGCTGACGACGGCATGCCATTATATGCGGAGTGCGGCGGCCTGATGTACCTGACAGAGAGCCTCATCCTCGACAGGGAATATAAGATGGCGGGCATCCTCCCCGCCAGGGCGGAGATGACGAATAAGCTGCAAGCTCTGGGATATGTGAAGGGCGAAGCGGCTGATTCCAGAGTGCTCCCGCAGGGGATGCAGATTGCCGGACACGAGTTCCACTACTCTAAAACGGAGTGCTCTGCGGATGCCAGGTTCGCGTACAGGCTGTCCCGGGGAAAGGGGATCGCGGATGGCAGGGACGGCTTGACCGAACACAATACGGTAGGTGCCTATACCCATGCGTATTTTTCCGCGGAGAATGCTGCATCGATTGTCAGCGCGGCTGAGGCGTACCGAAAAAAATAGCCCGGTGGATCCGGTCACCCCGCCTCTGCCGGCTAGATCCCTTCGCTCAGCGTAGTGAACGTATCAAGGTGCTCTTCTTCCTGCTCCAGGATGCCCCGGAAGATGTGGGCGGTGGTAATGTCGCCTTCGGTTTCGGCGAGCTTGATAATGTCCTTATAGAGATCGATAGCCTGCTCTTCGCTCTTGATATCCTGGTGGAGCATATCTTTCAGGTTTTCTCCCACGACCACTTTGCTGGGGTCTGTGACAGGGGTGCCCCCGAGGTAGAACAGCCTTTCCGCGATCTTCTCCGCGTGCTTCATCTCCGCGATTGCGATGCTCTTGAATTCGTCGTGGACTGCAAAGCCCTTCACTCCCGTCCACTGCACGTGCTGCCACATGTACTGGATCGAGACCTGCAGCTCCCGGGCTATGGCTTTGTTAAGTAAATCTAAGAGTTTCTTGCTGGCCATTAAATATTCACCATTCGAAAATATAATTATTGTTTATATATAAATAGTATGAGTATGACTTTTTAACCGTTTATCGCACATCAGGGTACGATATCGTCAGGTACAGGCGGCTTAATGAAACCGCCTGACGACAAAATATTACTACTTTAGTCCGGCAAGACTAGTGATCTCAAGATCTGGAGTTGTTTGGCATGAAAATAGCGATATGCGGGAAAGGTGGCTCGGGCAAGAGTACTATTACAGCTCTGCTGGCAAAGAGCATGGCCAGGAAAGGCTGCAGAGTGTTAATCGTCGACATGGACGAGTCGAACCTCGGGCTTCACCTGTACCTGGGTATGGGCACCCGGGATAGCCTGATGGGGCATCTCGGAGGCAAGGCGGAGTACAGCAAGCGAACCCAGGGAGCCCGGCTTTCGGGCAAAAGCATCTTCGACGCGAAGTGGCGGTTCGAGGACATCCCGAGGGAGCTGGCGGAGGAGAAAGGCGGCATCCGGCTGCTCTCGGTCGGCAAGATCCAGAAGTTCGGCGAAGGCTGCGCCTGCCCCATCGGTACGCTCTCGAAGCAGTTTTTCGACAACCTGATTCTCAGCGAACAGGATATCGTGATCATGGACACTGCAGCGGGCGTGGAGCACTTCGGGCGGTCTGTGGAGAAAGGTTTCGACTACATCATTGCCGTATCGGAGCCATCTTTCGAGTCGGTCGTGCTGGCGAAGCAGATCGCTGAGATGGCGAAAGACAATGCTGGAAAGACGCTGTTCGTCCTGAACAAGGTGGACAGCGAGACGAGAGAGACGATGGTTTCGGCACTTGGAAGTCGGGCAGCAGCCATAGTCCCGGCAGATAAAAGCCTGCTGAAAGCATCAGTTCTTGGCTGCGAGCTTACGATGATAATAAAAGAGATCGATGATCTGACAGGAGTCCTGCTGGACAACAGCAATTAGTCTGGCCTTAAAAATAAAAAAGGGCCGTTTCCAAGGCCCTTTACTGGTCTTTTTTCCCGTATGCCAGGAGAGCGATGCCTGCTATAACTGCGACGACACTGGTGATCATGCCCAGCGGGGCAGGAGCGGGGGTCGAAGTGGCTGCGGCAGTCGGCGCTGCAGTAGGCGTAGCTTCCTGCGTCAGGACGAGCTGCTGGTTGTACTTGAGGACGTCAGCCATCGTATCCGAATTCGGCACCGAGCCCGGGAAGTTGGTGAAGACCACGCGCTTTGCGTTGATACCCTTGTCATGTAGGGCTTCTTCTATACCTTTGGCAATCTCTGTCGACTGCATGTTCTCGATCACATAGGAGACATTTCTATACTTGTCCGGGTTCGCGTTGATGTCGTCGACCAGCTTGGCCGGCGTTTTGGTGCCGTTCATCGCAAACTCGGGCGCGAAGATGTTGACGACCTTCATGCCGAGCCAGTTCTGGACCGGGTCCTGTTGCCACAGCATGACGATGACCTCTGTCTTGTTGAGCTGTGTCAGCTCGGCAGAGGTCGGGTTCGCTGTGTCTATAAGGTTACAGTAATCTTTGTATCGCTGCTCGTAGTAGTCTTTGTTTGCCGGGGTCTTGTTCACGAGCCATCCCATGACTTCGGCTGCCAGTAGCTTTGAGGTCGCAGGAGTGTTCCAGCTTCTGGAGGGGTTAGAGGTACTGATCCATGATACGTTGCCGTATCCGTTGGCGTTCATGAAATTGTTGACGGCGGGTATGTTGTACTGCTTGTCGTTGTTGTCGCCGTAGGCTACGTACAGGTCAGCGCTCTTGATGAACGCGTTATTCAGCTGGATCCGGTTCGGGATGATGTCGGCCTGCAGGTGAGGGCACATCGTCGGGTCCGCTATGGAGATTGCCTCAACTTTGTCCCCGCCGATATACTGAACAGGGTCTAAAAGGACACTGGTCGTGCATACGACTTTGATCTTTCCGTCTGCCTGCTGGGCGCAGCAGGCTGGAGCAATCAGTGAGATAGATAGTATCGCTATCAGTAGAATAGAAAATAATCGCCTGGATAACATGGATATGAGTTAGTGCTACAAAATATTTAATTCTTATTACTAGTTATCCTGCGTTTTGTAGAGAGTATTACCGATAGCGCGAAGACGAAGGTGAAAGCCATCCCGATGAGCGGCCCGATCGGCAGGTTGTACTCGAACCCTGCGAATACCCCGGGAACGCTCACTGCAAGCGCCACCAGCGGTGCCACAATGAACATGCTCCTGACGTTGAAGCAGAACTGGTAGGCGATCGCTGCGGGCACGACAAGCCACACGTAGATGATCAGGCCGCCCACGATATTGATGCTCAGGGCGACGGACACCGCGATGATGAAGAGGATGATGTAGTAGACCAGCTTGGTTTTGATGCCGGAGGCCTCTGCGATCTTCACGTGGAACATCAGCGAGATGATCTCCTTGTAGAAGATCACGATGAAAAGCACGGTCAGGAGAGATACCAGTCCCAGCATGTATATTTCTTCGCGGTATAGCGAGATCAGGTCGCCGAAGAGGAGACCTCCGGCCGAGATGCCTTTCCCGGAATACTGCATGTACGAGATGAAGAAGACTGCGACAGCCATGGACATCGCGAAGAGGACACCCAGGATGTTGTCCGCAGACATCTTCGCTTTTTCACTGACCGGACCGATCAGGGCAGCGATGCCCAGGCTGAAGATGACGGCGACCGAGGTCGCGTCAAGGCCCATGAACAAGCCGATCGCTGCGCCTGCGAAGGCGGCGTGGGACATGGTAAAGCCCACGGAGGACATGTTCATCCGCGCGATGATGACGCCCAAAATGCTACAGGAGATCGATGCGAAGACCATGGCCTCTACCGCGTGGCAGACGATGTTGTTGGGGATCAGGAACTCCAGCATTTCAGTTCGCCGCCACCGAAGATCGCACTAGGGCCTTTACGTCGGCCGGAGCGCAAGTAACGTCCCTCTTTACGATACCGCTGTCCATGATGATCATGCGAATGTCCATGTCCGGCAGGTCGTCGAACGCATGAGATACGATGACTACAGGCGTCCCTTTTTTGACCAGGCCGCCCAGGATGCCCGATACAAACTCTCTTGCGTGGAAATCCAGATTACTGAAGGGCTCATCGAGTAAAAGCAGTTCAGGCTCTTTGGCGAGGTTCTGAGCAATCAGCGTCTTCTGCTGCTGGCCACCGCTCAAGGTTCCGATCGGCTTGTTTTTCAGGTCTTCGATTCCCATCAGGCGAATCGCCCGCTCGACTGCGTCGAAGTCGGCTTTTCCAGGCCGGCGCAGCATGCCCAGTCTCCCGTACCGACCCAGCATGACGGCTTGCTCCACGGTAAAGGGCGTGAATGGATCGAAAGAAAAGTTCTGGATGACGTACCCGACCTTTTTCCTCACTTCGCAGCCTGCCCGGCGGACGTCGATCCCACATACTCTGGCACTGCCATGGGTTACCCGGACCATGCCGTTGATAGACTCAAGCAGGGTGGTCTTACCAGCGCCGTTGGGGCCGCCGATGATCACGTATTCGCCTTTGTTGATCTTCAGGGAAAGATCTTTGATGACGGGGCGGTCACCGCCTTCATAAGCGGTGTAGATACCATCCAGCTCGATCATGGACAACCTTCGCCTATTTTGAGCTGACTTCGAACAGTTCTGCTTCATCCATGCGATACATGTCGACCGCCAGTTGTTCGATCTGGTGGAAGTAGTCCTCGCCCCGCGGCGGGAAGTTGATCGGCTTCGGCCGGATCACCATCTTTTTCCCGTCCGAGGTAAACTCGCAGGCGATGGAGTCGCTGACCTGCAGATCCAGGTTTCTCTTTCCCATGGTGCAGCCACTGCCGATTTGTACCCCGTCCAGTATGCATGACTGAGGAGGGATGCCGGAGCAGGTGACCACAGCTTTCATCTGGAAAGCGTCGTCGCAAAAGTACTCTCGGGCATACCGGCCCATGCGGTACCCGAGGACGATGTACGGGCCGAGATGCCCGTGGAAAGCGGCTAAATCTTCGATCGAGTACTTACGGTCCATGTGTGTGAATTTGCAGCCTGGCATGTCGTGCATAGTAGCCACATGTCTCCTAAAAACTTAAATCTTATGCTTTTCATACGTAGTAACACAAATTTTACGTTCGTGTGAATTAGTAGAACGATATTGAGGTTTATAACATGAGATTATTCCTGGCAGGGCCGTTTTTCAATGATGAAGAGGTGGAGAGGCTGGACAAAGTGAAGACGAGCCTGGAAAAAATGGGCTTCGAGATTTACAGTACCTCCCACAGGAACTCGAGGATCAACCTGGGTGATCCAGGGGAGAAAAACAGGCGGTTCAAACAGCTCTGCGACGAGATCAGGAAGTCCGACGGAGTGTTCGCCGTGCTGGATGGCAAGGATGCAGGAACTATATGGGAGATGGGATATGCGTTCGCAGCTGGTAAGCCCGTCATCGTGTTCAGCGAGAAGGATGGTTTCTTTTCCCTGATGATCGACCAGTCGGCCACGTATCTGGTCGGTTTTGACAGCCTGACGAAAGAAATTTATGAGTACCTCAAGGCGGAAGACATAAACGCTACTCCAAAATATAAGGGCCGCACAGTGGCAGACTACTGATAATACCGGGCACGGTCAGATACTTCGCAGAGAATCAGTGCTAAACACTGCCTCTATGACCTTTTTCCGGATTAAAAGATCGTTGGAGACGATGCGAGAAGGCAGCGTGTAGAACGTCTCTTTGACCACGGCGTGGCTTTTGATGTTCAGGAGGTCTTCGTAGATGTCTTTCCTCGTCTTGCCATACACGTCGATGATTGCCCCGGACGGGCTGTCCAGCGGGATCACGTTCCACTTGTTCGCCACGCTGTCCACGATGGCCTGGCGGGCGTCTTCCTCGCCATCTTTAAAAATGATATATAAACGGTTCGATGCCATGCCCTGGAACATACCCGGCTGGATGACGATCGTGTGGGTGATGGCGGACCCTGCGATCAGCCGGTCCATGCGCCGCTTCAGCGAGCGCTCGGGCGTATCGAGGTCCCTGGCCATTTTGTCTGCAGCAGCCCGGGGGTCGTCCATGAGGTACTCGATGATCTTCCAGTCCTGGCCTGACATCTGCACGGAGGGAGTCTTCTCGTGAGGATAGACGACGCTGGTAACCCTGGACGGGCTGATCTTCGCCTTAATGAGGCTCATAGTATCTTTCAGCCCCTGTTCGTCCTTAAAGAGGACATATGCGGAATAGATCTTACTCGTCGTCTCCACGATCTGGGTGATCCGGTCAATAGTACGCAGCGCCCGGACGTCTTTCTGCTTACAGTAGGACCGGTAGGCATCCGCGAGCACGATGGCCGTCCGGTGGCCGAACAGCTGCGGGTTGACACGCGTGCGGTATTCGCTGATCACTCCACAGTCCCACATCTGGAATACCCTGTTGATGACTGTCTCTTCCGGTACGCCAAGCTCTTCAGCCATGCCCTCGTAGGAGAGCCGGGCGTTCTTAAGTAGCAGGCCGAGTATGCGGAAGTCCAGTGCGTCCAACCATGATCACAAGTGTTATGGTAAGCTGCTCAAGCTATAAAAAAGTAATGATTAATCGTTAGGATTTAGTTCACGGACGCGCAATCTACAGGTGCTTCCCTGCTTCGGGGCCCGGACCCGGGTTGATAACGTCTAGCGGCTCCAGCTGTCAGACACCGCTAAACAGTAGTTTCATCTCACGTATCTTTGCGCTTGCATACCTTTTTAACCATTCAAATCCAAAATTCCTGGCATGACCACCCTTCAGCCTCATACCTTTACTTGCCCGCTCTGCGGTAACATGTTCGAGACGACACTGGTTATTTCAAGTAATTCATTCGGGCCGCTCCACTCCGACTTTTACCGGGAGGCTTCAGGGTCACAGCCAGTCTGCAACTTCGCCCACACCTGCCCTAACTGCGGCTTTTCAGGCTTTGACGGCGACTTCCAGCCTGAGTCGTTCACCGAGGAATTTAGGCAGAAGGTGACCGATATTATCACCCCGGAGGTTAAAGCGAGACAGATCGAGAGCAACGGGCACTACTACCTGGTGGCGCTCTGTGCCGAGTGGCAGGGTGCATCCCCACTGGCGCTGGGTCGGATTTACCAGATGGGCGCGTGGTGCCACCGCACTAAAAAAGAGGCTGAAAAGGAGAAATTTTTCCTCTCCCGGGCAGCGGAATACTTTGAGACGGGCCTGGAAGCTGGGGAAGCGTCGCCGGAAAATAAAGCGCTTTACACCTATATCGTGGGCGATATCCACAGGCGCCTTGGAGATAGCGCCCGGGCGGCGGAATGGTACAGAAAGGCCATCGAGATGGCAAAGTCGGGAGGGGACCCGAAGATAGCGGAGATCGCAGAGAAGCAGTTGTCCGGGCCTGAAGACATCCTGTAAAAAAACAAGTTTTTGTGCAGGATTCGCGGATGCCACAGGCACTTGATGTTCGGCAGCTTGCTGCCGCGCCTGCGATAAGTTTATGTAATGATGTGTACATTATGTGGAACGCAACAACTATCCGCGCGGTTTAATACGTGCCCCTATAGGGTAGTGGACATCCTTGGAGCCTGCGGAGCTCTAGACCGGGGTTCGAATCCCCGTGGGGGCGCTAAAAAAGTTTTTTAAGGTGTCAGGGAACTTTTGAAAAAGTTCCCCATGACTCTCGACGCAAGACAAACTCGAAGGGCATTTTTTATACGTTACTTATTGTGCACAGGCACATCCGGGAACGGCAAGGTACTGAAGGCTCGCATTACCCGATAGTTCACAGCCTGTGAAAATGCCTCGGCATACTCGATCTCGACCTGCATGCCCCGGTACCTCGCAGTGGTTTCTTCACGCTCGATGAGGTGCTCCACGCTGCCGAGGTGCTCCACGCCCGCCTTCTCGTACAGGCTTTTATGTTCTTTCAGTGCCTTGATCTTGGTCTTAATGGTGCTCTCTATGTCCACGTAGATGTCGACGGTCGAGTTTATACCGCTCGACGTCTCGGAATAGTAGAGACAAGGAACTTTGTAGGGCTTGTGTTTGGTCTTTACCTCCCCGACCCGGGATAGTAGGCAGGCGCCCAGGACTGCGGCGGACAACGCCCGGTGATCGGGGTTGTAATCCGTGGGCTGGTGGGTGATGACAATATCCGGCTTGATCGTCCGGATGAGTTCCACGATCTTGTGAACGGTCGCCGTATCGTTCTGGATTTCGCCTTCCTCCAGATCCAGGAACATGGTCTCGCAGCCGAGTACTTTCGCTACCCGTGTAGCTTCTTCCTGGTTCTCGTCACAGGAAGATACGCAGATCACGCGATTTCCGGCACCCGCCATCTTCGCGAGCGTGCCGCCACACTGATAGGGCATGTCGAACGGATCGGCGTGAGCGCCGATGGCTAATACAGTAAGCTTTGCCATAGCTTATACTCTTTATATGATCATAAAAATATGTTGTGATCTATTGATCATATACAGGACCACACAGACGGATGGATAACAGATACGCCGTTAAGGCATTTCATAGATGTAGCACGATACACAAAAGCTTAGTTATAAAAACAGCTGTAATGGTTATATGTACGTATTTATAAAATCATAATTATATTTTAAATTCAACCGACGCTGGGCGATTTCAATGAATCGACGTATGTCAGGTACTTTTCTACATTATCCGCGGAAATCCGCGTGGTTTTTACTCTGATCCGCGATGCGGAAGCATCATTTCCGTGATCGGCCATCGCAGGTTTAAAGACCCTGAGGGGATACCTATGACTTGAAATAAGGAAAATCGGAGAAGGAAAAAGCCATGATGACACAATTTGCTACCACCCCCAGGACAGTGCTGACCTATAACATTACCGAAAAGATCCGCAATGATCTGGACAACACCGCCAAAGAGATCGAGAGCATTAAGGTTGTGCGGTTCTCCGACAGGCTCAATACCAGAGGCGTTTACGTCTGTACGGGAGATGAAGATGTGCTTGAGGAGATCGCACCGACACCCCTACAGGCCTGCGGGCTGGTAACCATCATGAACGGGAAGTTCGTGCTGATCGAGAGCGGGGGCGAGACTACTTTGCATTTTACCAATGCGCCATCTGAAGAAGACATCATCGACCAGGTACACGTACTCTCCGAGGATAACGGGCTGGCTGACGGCATCAAGCGCTTCAAGACAATGTCCAAAAAGATCGAACCCATCAGCAAAGAAGTGATGGCCTGATGGCCGGATGGCCATCAGCATATATTTGATTATTCGCAAGCTGCTTTTGCATCTCGGACCTGATCGATAACCGGGATTTTTACAACAGGCAACTTATACGTATTTTTATCCTTTTTAGGATGACTGCAGCCTTCTTCCACAATAACTACTAATACCCCCAAACTGATCTTAGGAGTATGAAGGTCACCGGCATCATAGGCAGCCCCCGTGGTAAAAACAGCTCCACGCTTCGGCTTATGGAGGCGGCAATAGAGGGATCCAGCCAGGCGGGCGCAGATACCGAGATCGTCGACATCACCAAGCTCAGGATCGGCTATTGTAAGGGCTGCGGAGCATGTTATAACAAGGGAAAATGCGATCAGGACGATGATTTTTCCTATGTGATGGAGAAGATGCTCAAGGCTGACGCCATCATCCTGGGAAGCCCGTCATACATCGACAGCGTTACCGGACAGATGAAAACCCTGATGGACCGCATGAGCGACGCCATCCACTGCCAGCATTTCAGCGGCAAGTACGGCATATCGGTCAGCACAACAGGGAGCAGTGGGGTCGACCTCGTGGTCAATTACATGAACACGTTTATGATCAACTGCGGAGCAACAGTCATCGGCGGAGCCGGTGCTGCCATCGGCCAGAAGCCCGGCTCTATCAACGAGGCGATGGAAAAGGCGTACTTGCTCGGGAAAGACCTCGTGGCTGCGGCGAAAGAGCACCGCACATACCCTGATCAGGAAGCCACCCACAAAAGGTACCGGGAGATGTTCGGCGAGTCGATCCGGGCGAACAAGGAAAAGTGGGCCCACGACTACCTGCACTGGGTGCAGAGAGGATGGGTCTGAAAACCAGAGACCGTGTTTTCTTTTAGTATGTCTGACCAGCTAGCCTAAATGTTAGGTACCATCGCTTTCAGGTACCCAAGGTACGGTACCCTGAACTTGACTACCCCGTGTACCCATTCTTTCTTAACCGGGTCCAGAAGGCTGACGCTGCCTTCCTGGTCGTAAATGCCGTGGTTGTTGTCCCCGAGGGTGATGTAGCCTTCATGAGGTGCCGCAGGCCCGTTGGGCCACATGGGCTCTGACTCGTTAACCCACCGGATCACGCGGTGGATGACCATTGAATGGGAGGTGTCGCCGTGGGGATAGTATACGACAACGTCACCTGGTTTGCCGTACATGGTGTAATTTGTTGAAAGAGAGTCCTCGGCCGTGTGCACAGGCGAACGGTCGATGTGCTGCAGGAGAACCAGATCTCCGGCCTGGAGGTTAGGGAGCATGCTCGTGCCGATGACCGCCGCCTCAGGCGGCCACGTCCCCGCATACGCATACAGGATCAGGGCAATTACGGCTACAACTGCCAGCGAGAAGATGAGGTCTTGAAGGAAATTGTAGATGTCCGGGTGATCGGTCTTGAACTTTTTAATCCTGTCTCGTATACCGGCCATTAGGGGGTGCTCCAGTGATAATCGTTAAGTGGTATGATTGCGGTGCCGTTGATATAAATATTTTATCTGGTGATATCTGACCGGATATCGACAGGATATTTCCTGTTAAATATGCTCCCACACGCTAGCCCGACGCGGCAATGCCCGGGGGATATTTACGGTAAAACAGGGCTTCTCTGCCGACATTTTTATCGCCGTACCGGCGGCAGCAGGGTATATGGTAAACATGGATAAAAAATACGCCATATGCTATATATTTATATAATAAAAGGTTAACTATAATATGATTGGTATGGCAGTGAAAGCCAAGTCTATACATAAAGTCCGCATTGGCGGCACTATCGACAACGATGTTGCGGACTGGCTGGAAAGGACAAAGGGAGAGGAAAAATTCTCCACACATTTAAATAAAGTCCTTAGACAGGCAATGGGGTCCGGCACAGTCGAGGAAGCGCGTTCACTAAAAAGTTTCAAGGGCACGCTGAGCAGCATAGAGGGAAAAATTAGCGCGCTGCAGGAGCGGCTAAAGACGCTTGAGTCGGCTCCCGGCACCCCCCCGGCTGCAAAACGCGGCAGAGGCCGGCCTCGTAAGACCCAGGCTACCGGCCATGCCCGGGAAGGCGGTCGCGAGAAGGGCACAGTCACCACGGAATACGATCCTCAGAACGACATAAACTGGTACCTAAGCCACGACCGGTATAAGAAGATCAAACCGGGGCCGCTGGTAAATGCATTTCACATGGTCGTCAAGAACTTTGATACTCAAAAAAACGTTACCGTAGGCATGCTGAAAGAAAGCTATGACCAGGGAGAGATCGGCGTACCATTCCCGACTTTCCGGCTGTTCTACTTCCCCCTGATACGCGATAGGCTCATGGAGAAAAAGATCATCGAGAGAGTGGAAAATCCGGGAAAGAAAGGAGTATACCAGAAGCGTTCGTAAAAGAGGATGGGGCTATTCCTCCCCCGAGTCCCCGGACTCTTCGCCGAGGCCGCCCCCTTTCTCCATCTCTTCGCCAATCCGGATCAGCTCTTCGCCGAGCTTGCGAGCGTACCGGGGGTTGAGCTTGAAACGGCCGATCTTCATGTCCTTGCGCACTTTGGCGATCTCGATGAACTGTTTTCCGTACTTGTCCTCGTCCATGCGGATGGTCATCTTCCAGCCGCTGCCCATGCTGATATCTACGTCTTCCATGTTAAAGTCCCCTCGGTTAGCGGCATTGAGTATTCATTGGCCGGGGTCGCTACTCCTTCTGCGTGCCGCCCGATCATATTAATAAGCCCACAGCTATATTATATGTTGCCCGTCCCGCACTGCTCGTTATAAATACTACTTATATGAACAGGATACTCTATACTGAGGGAAATTAATGATATTCGAAAAAATCCACACCATACTAACCGCCGATGAGCTTGTGGATAAGGCGTTCTCCCGCGCCGTCCGTGCGGGCAGGGGCAAGATAGGCGGAGAATATACGGACAAGAGAGAGATCGAAGAGTCGATGGTGATCACCGCAGGTAACATCCTGAGCGATAACCTGCGCAATGCGATCAAGGACTGGCCGAGCCTGGACAAGATCGAGCCCTTCTACAGGGATCTCGCCGAGATCATCGTGGGTGTGGATGACCTGAAGAAGAAGCTTTCTTCGGTGAGCTGGGCTGCGGATAAGTCGAAGGAGATCTCCCGCAAGTACGTGAGTATCATCCGTAAAAGCCAGGACCCGACCCTGGATCGAAAGCAGGCGTTCGCCCGGATGGCTTCCATCGCCTACGACGTGGACAAGGACCTACGGTTCCTGAACGACGCTAGAAACAAGCTGCGTCAGCTGCCGGAAGTTAAAGCCGAGCCGACGATAGTAGTGGCCGGCTATCCAAATGTGGGCAAGTCGAGCTTTGTGGCCAGCATTACCGGGGCAAAGCCCGAGATCGCCCCATACCCGTTCACGACCAAGGGCATCCTTATCGGCCATTTTACTAAGAACAGGATCAGGCACCAGGTAATCGATACGCCGGGCCTGCTCGACCGTCCGCTGGAAAAGCGTAACGACATCGAGCTACAGGCGATCGCCGCCCTCAGGCACGTAGGCAACGTGCTGCTCTTTATCGTAGACCCGAGCGAGACCTGCGGTTTCACGCTGAAGGAGCAGGAAGAACTGCTCGAAGAAGTGAAGAACCTGGTCGAGATGCCGGTGCTGGTCGTAGCCAACAAGATCGACGTCGAGCACTCGAAGACCGAAGCTGACATGGAAATGTCAACGCTGAATGGCGAGGGCGTGAATGAGGTCAAGAAACGGCTGGTTGAAATGATAGATGCGATGGAGCTCCCGCCGACGCCAGTGCCGGAACCGGAGCCGGAACAGGAGGAGCTTTCCGAGGAAGCTATCCCATTGCCGCCGTCCCGTAAAAAGAGGAAGAAAGAGACTAAAGATAGTGAAGAGTGATACGTCAACCCATCGTGGCTGACGTATAAACTATTTTTTTAATTGAGTACTTACAATCGGTATACAAAAAATATATCGTATTACATGCGGTCTGATATTTAAAGGTGGAATAGTATCATCGCCGGATGTGGGGGCAACTGGCAAAGAAAAACAGGTGGTGTAAGTTACAGTGAAGTCCCCGACTGGTGAACCTATAAGCCCATTGACATCTCACCGTGCCTCGAAAGATGAACGCCTGAGCCGTCAAGGTAATCCTGTGCATATTTTTTCCAAGGCCGGGGCCATTTTTGCCCTTATACTCATGGTCATCTCATGCACCGCGCCGGCTTTCGCAGTGGAGCAGATCGACGATGCAGGGGCTGTTTCCATGGCGCCCCTAAGCCAGGATTATATCAAGTATCAGCAATCGGCGAGTTCGCACCGTTCCCTTGTTTCTGCGGCAGAGCCCGAAATAGAGAACGGCTCGGGACATGCGATGGGCCTCATACCCCGCCGGACGGACTTTTCGTATCTCGCCGGTAGTGACGTGAGCGACGCATTGCTCAGCGGCAAAGCAAGCGAAGGCATCGTCACCGCGAGCCACGATATGGTCGGTTTGCCGACATCGTACGACCTGCGCCAGACGGGCAAGCTCATGGCCATAAGAGACCAGAGCACATCAGGCAGCTGCTGGGCATTTGCCACATATGCTTCACTGGAATCATACCTCATGGCGGGAGAAACCCGCGACTTCTCAGAAAATAACATGAAGAATACCGCTGGTTTCGATTTAGACCCGAACCTGGGAGGTGGCAATGATTACATGTCCACTGCATACCTCGTGCGGTGGAGCGGCCCGGTGAACGAAGCTACCGATCCGTATGATCCGGATTCAATTTCATCGCCATCATATCCACCGGTGAAGCACGTACAGGACGTACTGTACCTCCCGCCCAGGGCTGGCTACACAAACAACGATAATATTAAGTCGGCCATCATGACTTACGGGGCACTGTATACTACTATACGTTACGATGCCAGTAGCTACGACAGTAGCACGCACTCGTATTATTACTCCGGGTCAGGCTCGATCAACCATGCCGTGGCAATTGTCGGGTGGGACGATAATTACAATAAAAACAATTTCACGTCGGTTCCTTCGGGCAACGGCGCGTTTATCGTTAGGAACAGCTGGAACACCGACTGGGGCGAAGCAGGGTACTTCTACATCTCCTATTATGATACTAAGATCGGCAAGGATAACACCGTGTTTACGGCAGAGCCGACCTACAATTACGACCACATATACCAGTATGACTGGCTCGGCTGGGTTAGCAGCATAGGCAACGGCGCTGATACAGCATATTTTGCCTCCAACTACGAGTCTACAGGAGAACAGGTACTGAAAGCTACTGGATTCTACACGGCCGCAGTCAACTCAGAGTACCAGATCAAAGTATACAGGGGCGGCGTGCTGATGCAGACTACCTCTGGCACGATTGCCGTGCCGGGATACCACACAGTCCAGCTGGATAGCAGTGTCCCGCTCGATGCCGGCCAGGCATTCCGTATTGAGGTACGGCTGCGTACTCCGGGCTACGGATACCCGATACCCGTCGAATATGCAGATGCCGACTATAGCTCCGGCGCAGTCCAGAATGCTTCTGAGACGTTTTACAGCGTTAATGGGGTGACCTGGTATGACGCAGCCACTGATATGGGTTGTAGTATATGCCTGAAAGCATATACACAAGACTCGTACAGTATAGTTGGGTTCAGCCAGCCCTCGTACACAGTAGCAGAAAATGCAGGGTCGGCTGTGATTACAGTCACCAGAGGCTCTTCTAGTAGCTCATGCACTGTAGACTACCAGGCATTAGAGGGCAATACCTCTGCAAGGGATTTCACCACGGTGCAGGGAACGCTCAGCTTCGCCACGGGCGAGACCACTCAAACGTTCACGGTGCCGATCACCGGCGATCAGTTCCTGGAAGAATCCGAGACAATAGCCCTGTTGCTGTACAACCCGACAGGCGGAGCTGTGATCGACGATGACTTGGCCCCGCTGACCATTATCGATGATGAGACAGTACCCTCGCCCCTGCCGGCGACGCTGGCCTTCGCAGCCAGCGAGACAGATGGCTCTCTGAGCATGATCGACGTGACGAGCAATACGGTCATCGCGGTGCTCGACGCCGGTACAGGCGCCCATGATGTGGCTGTCAGCCCGGGAGGCGCTTTCGTATATGTGACGGACAACTCTACCGGCAAGCTTCGGATATTCATTGTAAGAACCCTAGCGTTTCTGCAACCCATAACAGTGGGTGACAGGCCACATGGCATAGCTGTCAGCCCCGATGGCAGCACAGCGGCAGTCGCCAACAGCGGCAGTAACACGGTATCCCTGGTAAACCTGAGCACTCGCACAGTATCCAGCACGGTAAACGTAGGCCAGAGCCCTGAGGCCGTGGCCTTCAGCCCGGACGGATTGACTGCATATGCGGTGAACAGAGCAGCAGGCACGGTCTCGAAGATCAATACCCAGACGGGCTCAGTAACTTCGACGGTGAACGTGGGGAGCAGCCCGCAGAATATTGCGGTCGCCCCCGACGGGCGGGCTTACATCACGAATTACGGCAGCAACAGCATCTCGGTCATCAACGGTGCTCAGGTCACGACCATAAACCTGGCGGGACAGCCGTACGACATCGTGGTCAGCCCCGACGGCGGGCTCGGATACGTGTCTTACCCTGATCTGGATAGTATAGATATAATAAGCCTCCCCGACGGCGCTTCGCAAGGCCATAAAAGCATGCCGGCCCCGGGTGTCATAGGCCTGTCCGCCGATGGAGAGGTACTGTACGGGGCAGGAATAGAGAGCCGGATATTTGAGAAGTTCACGTTGCCGGACGGTTTCCCAGTATTTCCAATAATGGCAGGCAACAACACGACAGGCCTCGCGATCGGGCCAGCATACCAGGACCCGACAGTAGAGTTCGCCAGCGCAACGTACTCAGTCACCCGCAGTGATGCGGAGCTGACTATTACTATCGAAAGGGACGGATGTATCGATACGCCCATCTCGTTAGGCGTGAGCGCTACTGGAGGGAATGCGACAGCAGGCACGGACTATGCTGCTTTGCCATTCAGCGTCGAAATATCGCAGGGGGCACGCGAGGCTACGTTTAATCTGACAGTCCTGGGCGGTACGACAGGAGACAGGACGCTCGTGCTCACGCTCATCAGCAGCCCGGAGGGGGCTCAAACTGGTAGTACTGTCTCCACTACGATCAGCATTGTCGAGGACCGGATCGAGTCCGTGACGCTGGATCTAGTGGAAGGATGGAACCTGATATCGCTGCCATTGAGAGTGGAAAACAACGATTTAGCCACCATATTTCCTGGAGATGTCAGATCAGGTATCGTAGAGGTCTGGGGCTGGGACGTAACAGCCCAAGAATGGGAATACTACTCCCCAGACCCCAACGGCTACTACTACCAATACTATCCAGAGTTGACAAACATAGATACTGGAAAAGCTTACTGGGTTGAGATGAACAAATCCGCGTCATTTACAGTGCTGGGATTTGTCCCTGATTCTTCGCCAAACAGTCCGTTCACGCTACAACCGGACTGGAATTTTGTGGGATCCACCGGTATAACTCCAGAGACGCCTGCATTCATGTACCCAGCTGCCCTAGAGGTCTGGGGCTGGGACGTAACAGCCCAAGAATGGGAATACTACTCCCCAGACCCCAACGGCTACTACTACCAATACTATCCAGAGTTGAACTATATCGAGTCCGGTCATGGCTACTGGGTATCGATGCCATAACAGGAGGATTTAAAGTGAAAATTTTGAAAACGTTACTGACATTGTTGTTGATAACCTTACTTATAGGCAGTATTACAGATGTAGCAATAGGTGCTCCTCCAGCAGTTCCAACTCCAATGCCATCTGGTGGCGGAGGCGGTGGTGGTGGCGGAGGCGGAGGCTCTTCATACACTCCCCCAGTTTTCCAGCCCTACTCCGAGAAACTCAAATCCAGCAACGGCACCACCATCGGAAGCATCGACGTCAAGGACTACTCGAAGGTGTTGATCACCGCGTCCAACAACACGACCATCGGCAACGCCACATACACGCTGTCGTTAACATCTGAACTAGACAGCAAGCCGGAAAAAGCGGTCATGGACATCATCCTCGGTTACAACGATACACATGCACTACCGTCAGGCATGAATGAAGCTCTATCGCTGTTTTCGGCCAGGATATCTAGGTCAGGCAGCTTCGGCTGGGCGCTCAAGCCGGGCACCGTCAGCATGACGTTCACTTTACCGGCAAGTGCTGTTCAAAATGAAACCAATGGATCTGTATTTTACCTTGTCCGGTATGATGGCACCACATATCAGGTCCTGCCCGCGAACATGACCCGGAACAACGACACCGTCACGTTCACCTCGACGCCATCCTCAGATGACGGCATATTTACCATAGTGCTCGCTTCAGCGATGAAGTCGACGCCTACACCAACTCCGACACCCATACCGACGTCTACGGCGGTACCCGCACCAACGCCAACACCCACGCCAGCCCTCGGGTTAGGTGGCATATTAACAGGGATGGCCCTCGTGGGCATGGTCATCGCGTTTGTGAGTGGTGCCGCAATCGGGGCGGTCGCTATACTAATAATAGGCCGGATCTTTGATTGATTTAAGAGATACGGGCAAGATCAGCCCTTAAACCTCTTTTTTATTTTTCCTCCTTTAACCTCCATGTATCTCCTTTTCCTCAGGAGTTTTCTGGGCCGATTGAAAAAACAAAACCCCGAGTAAAGGGAGGTACAGGAGGAAGTGAGGTAGGTCAGAGAGATACACGGAGGTCAAAGGAGAGTTATAAAAAGGAGGTTTAAGGAGGTACAGAGGTCAAAGGAGGCCGATCAAGCGGGATCCAACCAGAGACACTGCACTTGTGCCTACCGCTACTGCGCTTTTATGTTACGCCGGGTCGCATAGCATCCCTTAGGCACCTCAGGGTCAATATTAGTTCAGAAGAACGGATTGATTCCCACTGCGGCGCATCCAAGGAGGAAACCTATGATGGCCCCTGTGCAGAGGAACGGTAGTCCCGCCTGTGGCTTGCCTTTCATGACGAAGTACATGAGGAGTACGTAGCTGATCAGCGTGCCGATCATCGTCCCGATTGCCGGTACGTTCGTGATGCCGATTGCCGGTACGTGCGGTAGGAATGCGCTGGCGGAAACCACCAGTACGGTGGGCATGACGGCGTCGCCGAGGCCCATGAAGTACGCTTCGCGTTCCTTGCCGGGCTCGAGTTTTGTCGTTTTGCTGTGGACGTACGAGTAGCTGAGCTTTCTGGGTAAAACGAACAGAATGGGCAGCTTCAGGTCCATGACGCCTTCTGCGAGCTTGATCATGTGCTTGGTCTTGTATACGGCGATGAAGTCATATACGGCGAGCAGCACCAGCAGGATGATTGTGGGTATGACTGACAGTGAGATGCCGAACATGGCGCTGGCTCCCGCTGCTACCATGATGCCGACTGCGTCGACGATGTACCACTCGGGGTACACGATCATCAGGGCTGTGAGCACGATCGAGAGGAGTACCGCCGCGGCTGCGACGGCGATTTCCTTGGAGATGCCCTGTACCGGCAGCGTAATATCGCCCGGGATCAGCAGCATGCCTACGGCGAACAGCACATAGATCATCGTGGAGAACACCGCGAAGATCATGAAGGCCTGGATGATCCACCGCATGTTGAACTTAATGATGAGGAGCAGGACTGCGCTGAAAATGATGATGAGCACGATATAGAATACGGGGTTCCAGATGCTCTCCGGGTTCTCGAAAGCCTGCAGGCTGTTTTCGGTCAGGGGAGCTACAAGCAGCAGCGAGATGATTTGCACTGCTATGATGAAGAGTGCCATGCCGGCAGGTCCGGCCAGATCGATGAGTCGCAGCTTCAAGCTTAATCACACTACCCTTCCCAATAAGCGCTTAAGCGAAATAAAGGTGTCCCCTAGGACTGGCTATGGTTCTTCACTTGCGAGGCGGCACGGCGCAAGGGCCTCGTTTCGGTAAACGTTTTCCCGCAGGTCCTCGTATCTCCGATGGAGTACCACCGTCGGCGGTAGATCATGCCCGATGGAAAAGCCAGCCGGAGAGACCCGATGAAGCCCCGGACTATATCCCGGTCACCTTCGGCGAGCAGCCCGAAGCACGTCTCTTTGAAGCGCAGCGGCAAATGGGTGAGGTAGCCCAGGCTGATCACACGGGCCGGCCTCATGCCAGTCTCCGGGTCGATGAGGATCATCCACGTCTCGCTAGCGCCGGGACCGGGACTCGCTGAACATGTTGAAGTCATATAAGCGGGTAAAGAAGCAGGTTGGGCATACAGTCCTGATCCGCCTCTCGTCCACATTCACCTCGTGCTTTGCACAGTTTCCGCAGTTTACGCACCGGGCCCCATAGCAGAAATCCCAGACCTGATGCTGGTACCGGTACGCTTCGCCCTCGAACTTTCCAGGCTTTTCGGGCACCTCGACCTTGTGGATGGTGTAGTGCCGCTCTGCCATGCAGTTCGTACAGGTGACCAGCGATTCTACGGGGGTGATCTCGATCAGCTGTGTGGCACCTTTGTGACAGTTGAAGCATACAGTATCCTTTTTCAGGTCCCACCGCTGTCCGGTCACCGGCTCGTCCATCATAACGATCTCCCTGTTATTTGAAACTCTGATGTATAAAACGATCTCCCGCGTTTAGTGTCGCAGGTAGAGAGCTACGCCTGCGCCACTCGGCTGAAGTAGACTGTGCATCACCCGTTCCCCACATCTTCGCTGAAAGTCTCTCCCACGTAGACTCCGCTGAGGCGGTAATGTCTCGCGGCGCCACAGTTCATGCAGGTAATGATCGTAGCATCTGGCCTGAGCTCTATGCGCTGGATCGCTTCCTTGTTACAGTTGAAGCACAAAGTCGCTTTGTCGAAATTCCAGGTAGAAGGGCTGGCATGGCTCTTTTGAGTCATAAGCAGAGGTGTGTCTGCGAGGTGAAAAAGCCGGGAGCCTGAAAACGCGACATGAAGGGCCACGGGTTCACAATGCCAAAGCTCTATCTTTAAAAAACATATTTAATGCATGCCACCCATAAACCACAGCAGGTGAATTAACTATGTTTCCGGGCATGGGCGGCAGGGGCATCAACCCCAAGCAACTACAGAAGCAGATGAGATCACTCGGCATCGACATGTACGATATCGAGGACGTAAAGCAAGTCATTATCCGGACGGGCGACAAGGAGATCGTCTTCAACGACGCACAGGTCACAGTCATGGATGCAAAAGGCATGAAGTCGTACCAGATTGCCGGCACCCCCGAGGAAAGGCCGCTGAGCATTGCACAGCAGGCAGCAGCTGCAGGCACACCGGCCGTGGAGAAAAAGCAGGTGGAAATACTCGAAGAAGACGTCACGCTGGTAGCCACCCAGGCTAAAGTCAACAGGGACATGGCCAGACAGGCGCTCGTCGATGCAGGCGGCGACCTCGCAGAAGCAATCATGAAGCTAAGCGGGAGCTCGTAAGAGCGCCCGCATCTAGTCAGGTTCAACACGCATCACTTACAAATTTTTTACGAATACGAAGGAACTTATGATCAAAGATGGCGAGCAGGTTCTCCTGCGGGCGGAAGGCCGTGAGTACTTCGCGGCGGCGGGCAATGAGAAGCCCATGCATACTGACCTGGGCATTGTGGACCTGAAGGCCGTTACGGGCAAAGAATGGGGAGACTATGTCGCTTCCCACCTGGGCAAGGAGTTCACGATCATCAAGCCCAGGGCACCAGACCTGTTCCGGCATATGAAGCGCACGGGCGCACCGGTCATGCCTAAGGATATCGGGACTATTATCGCATATACCGGGCTCTGCCCTACGGACGTGGTGCTGGATGCGGGCACTGGCTCTGGTGTGCTTGCCGCGTATATGGGTATCATCGCGAAAAAGGTGGTCACCTGCGAGGCTAACGAGCAGTTTGCCGCTAATGCCCGGAAGAACATGGAGCGGGCGGGTTTACACAACGTAGAAGTCAGGCATGCGGATATTCTGGAGGAAATGGAGAAGATCGAAGGCCCCTTTGACGTGATCACCCTGGACCTGCAAGATGCGGCACTGGCGATCCCCGGGGCAAAGAAACTGCTTCGGATGGGCGGATTTGTGGCCACCTATTCCCCGTTCTTTGAGCAGGCGTCGGCAGTGCGCGCTGCAGTGGAAACTGAGGGCTTCCAGGACGTGATTACCATCACAGTCACCGAGCACGAGATGGAATATAGCAAGCGCGGGACAAGACCTTCTACCCGTGTAGGGCACACCGGCTTTATTACCATAGCCAGGAAGTTTTGAAGAGACCGTCGGGGAACTTTCTAAAAATTTCCCCCGTGCATCAACATATTGAAAAAATGTTTTAGTCGTACCTGATCAGTTTCCGCCCTGCCCAGAAGAGTACCGGGATCGAGACGGCCATCGGTATGCCCACGCCGATGGTCGACAGTAGAATCTCGTAGACGTTGAGAGTCCCGGTATTTACCATACGGGTCAGGAGCAGGATACTTACTGGCATCATCAGGAACACGCCCGTCAGAGTCCCGGGGGCATATTTTCTAAGAGCAATCGTGGCCGCCAGGTGGGGAAATAGCGCGTTAACGATCATCGCGCCGAGGAAGCCTGCGAATACGAATGTAAAAATACGCTCCCCCGGGAAGAACATGAAAAAGCAGGTGGCCAGGTAAGCGATCATCGTGATCACTAGGACCGCAAAGTGGAACTCATTTTTAGAGATGGGCTTCTGGAACCGGGATGCATGTTGCGACCACTGTGGAAGCCAGAGCGCTTCTTCGAGGTTATGCAAGGTGATGGATAGCGGGAAGAGGACTGCAAGGGTAGTAATGTCAGCCATGATATGATCACCCGGATTTCATTTTTGCATTTAGCGGCAGATAATATGTCTATCTTGACAATATAGGTTATCCTGCTGCCCGTAGGCGTTAAACTCCTGAATTTCCACAGGAAATGAAGGGGTTATGCCATTTGCCAGCCGTTCTGCGCCAGAGTGAACATCCATGGCCTGCAATGGTAAAACCGGGTATCGGTTACTTAATTGAGCCCGGACAGAGCAATCATTCAGTTTGCTTCTCGCCGGAGATTAGGTCAGTCATCTCAGCCCGGAGGATATCAGAAACACCTGTAACGGCTTCAGGATACGTCATCCGGTACCGTTCCAGCCACGTCAGCCAGACCCGCCGGTCCTGCACTCTGCCCAGGCGATCCTGCAGGGCTTTGATCCGATCTAGTTCGCCCTTTCGGCCTGTCTCAAGCAGAGTGAGGGCATACCGCAGCTTCTTCGCCCGTATTCGCGCCTGGTGCAGGTAATCCAGAAACGCTTCATCGATAGCCGAGGGGCATTTACTGCCGCTCCCGAGGACATAAGAGCCCTTAAAGCGTTTTCTGAGCCTTTTGATACGCCTGCCGGGGTCGAAACCCCTCATCTCCCGGACACGGCGATGCCAGCTGTTCAGCTGAGAACGAAGCAATGATACGGATAGCGTCGACAGCGAATTGGTAAGTGCGGTTCGGGCTGCGTCCCGCTCCCGGACGGAGTCGGCCATCCACAGAGATAACAGCCCTGCATACGCCGGATCGGCTACCGCTACCCGACGCTCGAGCTCGTCGACGAGCACATCCAGATCACGCAGCCGGCCCAAAAGCTGCATCTGAGCGCGGATGGCCTGCTTCAGTGTCAGGTTCGCAGACCGCTTCTGCTCTGCTTTCGGTACGAGGCTCATGCACGTGAGAAGAGAACGGCCTGCCACCCTCATCTGGTGCAGGTCTTCAGGGTCCTCGAAAGTGAGCACGGCAGGTATCGGGCCGATGAAACGATCGCTCAATTTCACCGCCTTCTCCGCGAAAGCTTTGCGCTTCATAAATAGATATTCACTTGCGAGATATTTATACGATCGTTTATAGTTAAAAGCTAAAAAGGAAATTTTTATGGCCTTAAGCCTAAGGCGGTGAAAATTCACCGCCCGTACTTGGCATGAGCTCTCGCCAGGTCCTGAGACGCTAAAGCGCCGAGCAGCGACAGCTCTCCTGCCAGCGAGGCGGATGCGACGATCTCGGCCAGCTTGCGGGCGTTTGCGCCCGGCGGGTTGCCGCCGCCTTTGACGCCCAGCAGGGAGAGGCATTCGGCCTGGGTGGCGATGCTTGTGCCGCCGCCGACGGTGCCCAGTGGCAGCGATGGCATGGATACTGAAAACTGCAGGTCGTTGTTTTCAGTCAGCTCGGCAGAAGTGATCGCGTTGCTGCCCTCGACCACGTGGGCCGGGTCATTGCCGCAGGCGATGAACATGGCGGCGACGACGTTGGCGACGTGGGAGTTGAAGCCGAAGGATACGGCCCGGGCAGATCCCAGGAAGTTCTTGCGGTAGTGGACGTCGCACATTCTCTCGGGAGTGGCTTTCAGCCGGGATACTACGATGTCCCTTGGTATGGTGATCTCCGCCACTACAGTCCGGCCTCTGCCCTCGATGACGTTGATGGCTGCGGGCTTCTTGTCTGTACACATGTTGCTAGAAACTGTGACATGGCGGACACCGAATTTACTCTCGAGGCGGTGCATGACTGCTTCGCTTGCAATCGTGACCATGTTCATGCCCATGGCATCCTTGGTGTCGTAGGCAAACCGCAGGAAGATGTTCTTGCCTACCACATAGGGATCGATCCGTAGCAGCTGGCCATGCCTGGTCGTGGTCGCGACGATAGCCCGGATCTCTTCCATGAACTCCGGGGTCTTCAGCGTTTCGATGATCTCTTTGGCCTGGGCGAGGCTGGAAACGGTTATCACCGGAGCACGAGTCATCTCGTCCTGGAAGATCATCGTATTCACCCCTCCGCTCTGAGAGCAGACTGAGCAGCCCCGGTTTACGCTCGCGACAAGTGCGCCCTCGGTCGTGGCGAGAGGGACATAGAAGTCGCCCCTGGCGTACTCGCCGTTGACTGTGAGAGGTCCGGCTACGCCTACGGGCACCTGGATCGCTCCGATCGCGTTCTCGATGTTCTTCTTGGTGACAGTTTCAGCGTCATAAGAATAGTGGCCCACGTTGTCCAGCCTGGTCCCGGTGAGCACCTCGATTGCCGCCCTCCGGGCGTCGACAGCGTCTTTACGGGTCGCTGTGACTTCTTCAACCTGGTAAAACTTCAGCTCGCTTGAGACGAGCTTCCTCACGATCTCTTCTTTTTCCATCCCTGATACCCTCTTTGCTCATCAGAGCAAGTGCTCCGCTATATCCTGGTCGATGACGAACTCGCAGTACGAGCAGCGTAGCTGCACGTCGTCCCCGGTCCTCTCGACGGTAAACCTGGAGGTTACCGGCTCGTTCGTGTTGGATATGCAGTTCGGATTCCCGCACCGCACCAAACCCACCACTTCCGCCGGTGGGTCCACCCGGTGTTTACCTACGACCTCGTAGTTCCGGATGATGTTGATCGTCGCCCTCGGCGCGATCAAAGCGATGCTGTCCAGTTCCTCAGGGTCGATCTCCCGGTTCTCGATCTTGACAACATCCTTTCCCTTCATCTCGCCGCTGGGAGCGTTCATCAGGACGCTCACCACGTACTTTGAGCTGGCGTTGATGCCGAGAATTTTCAGCACGTTGAGGGCCTGTCCTGCGGTGATGTGATCGACCACCATGCCGTTGACGATCGGCTTTACCCTTAGCTCTCTCTTTTCAGTCATAGGTCTACTCCCATCACCAGCGAGAGGACGGCCATACGTACCGGGACCCCGTAGAACGACTGCTGGAAATACCTCGCGTGCTTCGTCGCATCCACTTCAGGAGCGATCTCATCAACCCTCGGAAGGGGGTGCATGACGATCGTGTCAGCCTGGACGACCGACAGCGTTTCGGTCGTGATCCTGTAGCTCCCTGCTACCTTCTGGTATTCGGCAGGGTCGGGGAAGCGCTCCTTCTGGATCCTGGTCATGTAGAGCACGTCGGCCTTGTCGAGCACGTCCTGCATGCTGGATGTCTCGACGATGCTGATGCCTTTGCGCTTCAAATAGTTGATGATGCTCGCGGGCATTTTCAGCTGCTCCGGCGAGACAAATGAAAGCCTGGTCCCGTAGAGCGATAGTGCGTAGGCCAGCGAATGCACGGTACGGCCGTACTTCAGGTCGCCCACGATGGCGACGTTCAGGTCTCCGATCTCCTTCTTGCATTCCTTGCGCATGGTGTAAAGGTCGAGCAGCGTCTGAGTGGGGTGGTGGCCGGCCCCGTCACCAGCGTTGATGACCGGCACCCGGGAGATTTCCGAGGCCATGCGAGCCGCGCCCTCCTTCGGGTGGCGCAGCACGATCGCGTCCGCGTACGACTCGATGATGCGGATCGTATCGGCCAGGGTCTCGCCTTTTACCGTAGAAGAGGAAGTGGCCGAGTCAAAACCGATGGTGGCACCGCCGAGCCTCTTGACGGCCGTGTCGAAAGAAAGACGAGTCCTGGTTGAGGGCTCATAGAATAGTGTGGCCACAATCCGGCCGTCCAGCAGCCGGCTACCTTGACGTGCGCTCGGCTCCAGCCTGGCAGCCCGGTCCAGGACAAAGTCGATCTCATCCCGGGAGAAATCCTTGGTCGAGATGATGTGCTTCCTCTCGAAATTCATCGTACGTAATTGGCTAATGTTACATAAAATGTTTTGGGAGAAAGTTTTAGAGGGGGTGTCGGGGGAACCTTTTCCAAAAAGGTTCCCCTGACTCTCGACAGGGAAGCAAGCCCGAAGGGCATTTTAAAAGCGATGTTTTTGAGGGGGTCGCGAGGGGGGCTTTTTGTAAAAAGCCCCCCTGACACCACACAGGGCTAACTCCTAAGTAACGATTTCCCCGGCATATTCTTTACTTCACTAATGGCTCCAGGTGGACTTTATACAACAAGTTCCCCTGATACCCGCCTGTTTAAGATCAATCGACGAGCTCCCGGTTGCTGAGCTCGTCGATTTCCCCGTTTTCAACGGTCCGGGTCTGCTATACTCAGACAAATATAATATAATAATAAGCTTATATAATTTTGGTGATCCGATGGAGACTGTGAGAGTCAAGAGTGAGGAGCAATTTTCCGACAGGGAATTTTACCGGGAGGACCCGCTGAAAACTGATAAGATCGCTTTCAGCCTCTACGATTTCGAGCCGTGGCAGTCACTGCCCATGCAGCGGAATCCGGAAAACGACACGATCATGTACTTTGTCGACGGGGAAGGATTCATGCTCATCAACGACGGAGTATTTTCTGTCAGCCCGGGAGACGCCATGTACGTCCCTTCCAACGCCACCTACGGGGTGCTGGCCAGCGAAAACGACCTGAACGTCGTTGCCGTGCAGGGGCCCAGGCCGGTTAAGGTAGAGAAGGCAGCCGGCCTGTCCTTCCGTTGCCCGGAGTGCGACCTCGAGGCACCGCTTACTACCGGAACCGAGACTGGCGATATCAATATGTGCCCACGTTGCGAGTCAACTGTCACGCTGACCAAAGAGGGAGCAAACTTCAAAGCCGAGAAGTACTGGGGAGAGCAGTGGGATGTCGCAGGCCCCGGCCAGCCTGGTGCGCAATCAGCCGAATCGCTTCAGCAACAGGAAAAACAAGCAGGAGCAGAAACGCCCGCGCAGGTGGAGTTCGGAGTCCTCGACTTCCAGCCATGGCAGACCCTTTCCATGCAGAAACACCCGGGTAGCGATACGTTACTTTACATCGTACAGGGCCAGGGCATTGTGTTCGTCGACGATGAGGAGCAGTCAGTAGACCCCAACGAGGCCATCTACGTGCCCGCCGATACCGCTTACGGGATCATGGCTGCAGACAGCCAGATGACGGTCATGGTCATACAGGGGCCTCCTCCCGTCGAATCCCAGGAGTTATCCAGCCTGGAGTATGACTGCCCAATCTGCCGTCTCCAGACGCCTGTGACGACCAACACCTCAGACGGCTGCATCACCGTATGTCCCAGGTGCAACATCAAGATCAAGCTCACGAAGGAAGGTGAGCTGTTCAAGGCAGAAGAGACTACTGAAGCGGCACCCACCGAAGCCGAGGCACAGTAAAAATAATTTCAAGGTTTTGCGGCTTCGAAGGGGCTGAGCAGCCAGGAGTTTTAATGGCCTTCGGGGAGCTTTTTCGATAGCTCCCCGGAATAAAAATAGTTAATTCCATAAATAGATACAAAAAGCACTTCTGGGTTATTGGATAGCGTAAACGCTCTTTCTATCAAATAAGAATATTTCTTAAATCTCAACCATTGCCAGACAAACCAAAAACGACATAGTTGATATAGGTTTATCGTTATACAAAATAGCCGTTGAGCTATGTCTGCCAGATCGGTCACTTCCAGAGCATCTATCCCGGGGGAAAATAATACCGCGTTTATGGGCATGGCTCCAGCACCCGTAAACGCACTTGAGCGGGCCTTTACCGTCTGGGGTGTAGTTCGTGGCGAGTGATGAGCCCGAACTGGATCGTGCATTGGCCGGTGACCAGCCGGAGGTCGTTTCTCAGCCAGCGCAAAATAAAAAAGAGTATGACAGCGCCTCTAATAATTGTGCAGTCTGCGGAAAGCTCGAGCTGTTTCCGTCCCGGTGTCCGAAGTGCGGCAGGAAGTTCTGCGCGGATCATAAGGCCCCGGAACGCCACGAGTGCTCCGGGCTTGTACCGGAAAGCTCTCCGGCTACCAGAATTGAGCCGTCTCCTGGCCTACCTTCGGCAGTGCAGTTGCCTGTTTCACCAGTCCCGACCGCAAGGCCGCCAGTCACTTCGGCCAGGCCCGTCACGCCAATCGTCTCCGCCAGTCCTAAAAAAACGGCCGGCCGGCGTAACCTTGTCATCCTGTGCGCTCTCATAATCGTCACCTTGATCGTCGTGGGGGGCATCGGAGCTGTCGGTTACACCATCTTATTCCCGCCCATCTGGACCGAGAAGCTGCCGTTCAAGAACAGCACCGGCCAGTATGATGTAGTCGTTAAATACAGAAATGCGACCGACGTCACATACGCTAACCTCTCCATATTTCTCGACGAGGTCACACCTGCGCTCGAAAGTGCGGTCGACAAGGACCCTAAATACCGGAGCGTAGAGTACGCCGTAGCCCTTCACAATGATGCAGAGCAGCGCCAGATCAACTGCAGCGTCATAGGCACAGATATGATGGGAAGTTCGCCGGTACATGCCGTCGTCGCGTTTAGTACGACCGATCAGGGCATGGTCTACGTGGACCCCACCGCCATGAACGTTTCTGCTGCCAGCTACGACGGGCTGGATTTCTCCAGGGTGAAATTTTTAAGGGACCACTGGACCGGGAGTCAGCCCTTCCTGAACGGCAGCAGTAAGCGCCCCGAGATTACCAGTTACCGTAACGCCAGCCCCGTATCCTATGCGCAGCTTGTGGCATTCCTGGCCGACGATATCACTGAAAATCGTACGTATGTCGATCGGGATTATACATGCCTGGACTTTGCCGCGGATCTGCATGACCGGGCGGAAATCCGGGGCATCAAGAATGGTATCGTTAGTGTCTCCTTTCAGGATAAACCCGTAGGCCATGCGTTCAACGTGTTTCCCACGACGGATAAAGGCTTTGTCTACGTCGACGACACGGGCATCAACCAGTCCCAGCTGGCCAATGGCGACCGGCCCCGGGATAATGTGGTATACCTCGAAACCGGTAAAGAGCTGGGGGAGTTCCCCATCAGCCAGGTCGGGGGCAATCTGAAGTACAGTTTCTACCTCGACATGAAAGGCCGGATGGAAGCTTACTTTGAAAAGTGGAAGCAATACGGCGATGATCTGAGGCAGTACAACGCCGAGGTGGACGACTATAACAACCAGTCTGCCGACAACAGCCGCTTCTATGATGCATATACGGTGGAGAGCAACCAGTACTCGGCTGCTGTCGCCGATTATAACCGCCAGATGAGCCTTCATAATCAGGCAATTGCACAGTATAACGCCGGAAATACCGGCGTATACATACCGCCAGCCCCCTCCAACCTCGGGTCTCTGCAGTCGTGGAAGACCAGCCTGGACAGCCAGTACAACCAGTACTCGGCAACGTGGAACAAGCTGGAAAGCTTAAAAAAGCAGCTTGACTCAAAGCGCAAGGACCTCGACTACCGGCGTGCTGCTCTCCTGAACTCCGAAGAGAACAACTGGATTTCCTATAATCCCCCGGGTGTTGTGAAAACGGTTGATATGTACTGGGGTTAAGAGCTTATTCCACGTAATATCTCAGCCATTCCTAGGTCGGGTGTCGGGGGGCTTTTTGTAAAAAGCCCCCCTCGCGACCCCCTCAAAAACATCGCTTTTAAAATGCCCTACGGGCTTGAGTTGGTGTCGAGACCCAGGGGGACTTTTGAAAAAGTCCCCCGGGAGTCGATAGTGAAGTTAATAATATGCCGGGGAAATCGTTACTTAGAAGTTAGGTCTGTGTGGTGTCAGGGGGGGGGCTTTTTGTAAAAAGCCCCCCTCGCGACCCCCTCAAAAACATCGTTTTTTTAACGCCCTTCGGGCTTTAGTTGGTGTCGAGACCCAGGGGGACTTTTGAAAAAGTCCCCCGGGAGCCCCCTCAAAACTTTTGGCGTTACCTGCGCCTGCGGTATGCAATTCCCACGACTGCAAGTGCAGCTGCAAATAGCCCGGGAAGCGGGCACCACGAGTACTGGGGGGTGGGACTGATCGAGGGCAGTGGAACCAGTGTGGGTGTTACTGTTACAGTCGGACTTGGCACGGTGGTGGGTGCTTCAGTGGGCTGGGGCTTAGGAGTAGGAGTCGCCATGATCAAAGAACTGGGCAGCTTCAACCCGTAAACGTCCCCGTTCACAGTGGCGAAATAGAGGTGGGTTTTCTTGTCGGTTCCGATCCCGGCCGTCGGGGTCGTGTCAACGGCGTTGCCCACTTTGTATCTCCAGTACTCAAGGCCCATCCGGGCGTCGACTGCATAGACATTGCCGTCACCGGATCCGATGTAGATTATGCCGCTGTCGAATCCGGGTGTCGCCTTAACACCGTCACCTGTCGGGAATTTCCATAGCAGCTTGCCGGTGGACTCGTTCAGCGCGTAGGCGTTACCATCTGCGGAGCCGACATAGACCGTGTTCAGCTGGACGAGGGGCTTCGATACGATTGCGCCATCGGTCTCGAAGGTCCACTGTTCGTTGCCGCTATAGCGGTCGACGGCATGGACGTAACCGTCCTGAGTGCCCACATAGATAACGTCCCCGTCGATGATCGGGGCGTTTACACGGCTTTTTAGATCAGTTTTCCACTTTAGCTTCCCGGTGTAGACTTCCAGGCAGTACAGGTTGCCGTCCTGGGATCCGAAGAAGATAAAGTTATCTTTGGCTTCGATGCCTTCGCTGATCCAGCCATCTGCAGTGTAATTCCACTGGGCCTGACCGTCCTCGGCGAGAAGGGCGTGGACTTTGTTGTCAAAAGTCCCGAAGAAGAGTATCCCGTTGTAAAGTGTAGGAGTGCCGTCAATGGGCGCACCTGCCTGATACTTCCAGATTTCTTTGCCGGTCAGGCCATTGACCGAGAACAATGTACCCTGATCACTACCAAAGTACAGGATTCTGCGATTGGTCGCCTGGTCATTTACAACCAGAGGCGTCCCCTTAATTGCCGAGGGGGTTTGATTGTGCGTGACAAATGGAATTCCCTGTGGTGTCCCGGTAAGTGTCGACATAAAGTACATTTTTCCATTCTGGGCGCCCACATAGAGCATGTTATTCAGATATACCGGCGACGCAGTGATGTACGTATTCGTAGAGTATTTCCACTCCTCCGTAGGCTCCTCTGCCACACTGACCTGTACAAACATCGCTACAGCGATGATCGCTGCGATTAACGCTATTGTTCCGTACCTCAACACAGAAATACCGCCCTTTATTTTACCTGTTGAATATTAAGCGAATATAGCCATATCAGGCCAGGGGGTTATAAGCTTTGCGTCGGGCAAGCCGAAAGCCGGAAAATGTACCAATGCCATGAACCGAGCCCTATTACTTGGCATATGTGCAATTCATGGCTCCAGAGGAAATAGGGGGGTAAATTCCGGGCTGATGTGGTAAACGATTCAAATTAACAGTGAGCATGAAATCATATGCTATTTTTCTAGAACGGACTCCAGTATCGCCCTGCCTGGGCCTCGAGGTACTCAATCACGGCTTCCATGAACGTTGAGTGAGACCAGCCGAGAGGCAACACGGAAACCGGCTCTCCGCGCTCGTTCACCTGTTCGGGCATCAGGCCTCCGCCAGAGGAATGGGCGATGGCCCAGCGGATGAGCGCCATTGCTCGATCCAGGTCGCCGCCGCAGATATGCCACTGGGCCATCCAAAGGGTGCACAGCGGCCAGCTGTTCATGAAGCCCTGGTAGCGATCCCCCTCGTAGCGGGCGATGCCCCCGTCAGGCCGGGTGAGTTGTTCTTTGATTGCCTTCATGGTCCCTGTAGCCCCGGGATGGTCGGGCGGTACCAGGCCCAGGTACCAGACGACGAACAGCGACGCATCCACCGTATTGTCTCCGATGCCACGCCTGAACCGGCCCAGCGCCGGGTCGTACATTCGCTGTATTGTAGCATCCTTGACAGAGTTTGCAGCATCAGCCCACCTGGTCATAGAACCTTCGTCGCCGATCAGTGAGGCGATCGATGCTGCGCTGTAAAGTCCGGCGTAAACACATGCGCAAGAGTACGTGTAGACACCTTTGCGCTCTTCCCAGAGGTCAAAGCTGGGGCGGGGCAATCCGGTAACGGGGTCGATGAACTGGATGAGAAAATCGGCTGCGGGCCGGACTAAGGACTCGTACAGCGAGGATATGGTCATTATGTTGCGGTCCTCCAGCCAGTGCCGGTATAGTGCGTACAGGGGCAAACCGGTCTCGTCGATCTGGATCATGGGCAACGGGTGCCAGGTGCTGCCCAGGTCGCCGGCTGGCGTATACTTGTGCCGGAAGAAGCCCCGCTTATCGATGATCTTGCTGAAGAACTTGTAGGTGCCACGGCAGAGGTAGCGGTAGCCCGCGCGGTCAAGAGTCATCGCTACCCAGGCGGCATCCCGGGGCCAGCAATACGTGTAGTAGTCGGCACCCTGTTGCTTGATCTGGGAGTCGCAGGACGCTATGATTGATCCGCCCCTGTCGATGTGGCAGTACACGGTAAGCAGGCTCCGCAGAAAAGCGTCCCTCACCTCGTCCGGCAGTGTGTAAAAGTTCGACAGGGCGCCATAGCTTTGAGCCTTGATCGAAAAGGAGCTCCAGTAGCGGGCGCTTTCCGGATAGAACGAGTCAGGGCCCTGGGATCGTACCAAGTCGTGGATTTCCTTGGCTTCGGGGAAGTTGCGGCCGACACATACCCAGAACCAGACCGCCGTGGTCTCGCCTGGCTTCAGCACGGGCAGTGTCCATCCTACGGTGGAATCGACGGTACCGTGGGCCACGATATTTTCTTCAAGCACACCATCCTCGGCGTCCTTCCAGGTACCAAGACGGTCTCTCCATTCGGAAATGCCCGTGGTGAACTGGTCGAATACCGGCATGGAGCTCTGGATGAAAAACCGGTCTCGTTTGTAGTGGTTCATCATGGAGCCGTCTCTCACCGCGGTGTTGGCAAAGTTGTTCTCGAGAATATGATAGCTCTGCGCGGAAAATAGCCGCAGCCTCGAAGGCTCGATCATCTCGTTCTTGACCAGGATTTTGCGCATGAAAAAGTTCCGGTCATGATGCACCATGCTGCGTACTTCGACCTCTGCACCAAAGCCCGGATTGGAAAAAAGTGTTGATCCCACCATAGAGACGTCGCTCGCAGACTCTTTGACATAAGTTTGCCGTTTTGGCCAGTCTTCCAGCCATGCAAAGCGCTTCCGGTCCAGGTCAAATAGCCCTAGACGCATGTACCCGCCATGGTTTTCCATCCCTGCATACGGGTAGTAAAAGTCGCGGACCACACCCCGCTCGTCCACACAAACCAGCAGCGAGCCATTTCCGAATATCAGCGGTCTCATCGGTACATACCATGAAAAAATTGACGTTCCGGTTTGAAATAAGTATGGAACGGCAAATGCTCTGCCAGAACGACCGGTGATTGAATACTATAGAAAATCGTGCTTGTCTATATAGCCCATATATTTTACCGAGATTAGCTATATCCCCCCGTAATCTGGAACCTTCTAATTACACATCAGATGCCTGTGGAATTTTTCGCTAAAGGTACCAGACAAGAGCCTGGAGGTATTTTCAACATGGTAAAGATCGGGAGCAAGATCAACGAAGTCAGGGTGGACGGACGGCTTGACCAGGTCAAGAAAGACCTTAAAGTCTTCGAAAAAATGGGGTTAAAAGCGGCGGAGATACCCGTCCACGGAGTCGATGCCATCAAGAATGGCCGCCTCGACGGACGAGTGACCAAAAAAACCGCCGATCTGCTCGGACGCTACGATCTCAGGTACAGCGTGCATGCGCCGGACCTGCTCAACCTCATGGACAGGGAAAACCCGGGGCTCCATGCTGACGTGTTTAGATCAAGCCTCATCTTTGCCGAGGAGATCGGAGCCGGAATACTGGTGTACCACCCCGGACGCTTTCTGGTTGAAGATGAGTTCACCATAGGCGTGTCACGACCCGACGAAGACCAAAAGCGACAGCTCCTCGATGCAGAGGCATTCATGATCGAACGCCTTGCCAAGGACTACAAAGATATCACCATCTGCCTTGAGAACGCCCGCCCCTACACCTTACATTCCCCGTATTGCTACGCGGAGCAGATCAGCCTGCTCAAGGAGCAGGTTCTCCGCATCGGCCGGGACAACGTGCGGATCAGCCTTGACATAGGCCACATGTACATGGCTTCCAGATACTACGGGTTCGACTGCGCCGAGGCAACGCAGGATATTACAGGGCTGATCGCCCATACTCACGTGCATGACAACTTCGGTAGACCTGTATATCACCACCAGAAGACACAAACTCACCTGCTGCCCTTCGGCAAGGGTGACTCCCATATGCCAGTGAGCTGGGGCGATGCCCCCCTAGAGGAGATTCTGGCTTCGTATATCGATGGATATGAGGGCGTGCTGATAATGGAACTCGACGACAGGTACTTTGATCACGTCGAGGAATCCCGCGATAACCTGGAGTACATTCTGACAATGCTCAAACGCAAGGCGAAGAAAACAAAGCTAGAAGAAAGAGAGACAGTAACCTGCTCCGGTACATAGATCAAATTCCCGGTGCCCTGCAAGATCTGAGCATACTATCAGAGCGTCCTGTGATCGACCCCTCGTCACTAATCCAGAACAGCCGCCTGGGTTTGTGGACGGAAATCGGTACCCGATGCAATATGATGTAATATTTCTGAAAAAGTACGAATGCAGGTGTCCCGGGCACTTGTCTGCAAGATACTCTTAAGACACTGCAGGCCATTAACTATATAGCTGTGACAGGCAGCCAGTAATTACTATGGAAGAGCCCCGGCGGACCGATAAATATAAGAAAAGATTGAAGATACTGGCGCTCGCGGTCACGATCTTGATCCTTCTCGCGATGGTGGCACTGGCAGCATTCTTCAGCTACTTTTTCTCCATGCTCAGCCTGATCGATGACCCGTACCGGCCTCATGCCCCTACATACCACTATGAGATGTCAGTAACAGGACTGGACGGTTTCACCACAGATACAGGCTCCGCCGTGGTCATGCTGCCGATTCCAGGTGCCAACAGCTCGCCTTTGTTGGCCGACGGCTGGTGGGAGAACTATTCGGGAGATAGCAGGTACCGGTACCACGGCATGACTAACCTGACACCGGTAAACACTTCTGCTGGCCCTATGCTGGCGGCCAGCGTCAACATGACCGACTACTATGAGAGCTATGCTAAAGCCACACCGGTAGCGATCGTGCCCGGGCAGAATGAATCCGAGTTGCCCACCGTCGTCCCGGACCGTATTGGCAAGGAGTGGTCATTTGACGATGTAAACGTCATCGCCTCGGGAAGCGTCTACCCGGCCGACTATCCCACCTCAACGGCGGGCCGGGAGGCTGTGATCAGGTTTTTGGAGAGGCCGCTTCTGCCTGTGAAAAGAGATTCGGGCACATGGAACTACACGACCTACGTCTACATCGACCCGTCGCTGAAACCCAAAAAGAGCGACAACAGCATTCGTATTACAGGGACGCTGAAAGTAACACTAAACCATAATAAGGTAAATGTGGCAGAAGAGGGCGTGCGCCGGTTCGAGGAGCACACCTATGTCCTTGACGAGAAGATACCGGGAGAAGTGACCGGTTATGTACCGGTCAAGGTGAGCTACACCTAGAGCTTCGATGAAAATATCTGGATCCCTGTGCCAACATCATAAAGCGTAGAGATCCTGCGAACTGATACCCCAGCGCTGATAGCCGGGAATACAAACGATTCATTTACGCTAAAAAACGTCTTATGGACACTCCATTTTCAAAAGAAGTCCCACCCGTCGTCATCGTGTTTCCTGCGCTTCTTCCCATGGTGATCGTCTTCGTCGTGATGATGATCGGACTTATAGTGATCATCATGATGCCCATCGTGGCTGTGAGCTTTTTCAGAGTGATGATGATCGGACTTATAGTGATCATCATGATGCCCATCGTGGCTGTGAGCTTTTTCAGAGTGATGATCGTCCTGATGACCGTCCTTCGCGTTGTGCTTCTCATGCTTGTCGTGGTCATCGGTAAGCAGCATTTTGATTCTGGTCAAGATAGACATGTGTATTCACCGATATTTTTTGTTCCTGGTAACTTGATTTTTGATCATATAAATCTTATCGATTGTTAAGTTGACTTCACGATCGAAAACCCTAAGTATAATAAGCACGTATCGCTAGGTTTACCGCATTTTGGCGGGAGGTAATATGACTGAAAGTAGCCATAGCATAGAGCAGCTCAACCGTGAAAAGACGAGCATTGCCCGACTATCGATCATATCCAACTTATCGCTGGTCATCCTGAAGCTGGTCGTGGGCTTCATGATCGGCTCGGTGAGCGTGATCTCGGAGGCTATTCACTCCGGTATAGACCTGGTCGCTGCCATCATTGCGTATTTCTCGGTGAAAACATCCAGCCAGCCGCCGGACCGGGAACACAAGTTCGGCCATGGCAAGATCGAGAATATATCCGGAACTATCGAAGCTCTGCTGATCTTCATCGCAGCCGGCCTGATCATCTATGAAGCATATAAAAAACTACAGCACGGCAGCGTGGAACTGGAAGACGTCAGCCTGGGCATAGTAATTATGCTGATCTCAGCAGTGGTCAACTACTTCGTATCCGACAAGCTGATGAAAACTGCAAAGAAGACCGAAAGCATCGCCCTGGAAGCCGACGCGTGGCACCTGCGGACAGACGTGCTTACGTCTTTAGGCATCTTCGCAGGCCTGGTCGCCATCAAGCTGACAGGCATCGCCATCCTGGACCCCATACTAGCCATACTGGTCGCGCTGTTCATCCTGAAAGCCGCATTGGAGCTCACCGTCAAGTCGGTGAAGGACCTGATGGACGTGACGCTGCCTGAAGGGGAAGAAGAGGAAATCAGGAATATGATATCTCAATACGCTCCCGAATATAAGGAGTTTCACGGGATGCGCACCCGGAAATCCGGCTCAGACAGGTTTATCGACCTGCACCTGGTCGTGTCGAAGAAAATGACAGTGGATGAATCGCACGGGCTGACGGACCGCATCGAACAAGCCATATTGTTAAGATTCCCAAGGGCCAACGTAATGATACACGTGGAACCATGCGAATCAGGGGAAAAATGCAACGACTGCAACAGGGAGTGTAAAGATGTCGCATAAAATGCTGATCGCCACAGACGGCTCGAAACATAGCAGAAATGCCGCTGACTACGGGTTAAGCCTCGCTGGAAAACTCGGTTACGAGGTGCTGGCACTATACGTAATCAACATGAAAGCGCTAGAGATGTTCGCCATCGGACACCACGACGATATCGGCGGGTATGAAAACGCAAACACTCAGATGACCTACGAAGGGGAAACAGCACTTGGTTACATCTCGGCAAAAGGCGCAGAGCTGGGAGTATCGGTTTCGAAGATGATAGTAAGGGGGCATCCCGCAGATGAGATTATAGCGATCGCCGCCAAAGAAGGAGCAGCCGTCATCGTGGTGGGCAATTTAGGCAAGACCGGTCTCGATCACGTGCTCATGGGCAGCGTCTCGGAATCAGTAGTTCGAAAAGCACCATGTCCGGTCTGGGTTGTCAGGGGTAAAACCACTCCCTGAGAATCCCTATACTTTTTTAAAGGCCAGTGTCTCCACGAGATGGTAGCTCGTAGCCAAGGTCCACGTACAGGAGACACTCTCGCTAATGTGCGGTAGTACCCGTGCCTAAACCATCAATGATCTCTTTTATGATATCGGAGGAAAGGTCCAGGTCGACCTTATTCAGAGCAATGCCGATGAGCTGAACTGATCGCTGCATTTCTTCTGGAGTGTGATATTTTTCCACGTACGGCAGAATGGTATGTATCGGGGCTTTCTGCGCAAGCGCACATATCGCGCAAATCAAGTCGAAATCCTGGGCAGCATGCAGATCATTCTTATCGACTTTGAGGCAGTCCACTACAACAATCCGGCCATGTGAAAAGAGGAAGTTGTCCAACTTTATGTCCCCATGGAACACCCCGTTATCGTGCATGACCTTCAGGGTCAAAAATACCTGATCGATGACCTGATCATCGATGGTTATTCTGGAGAGGGGCTCTCCATCGATGTACTCCATGACCAGCATATAGTCCTCGAAGTTCAGCTTATGCAAACCATATACGTCCGGAACTGCTACGCATTGCTTTTTTAGCTTCCTGAGGCTGTCCCGCTCATACACGACCATATCAAGGGCATCGCTGTGGCCGTCAAATACAAACTCTGCCCCCTCTGCGATGACACCTATATTTCTAAAGCGGGTCATGTACTTATGTTTAAGAGCGCTTCGATCGTTAATGATCTTCCCCATAAAGCGTTTTTGTTCACCGGTGGCGAGGTCGGTGCCTTCCACGATGCAGGGTATCGACATCCAATAAGAGCCGCCGGCAAGCCTGGTCGTTACCTTAGAAAGCCCGTATTCGTGCCTGAAGAGGTATCTTATCTGGGCTTTTCGAATGATACTAAGCCGATCTTTAGAGAGGCTGTGGGTCAACAGGATAACCGCATTGCGAGACCGGGTATGCATGACGGTATCCACTGCTTTTAGGACTACAAAGGTCGCCCCTACCGTGATGATGATCGCAGTTTCCACTAAAATGTTGTTGAAGAACTTGTGAGCAAGGCTTCTGATCAGACGATAAGTTGCGGCATCCTCAGCATCCTCATGATCACTGATACTGGTAACCATTCTAGAACATATTTACAAAACTGCAGATATATAGTTGACTTATGGCCTTAGGCACATACTACGGAAAGATCGGCGCTCGAACAGCCGGTCAATAAACAAGTCCATCTCGAACTTCCTTAAATACCTGTACCCATGGCCCACGCCTAAGAACATAATGGGCATGCAAATGAGTTTACAGGGGTAGAACAGGTTTATGCTGCCATTTAACTGATCGATACAAAGGGCTGGACCAGAAATCATCCACTATAAAAATAATTATTATATGTAAATAATGATATAATATATTATTAATATTTATATATATACGTGTCAAACACACCCCTTGACACTTAAACAATCGGAGTATTTTTGCATGTCAGAGAACCTTTACTACGGCCAGTTCAAACAGGACAAATTCGTGGACGACCACTTTTTCAAAGGCAAGAAAAACGGTGTATTCCTGGACATAGGCGCAAGTGACGGAGTCAGTGGAAGCAACACGTACTACTTCGAGAAGCAGAAGGGCTGGAAGGGAGTTTGCTTCGAGCCGCTTCCCGGCATCTTCGACGAGCTCGCTAAAAACAGGAAGTGCATATGCATACAGGGTTGTGCCGCAAGTAAGCCCGGGAAGGCCCGGTTTCTGACGATCAAAAGCGACTCCTCGATACATATGCTGAGCGGCCTGGTATCCAGCTTTTCCTCCGATCACCTCAGTAAAATCGATAAGGAAGTCAGCAGACACAAGAGCGACCAGGAAGTAGTGGAAGTCGAGTGCTTCAGGGTCAACGATATCCTGGCTCGCAACCAGCTTAACGAGGTGGACTTTTGCAGCATAGACACCGAAGGCAGTGAGCTGGAGATCCTGAAATCGATCGATCACGATAAATACCACATCAAGGTGTTCTGCGTGGAGAACGAGTATAGAAACAAGGACCTCGAAAACTACATGAAATCTAAAAATTACACGTATATATCATCGCTTGGCGTCGACCAGGTCTTCGCCCACGATTCGATCATCAAGGACCTGCCACCGATGAAGCTGCGGCTTTTGCGGCTATACGGGTTCATGAACACGTCGGTGAGGAAGAGCAAATACATGACCAGAGAATTGTTGATAAAAGCTAAGATTATGAGCCCTCAGTAGGCCTTATTTTGTTTTTCCGGCGCCGTTGGCGCCTAACGTTCGAACAGCCGGTCGATAAACCAGTCCGTCTCGAACTTTTTCAAGTCCTTGTACTCCTGGCCTACACCCAGGAATAAAATAGGTTTGCCTGTGATGTGGGCGATGGAGATCGCAGCGCCACCCTTGGCGTCCGCATCAGCTTTCGTGAGAATCGTACCGCTGATGGGCACGGCATCGTTGAACAGCTTGGCCCTCTCGACTGCGTCGTTGCCGGCAATAGCCTCATCCACGAATATGACGAGGTCTGGTTTTACCACACGGCTGATCTTTCTCAGCTGCTCCATGAGGTTGATGTTCGTATGCAACCGGCCTGCCGTATCAGCTAGCACGATATCCTTTTTGTTGTTCCGGGCGAACTGCACCGCATCGTAGATGACGGCTGCGGGATCTGCGCCCTGCTGGTGCTTGATCATCTTGATGCCGAGACGATCGGCATGTTTTTCCAGTTGCTCGATGGCGCCCGCCCTGAATGTGTCCCCTGCGGCGATGACCACGCTGTAGCCCTGTTCTTTAAGGCGCTCTCCTAGCTTCGCGATGGAAGTGGTTTTTCCTGCGCCATTGACGCCGATAAAAGTGATGATGACGGGCTTGTCCTTCTTTTTGACATAATCGTCGAAGTCAAGCGAGCTTGTGTTTAAAATGCTCGCGATGGAGTCCCTGAGAACGTCTTCCGCCAGGTCTCCGGTTGAGCGTAAAAATTTCTTATGCTGGCCGGTCAGATCTTCCTTGACTCTCTTGATGATAGATTCCGCGACAGGGAGCGCAACGTCGCTCTCCAGCAGAGCCATCTCCAGCTCCCACAGGGGGCCTTCAAGGTCTTTTTCTGAGAGGACTATCTCACCTTTGGTCAGGGCAATCGCCCTGTCAAGGAAGCCTGCAGACTTCTCGACCGGCTTCGCCGGAAGAGCTTCTGCTTGAGCAGCCTGTGTATGATCAGGAGTTGTCGCGGCCGGTGTCTTAGATACTTCCGATGCAGGTGTTTGTTCAGGAGCAGGCGCCCCAGAAATTGTTTTTACCTTATCGTCGATAGTCTGCTTAAACTGGTTAAGCTTTTCTTTGAGTTTATCGAACATCGACGGCACCTCCGGCCACTTGATTCAACGTCACTATACTTATTGCCTGTATTTTTCAGCCTCTTGCTGGAGCCTCATGAGCTCGCCGGTGACCTGGTTCAGGACTCCGGTGGTCTCAGCCAGCGCCTTTTCGAGTTCGGTACGCCGCGCCTGGAAGATGTTCCGGGCATCGGCGGAGGTCCGCTCAACGCTCACGCCTGCGCCCAGGCCAACGAGCACCCTGTCCGGCTTCGCGATGATCGCGTGGACGAACGAACCGGCACCTATTGGTACCAGCATCTCGTGGCCTTCGCCAGCGCCTTCCAGCGAGGAAATCGCCTTCAGGGCCGAATCTACGTCATCGACGGAGGCCTGGATCAGGTTAGTCTGCTGCTGCAGCGCCTCCATGCGGCCCTGGTAGGCCTGCATTTTCGAGACAAGATCCCGAATCTGGTCCTCGTTTGCCTCGGTCGCCATGGCTTATGCCTCTTTCACGGACTCGATCTTGATCAGACGCCGCTCGACCTTGTGCTTGCTGCCGAAGGTGGCGAAAACCTTCTCCTCGGCGTTCTTCGGGTTAAGGGCCTCGACTTCCTTGGAGAACTTCTCCCACTGGACGCCCGCCTTGAATGTTCCCTGCACTACGAATTTTGCCATAATGAATTCACTCCTCGATAAAGCCCAGCGCGTCTTCGATCCGGCCTATCTCCGGACCTGACGTCCTGGTGCCTGTAATCAGTCCTTTCGTGGTCGCGAGAATCGCGGACCCCACCAGTGGGGATCCGAAGCTGACGGTCCCGATGTCCACCGGAAGCTTGAACAGGTCTTCGATGACCGTCAGCTCCTCCTCGGTTGCCCGGGGGTGGACGAGAATGCCCTTGTTCGTGGCGAAGCCAGCCATACCGACGGTTTTAAGGCCGCCGATAGTGCCGCGTCTCACCTCGACCTTGAGCGTTTCCTCGATCGCCTCGATATTTTTATCGGTCAGCGCGGGGTGAACCAGCGCCGCCGTATCGTTGGCCAGCACGATGTTCCCGGTCGCAGTCATCTTGCCTTTGAGCCGGGTCACCTTGCCGTGTTCCTGCAGCACTTTAACTTCCGAGTCCAGCGTCAGGTCCGAAACGATGAAGCCATTGCTGTTGCCCGTCATCATAGAGCCGATTAGAGTGCTCTCATTGATGAGCGTGCGGATTGCAACGGTACCAAGTGTCTCGGTGACGATGTCCACGGTAGCCTGTGGCAGATCGGGCGGGAGCACTACGAAATGCTCTGTATTTGTAGCGTAAATGCCCACGTACGGGTAGCCGTAAAAGTCAATCTGCCTGATCATCGGGTAATCGCCTTTCTTGCTTCTTGCTCGCAATTCTATTACTCACTGCCCACTACCTGTGCAGTCACGCCATCCTCAGTGCGAACGGCCTTGACCCTGACCTTGTTGGGCGGCTTCGTGATGCCGTGCTCCCATACAGCCTCGTTGAGCTCAGAGCTGACCTTGATCTTGTCCACATCAATCTTCATGTGCTTGCTGAGGTATTCGCGTATGAGCGTGATCGCATTATTACTACGCTTCCACACGGGGTAGTTCTTGACTCCCCGGAGCGGAATGGTGTAGATCTGCTCAGTTGCCTTGTTCTGTTCTGCCATAATCCGACACTTCCTTTACTCGGGCAGGCTGGTCCTGCGCCAGCTCCGCCGCTGCGGATGGCTCATGACAGCCCTATTGGTCTTCATGATCACCCACGCCGGAACTCTTCTGTTCTGGTTGGTGTATTTCGCCAACCGCATCTTCTTGCCCTTAGACTTCTTAGTCATGAACTATACCTTCTCAGTACCCTTGACTGGGTATGCTCAGGGGGAAAGATTCTGTTATACATCTCCTCCCCCAGGCGTGTCTTCATCGATGATCGGATCTCATTCTCGTAATCTGCCTTTGGCACCGCCGTGGTGTCACCCTCGATGATTTCGAGGTGCTCCGCGATCAAATCTTCGATCGCATGGCGGCCGTAACCTGCGAGCGGTCTGATATATCTGATACCATTCCGGTCTTCCAGGCTCCTGATCTCTCCAGTCGTCAGCATCGGTGCGCGGTCATCCCGCCTGGTGCCGTCAGCGATATGTTTCGCCTCTCCGAGCACTGCTACGGTCTCGAGCGCCCTTCTGTGCACAAGGCTTATCCCGTGCCGGGGGTACCCGAACTTGAGCATTTCGTCGATGCTTTCGTCAAGGATCGCAGGATCGAGCTTTACGAGCTTGAACGGAAATCCTATCTCGTGGGCTGCTTCTTTTGCATATTCCCACGTGTTCTCAAGCCCAAACGTACACGTTACCAGTTCGACGTCGAAAAACGGTTCAAGTAATATGGCTGTCAGCGAGCTGTCTTTGCCCCCGCTATACAGGACTTGTACCTTCATTTCCTCGTGATCTTGATATCGCGCTTCTTAGGCTGAATCTGTTCCAGAATCCTGACCAGTTGCTGGTCATCGATCTGTTTTGCGAGCCGTCCGCCTTGTGCCAGCCCAATGAGTTGTGCCTCGACATTCTCAACGAAGTCTGGCCTTGTCATCCGGATGGTGTTCAGCCGCTCGCGGGCTTCCGGGGTGAGAATCTGCCGCAGGATCATAGCCTTCTGCTGCTCGACCTGTTGTCGCTGCTGCATCTTAGCAATGTCATCCTGCTGTGATCGCTGCATATCTTCCAGCTTGCGCCGGCGGATTTCATCCAGCTCTTCACCGCTCATATCATTTCACTCCGGTTAATATTTTTCATTTTAACGTATAAAGTTACGCCTCAGGCTTCTGCTGAGACTTTTCGTTGACCATTTCCGTGGCGATCTTGTCCAGGAACGACATGCCTGCAGCGGTGATTACCCTGCCATCTTTTACGGCCTTGACGAACCCTGCCTTCTCCAGCTGCTGCAGCGAGTTGCGGATAATTGCGCCGCCACCGCGCTCGTGCCGGTCAGGCTTGACACCACGGTTTTTCCTGCCACCGTACAGCGACCTGAGCCTCTGAACACCGACGGGACCATCTGTATAGATCCTCCTCAGTACTGAGGCACTCCTGGTGTAGAACCAGTCAGGTTGGGCTGGCGGCAGCTGTTTGTGCACGCCGGTCTTAACGTCAGCTGCCCATGCGGGTGGCGTGACTTTACCGGTCTCCTTAAGCTTCTGTGCGGTCTTGCTGATAAATGCAGTGGCCGGCACATCATAAACTACTGCCATCTGATTCCTCCTTGTAGGAAAGTGTAGCCTATATGTAAGGCTCGATAATCCAGCACATTTGATGGGTTATGTGTACTTATAGTTTTTCATCTCCTGTGGGCTGATGCCCTTCGGAGTACAGAAACCCGGTCGGGGATAGAGCGCAACAGGCATGCCTGGCCCTTGTTGATAGTATACGTGCGTCCTGATAAATAGATAGCCCGAGTATAATACGGATAGAAGTTGAGGGATACGGAGCCTTTGGCCCGGGCTTACCCGGCCTATAAAGATCAAGCATATCGCACAGTAGAAGAAAGATTTAATGAGAGCTAAGATTCCTCTGTCGAAGCCGGCACCGGAGGAAATACTAGTGATAGGGCGCCGGCGTGACAGGAATTATGAGGCGGTTGCAGCCTGAAACGGAGTAGGAACAGGCTGATATATAGTGCGACAGTTGCGGTGTCGCACTACATGCCATAGAAGGTAGGTAGGTCGTAATAACGTCTTCCCGAGGAATATTTGGGGTGTGAGAAGGCTCCCTAACAATTCTAGGCCTGGCCGGATATTACCTATTATTAACCTGACTACTCTCAAAAAAAGTGATCCTGAACCTGGTCCCTTCGGACCTGTCAACCTGGATACTGCCGTTGATCTGCTCTGTAAGATCATAGACGAGCTGCAACCCGAGCGTTTTGGCGCTTGTGAGATCATATTCATATGGCAGGCCTATGCCATCGTCACCGACTGACAGTGTGACGTTTTCACCGCTCTTTTCGATCACGATGGTAATTTTACCCTTTTCCCGCCCTTGAAACGCATATTTGATGCTGTTGGTAATGAGCTCGTTGAGGATGAGACCGCATGGGACAGCCATATTGGCATCCAGATATACCTTCGTCTCACCACGAATGCTGGCTGTGATCTTGTGCCGGGCAGCATAGGATACCAGTAAGTAGTCCATTAGATTTCTGATGTAGTATTCCAGGTCGATGTGGGAGAGGTCCCTGGACTGGTACATCAGCTGGTGGATCAATGCCATCGATCGGACCCGGTCCTGGCATTCCTGGAATACCGCGAGGTCATGACGGTCGGTGATGTACCCCGACTGCAGGTTCAGCAGGCTGCAGATGATCTGTAAGTTGTTTTTCACCCGGTGGTGAACCTCTTTCAGGAGCATTTCCTTCTCTTTGAGAGAGGCGATGAGCCGGTCGTCCGCCAGCTTGTGCTGGGTGATGTCTTCCTCCACATCGATGAAGTGAGTGATGATGCCGGCTTCGTCGCGCAACGGGGATATATGTGTGGATACCCAGTAATGCTCCCCTGTTTTCTTTTTACACCGGAATTCTCCCTGCCATTCGGCTCCGGACTTTAGCGAAGCGATCATCAGGTCGATCTGGTCTTGCCTCGTGGGGTCGCCGGTCATCTGGTGCAGGAACTTTCCGGAGATCTCCTGATAAGAGTAGCCGGAGACCTTCTCGTACTTCGGGTTCACGTACTCGATCTTTCCGGACACGTCGGAGATGATGACGATGCTCGGGCTTTGCTCGACTGCGGCGAGCATCTTCTTGGCCATGCAGGAAAGCAATGTAGAGTTGCAGCTATTACATGGCGAGGGGTGTAGCAGATAGAGGCCTTTGGCTGGATTCATGCGAGTTGTTTCCATAAAAGTGACTTCCTTCCGGGAGGCAGACTCTTCCAGCCTACTGTCGAAGCCGGCGCCGGAGGACCGGAGGATCCTTCCGAAATGCGCCGGCATGACAGGAATGCTAAGGCGGTTTTTACCTGAACCGGAGTTTGTTCTGTTGTCGGTACTGTCCGATCTATTCGTGCCCGTCGACAGCAGGCTCTTCGACCTGCTCCGTCCGGGCCCGGTTTAGGTTTTCTCGAAGTGCACGCAGGCACCCTGGCTTTACAAAGTCTTTACAGTTTCCATTGCAGTTGCATCCCATGTTATTACCTCGATGCGACGTTGAGATGCCGCACCTTACAAACACGAAAATGCAGGTAGGTAGTCATAACGACTTCCCAAGTGATATTCGGAGTCCGGGAAGGTCCCTATAAAAGTTAGGCCGTGATGCGCCTGATCTAGATTTTTATGGAAAAGCCCTGAATCCAGTGGGCTTTGTCACCCTCAAGCGCTGCTACCAGCTTTGTTAGCTGCTCTAGCGACTTAGGGCTCAGGTGGTGTGCTCGATGATGCACGCGCCCTTATCGGCGCGATATCGGCGGGCATGCCGGCGATGGACAGCAGCCTGACGAGCGTATCGTGCCGGTCCTTGATGACCCGGGCGATCTCCTCGCCTTCGGTGGTAAGTGTTATACCCCGATACTTCTCGTTGTGAATTAGTCGTATCTCATCGAGCTTCTTCAGTATCAGGGCGATGGCGTTAATGATGATGTTGACGCCGTCGAGGTTGATGATCGAGGCGCATATGTCCCGGATGTCTCCGATGGCGATGAATCCGCTGAGGAGCTGGCCGGCGAGGTACCAGACGTTGTCATGGCCCATAAAATTGGAGCTCATGTCGCATTATTGGTGTGCCTTCCGCTAATTCCACGCGATCCCGGGTAGTTTAACCGGTCGCCCCAATCCATGATCCCGGATAATTATATGGTGTGAATTACTTCTGCAACCCTACGATGTGCAATATCATTTTTTTAGTTTGTCATTCCCGTCTCATCGGTCCTTTTAATTTTAGTGGGTGTCTCCACCAAAAATTATCGGGATAATAAGGTTCGTCAAGATCAGGGAACTCTTTAAGCAACAATTCAAGTTGGTCCCGGTAGATGCACTTCAGCGCTTTATCCAGCTGCCTGACCCCCTCCTTAATACAATGTATGTCGGGATGGCCGTCCAGTTTCATCAAGAGCATCTCTATATCGTCCCGTTCATCCATACGCTCGTAAAGAAAAAGATCGCCGGGTTCCACATGAGCTAAATAACACACCGTCCTGAAGTTCGACTCAGACCAGTACTTCAAATCGGTAACCAGCTTATCAACCAGATCGCCACCCCTCTCGGACTCGATCTGCCGCAAAGAACCACTTATCAATGCATACTCGGCTTCATATTCTAAGACATCAACGCCCTCTTTTTTAAGATAGCTCAAAATAAAAGATATCCGGTATTGATATTTATAGGGGGTTAAGACATTATATCTCCCGTCCAGTTTTACCTCTTCGTATTCATATTTCAGGTGGTCTATCGAATCATTACAATACCGGATATAATGTTTTAACTGGTCGATTAAGTCAAACTCCGTATTAGGATCGAGCATAATACTTCTCCCCTTGCACCAGTACTAATTGGAACGCTTTCTCTCTGTCACTAATGTAATTATCCGCTTTTTCGAAATCACCATTTTGTGGGCGGTAGTATGTCAGGATATTCCCATTTTTATCGCCTACTGCAAATTCTTTGTTGACTCTGTCGTATATGGCGATATTTCCATTTCCTCTCTGGTAATACACATTTACATAACTGTCTCTTCTGGATAGCAAATTACAAGCTTTTTCGGTGTACTCATCTATGGATCGGATATTCCAGGTCGGATCAAACTCGACGTGGTCATTATAGTGTCTTTCGATATTGGCCTGGATGTTCCCTTGATTGCCTACGCCCCAGCCAGTATACTTGGTATTACTTTCTTTAACCCTCAATACATCGTTCAGATCTATACTCTTATCGCTGCATTTTAAGATATCCTCATCCGACATGCCATTGGACAATCTCTTAACTATGCCCTTGCCATACGATGTATCTACGATCGAAAGCAAGGTTTTAGTATCCTTATAGGGCAGGTTTTTAACAGCAAAGATCGCTACCCCGAACACTTGTTTGGGATTCTTGAGGAGGAACTGGCCGATCGACGATATGACTTTTGCAGCATCGCCGTATCCGGGTATCAGGGCGATGGCGTTAATGATGATGTTGACTCCGTCGAGGTTGATGATCGAGGCGCATATATCTCGAATGTCTCCGATGGCGATGAATCCGCTGAGGAGCTGGCCGGCGAGGTACCAGACGTTGCCGTGGCCTCCCCCGTATGTGCCCCAGTCGCCCAGCAAGGCGCCCAGAACGACTTCTGCAGCTATTTCCAGGTAGTTAAAGTGCTGCTCGGGAACAAGGGGATCGTATAGCCAGTCGTAATGCTCACTGCAGTCATCGTACCCGTCCCCGTCAGTATCCCGGCTCCACGAGTCTGTGCCTAACTCGAATTCCAGGCCATCATTGAGCCCGTCGTGGTCACAGTCGGGGATCAGGGCGTCCGTATCCTCGTAGTACTCATCGAAGTCAGACAGGCTGTCGCCGTCGGTATCATGGAGCGTGGGGTCGCTGTAGGCGTTGTAGTATTGCTCGCCCCTCGTGTTGGTCGAAAGCAGGCCGGCTTCCACTCTGTCTTCTAACCCATCGCTGTCGGTATCCCGGTTGTTCGGGTCTGTCCTGTACCATTTGCCCCGGCCGTCCCTGAAACCGGTGGTTTCCAGCGTGTCCGTCAGGCCGTCGCCGTCTGTGTCGGCGGGCTCTATTTCTTCTGAGATGTTGCGGAAGACCTGCGGCAGCTGGTCCGCGGAAGTCACCTGAAAGTACTGTCCGCCCGTTCCGGTTGCGATCCGGGTTAACAAGGCGCTGTCGACGCTGTTGCTGAGCCCGACAGTGTAGATGGTGATGTTATTGGCCTTTGCCTGCTGGGTATAGTAGTCGTTATAGCTGCCCTGCCCGTCTGTGAGCAGGATCATCATCCAGGCGTGGCTGCGGTTGCCCGAAGTGATCAGTTGGTTGTTGGCGGCGCTGACGCCGGCGCCGATATCCGTGCCTCCGTCTGCGTTCAGGCTGTCTATGGACATGTTGACTGCGTTGAAGTCGCCTGTCAGCGGCCTGGTGACGCTGGCATAGGAATCGAAGTCCACGACTCCAGCCCGATCGCCGGGTATCAGCGCTCCCACGAAGTTCTTGGCTGCTATCTTCCGGTATCCCGCCGGATCATTCCAGCTCATGCTGCCCGAGCTGTCGATGGTGAACACCATGTCCACGAACATCAGGTCGCTAGTGCCACGCCCGGTGGTCATCTTGGCTTTGAAAAGCGCGTCCCAGGTGGGTATGTGGAAGATGACGTAGGTCGAAAAGTGGCCGGTTGTCGCCGATATAGTGTGATTAACCGAGTCTATGGTCGAGGGCAAGGGCTGGAACGTGCCGGCGCTCTCGTTGTAGTAAAATATCGACAGGTTGCCCGAGTCGGTGACCCTCGCTGGATCGTACGAGATAGTGAGGTCGGCGCTCTCGAACGACCGGTTTAAGTCAAGATCGACAACCGGGCTTACAAGTGCCGGTATGCTGTTTAGCGGCACGGACGTTTCGTTACTGATGAACAGATCCTTCGCCAGGTCTCCTTTACCTTTGACAGCTACTGTGACCCCGAGAGTGCCATTCGCAGAGGCAGTCGTGTAGGTTTCGTCGCCGTCCAGGATACCGTCGCCGTCGGTATCGGGGTTGTTCGGATCGGTCCCGAGCTTCAAATCGCTGTCATCTGTCAGCCCGTCGCCGTCGGTATCTGCTGCCAGTGGGTTTGTGCGAGAGACGTTAACCTCGTAGTTGTCAGATAGCGAATCCCCATCTGTATCGTTATTGTAAGGATTGGTATCGTACGTTTGCTCCTGCAGGTTGCTCAAGCTATCCAGATCAGGGTCTTCCTGGGCATCGGACATGCCGTCCCCGTCTGAGTCTGTGGACCTGAGGCTGGTCAGCCAGCCTAGTTTCGTCACTTCGAAGTAGTCGGTTAGACCGTCCGCATCCGTATCATTCTTCAACGGATCGGCGCCGGTGCGGGCTTTTACAAAGGCTGGAAGCTGGCCTCCGAACATCTCAGAGCCGTCGCTGATCCCATTACTGGCTTCGTTCACCTGGGTCAACTTAGAGTCGGAGTCGGAGTTGAGCGGATCGAAACCGTACTGCCTCTCCATCTTTTCCGTGATCAGGTCACCGTCCAGGCAGAGAGTTACTGACCTGAACGTCCGGGTGGAGTCGACCCCGCTCAGGTTGATCTTGACCGGGCCGGTCATCAGGAAATCGGTGGTAAAGTTACCGTTAGTTACCGGTACCGATCCAATAGTAGTGTTGTTGCTCAGCCGGAGAGTGACCGTGGTGATGCTCTTATCGGTCACGTATCCCTTCAGGCGGATAGATCCGTTCGAAACCGTATCATCCCAGGGAGAGGTGATCACGATATCCGGCGCTTCGTCTTCCAGCCACAGGGTGAGGTAGCTGGCCGGGGCGCCGATCGCGAATACCTGGAGAGTGTTATTCCGGCCGACGGTTGCTTTTTCGCTCAACACCTTGTTCTTCGAAGAGATGTCGCACGGGGTGAAAACATCCTTGTCGTTCAACCGGACGAAGAAGATAGTCCCGTTCGTGACCTGCTTGCCAGTACCGTCACCGTTCCTGAGATACAACGTGTAATTACCATGTGGAACGTCGATGGTGAAGTTCTGTCTCTGGACGTACTTGTCCAGGTATTTGAAGATCAGGTCAGACTCGGACTGGGATTGCGTACCCTGCTTCCCGTACTGCAGGCCTTTGTCCTGCTTCTGGCCCCCTTTCACCTCAGGACAGTAGTTGTCCATCAGCTGCCGGTAATCAGCCAGAGCTTCGGTGTCGTCAGTCCAGATGCTGCCCCCCGATTTCGGGAACCCACCGTTCTGCCGATCATCAGCATACAAGGTGGTGGTGAATGCTAGTCCGGGATTGATACTCCCGTAATTTACAGGAGAGGGATTACAACCGTTCACCGGACTTCCATTAAGGATATCCGGGTAATTACCGAATCCGTTACCTTTACCATTTTTATTGGCAACAGCTTTTTTGTACCAGTCTCCTTCGAACTGAGCGGGCCCGTAGACTACCGAGGCTTCCACCACAGGTACCAAGAGAGACGAGAGAAGAACAGCTATAATTAGTACAGATAAGATCGGTTGGAAACGTAAGCGATTCATGGCTGACCACCTATGCCATACCCAGTAATGGCAAACACTTAGTTTCAACTATTTGCTACTATATAAAAGATTTCTTCGTAGACTCTAAATTGATATGACAAAGCTAAAACTGATAATAATATGTGATTGTGCCATAAAACAAATCGTCGTATTCAACCAGTATGAAAAATCGACTAATTGTCAGGCATTGACATGATTCAGGTGAGCAAAGTGAATAGGAACCATATAAAATCAACTTCCTTCATGAGCAGGATATACCCTAATCAAGCCTTCTGCCAAAGCCGGCGCCGGAGGACCTGATGGTCCTTCCGAAATGCACCGGCGTGACAGGAATTATGAGGCGGTTTATACCTGAACCGGAGTTTACTAGCTATATATGTGTGCCTGATCCTAGTCAGGCTTGTCCGCGCCGGGTTCCTCGACGTACTCGGACTGGGCCCGCTTCAGGTTATCTCGGAGTGCACACAGGCACCCGGGCTTTCCATAGTCTTTACAGTTTCCGTTACAGTTGCATCCCATGTTATTCCCTCAATGCGGGGTTGCGGCACCGCATTGTACAACCTGAAGAAGGCAGATAGGTAGTAATAACGACTTCCCGAGGAATATTTGGGGTGTTAGAAGGCCCCCTAGAAAAGTTAGGCTCCCCTTTGCCCGATCTAGTTTGTCAGGGAAAGACCCTGGACACAGTGGGCTTTTTCGCCTTCCAGGGATACTACCAGCTTTTTAAGCTGCTCCAGCGACTTCGGGCTCAGGTGGTGCTCGATGATACATGCGTCTTTATTGGCGATATCATCCGGTACACCGGCAATGGATAGCAGCCTGACGAGGGTATCGTGCCGGTCCTTGATGACACGAGCGATCTCATCGCCTTCGGCGGTAAGTGTGATACCACCGTACTTTTCGTAGTTGATGAGCTTCTTCTCGGCGAGCTTTTTCAACATTTCGATGGTGCTCGGACAGCTGACACTTAGCTGGGCCGCCAGGTCCTTCACCCTCACATAGCCTTTCTTCAGGTCTACGACATAGATGGCCTCAAGGTAGTCCTCAGCCCTTTCGGATAGCATGATCCTAGTGAGTGCAAGCATGGTATATATCTTTTACCTAAAAAATTAGGTATGCCGAAACCATATTGAAAACGCCTGACGCTATCGTCTACAATAGATTAGAGTCTCTGCTTCCCCACATACGATAAACTTATATACGTTAAAAATATTTAGGTATACCTAAATTATTGCTGTGACATGACCGGGACATATCGGTGCAATGACCTTCCCTGACCAGACCATAGCTCCTGACGGAGGCAAACCAATGCCGCAAAGCGATATGAAAGTCGAAGATTTGAAAAATTATGGCAAGAACATCATGGAGATGGGCATCTCATCGATGCCGGCCGGCAAGAAGTTGAGAGTGCTCAAGGCTACGGGTAAATTTTCCCTGAAGCTACTGTGGGCGCTGGGGACGGGCGGCACGATCGGCCTTCTTAAAACATTCAAAGGCGATTTCCATGCGGCGAGGGAGCTGGACTGGTCCGACCTCCTGGCAAGGGGCATATCGAGAAAGGACCTTGATAACATCATTAAGAAGTTCGTCGTGAACAAGGCAGTAGCAGCGAAGATCGGCAGGGATCGGCTGCAGGCACTGCGGTTTGAGTTCGGGGACTCCGCCTCGTACGAGATTATGGAGGAGATGTTCGCATCGGCAGCAACGTTCACAGCCTGTGGCAGAGGGGATTTTCTGCCGCCGTTCAAGCAGTACTATAAGGCGCTAATGGACCGGATGACAGAGTCCGGGATAGAGGCGTATACCATAGCGAAAGACGATCAAGACTCCTTCCAACTGAACGTGACGTACTGCGCCTTTTACGAAGTGGCGAAGAAGCTGGGCGACCCTTACCTGTGCTATATCACGTCCTGCCGGGGTGACGAGGTCTACTTCGGGCAGCTGTGCAAGGAAGCGGGCTTCGAGTACCACAGGGAGGGCACTCTGGCGACAGGGAAGAGCGTCTGCGACCAGTGCTACACGAGAAAGGGCAGGAAGCCGGAGAATTAGCGATGCCGCAGCTCGCGATGGTAGAGCTGGCGGAGGGCTGGCTGGATATCCACGTATATATCTCCCTCAAGGGCAAGGCCATCCACGGTTCTCCGAGTATGAAAGGCTACTATGCCTGGAACCGGAGATAGAAAACTCTAAAATGCCGTAAAAGCAAGCTGCAAGTCAACTGGCTCTTGCGCTTTGTTAATGGCTCTGGCCAAATACCAGGCCAGTCTCATTACCGGCCGCCATGTGAAAAGCCTGCCTGGCATTGTCATGGCTGGAAACACCGAGCGTTTTTCTGATGCAGGCCTTTAACACGTGGATATCTGTCCACAGGACCGCTTCACCATTAATGGCCCTGCTCAAAGCTCTCCGCAGGATCCTGAGGATCGCCAGGAATTTCACGCAATCGCTTTCCTGTAGGTCATCCCTGTCAGCCTTACAATAGATCTGATCGAGCAGCCCGTCCAGATCGTCTCGCTCGTCATCCTTGCGGAAGTGGTGGAGCAGCCCGCGGGTACTCCTGATGCTCAGCCCGAGCTCTTTCCGAAATTCGTCTGTAGTCATTGTGATCTCCTCTTTATCGGTCGCCGGTCAGGGAGCCTATCCCGCGTGGTTGCCTGCTAACCGCTTACCCTTTTCAGTGACCACATAGGTCTTGTTCCCGGGCGCACAACTGCTGTGCCTGCCACAGTGGCCACAGCTTGAGCCACAGGTTGGCAGGGCAGCTTCACTCACTTTCAGGTACTCCCGCTTCACGAGGAAGTCGAGCATTCCGTCGACTGCTGAGGCATCCATGTTAACAAGCGCCGCCAGGTCTTCTTTTCTCGACACCTTTCCGCTGTCGATCGCCTTTAATACATCTTTTAGCATCGTGTTTTTACCTCTATATATGACCCTTATTTACCGGTAGGTCGATAAGAAAACTACACTAGAAAAATTAGGATAAGCCAGTACAGCCTAGTTACACGTGGCTCTGGCTGTGTCAAAACGTCCCGGTTTGGCTGGGACGATGCCGCTGCGCAGTATTACCGGATCAGTGTCGCGAAGACCGCGTTGACTCTGCGCTTGTAGGCCAGGTACTCCTCGCCGAAACATCTTTCCATATACGCCTCTTCCTCGCCGATCAGCGCCCGGAAGAGCAGATACCTTTTTTCAAGGTATAGTCTCCTGCGGTTGAAGTGCCGCTGTATAACCAGACATA
>CAZJRS010000002.1:0-11976 GCA_964548585.1 uncultured Methanocella sp. | reverse complement strand
CTTTTTTCAAGGTATAGTCTCCTGCGGTTGAAGTGCCGCTGTATAACCAGACATACAGCGGCTGTTTTTATCGATTGGATTCTTGTTGTCAGGAGGCTTCGGGCCCGGATAACTCTATCCTTTTCGAAACTTCCGACTCTTCTTCGACAACCATTGCTGACCGGTAGGTGATCAGCCTCGCGGAGTTGATCAGTACTGGTATAGAGGACAGCTCGTGCAACAGCGCACCTGTCACGGGCGATAGTATCCCCGGGATGGTCAGCAGGACAGCAGCTCCTAGTACGCCCACCGCGAATACGACGTTTTGCTTGATCGTCACGATGGCTTTCCGGGACAGCTTGATGATGTGGGGTATCCTGGACAGATCGTCTGACAGCAGTCCGATATCTGCTGTTTCGATGGCCACGTCGGTACCGCTCAGCCCCATGGCGATGCCTACGTCTGATGACGCCAGCGCGGGGCCGTCGTTGACCCCGTCTCCGACGAAGGCGACGCTGCGGCCTTCCGCCTGCAGTTTCTTCACGATCGCTACCTTATCATGCGGCATCACGTCGGAGTACACCTCCTTGATCCCGAGCATACTGGCTATGCGCTCTGCTGTGGCCCGGTTATCCCCGGTCACGATGATGGTGCGGAGGTCCATCCTGGCCAGTGATGTGGCTGTTGCCATAGACTCTGGCCTCAGCTCATCCTCCAGTGCGAGGAGCCCTGTTACCTTACCGTCCACCGCTACAGCGATGATGCTGCTCCCGGATAGCACTGACGAGTGCTCGAGAAGCCTGTCCGGCATACTCAGCCCCCGCTCTTCCATCATTTTCGCCCGGCCCACCAGTATCTCGTAGCCGTCTTTCTTCACTCTGACGCCCAGCCCGGGCAGCGCCTCGAACTCTTCAGGGTCGGCGATCTCGATGCCCAGCGTTTTTGCATAACCGGTCACGGCTTTGCCTGCCGGGTGCTCGCTATACTTTTCTGCGATAGCCGCCAGGCGGATCAGTTCGGATTCTGATCCGGGGTCTGCAGGGATCACTTTTACCACGCAGGGCGTTCCCTTGGTTAAAGTGCCAGTCTTGTCGAAGACAACCGTGTCGACCTTGGCCAGCGACTCAATGGTAACTCCCTTCTTGATCAGGCTTCCCCGTAGGGCTGCGTTACCGATCGATGCCACGAGGGCCGTCGGGGTCGCCAGCACCATGACACAAGGGCAGAAGACGATAAGAACGGTGATCGCCCTCATCACGTCACCGCTCCAGAGCCAGAGCAAAGCCCCCAGGAGGAGCGCAATGGGAGTATACAGCTTCGCATACCGGTCGAGCAGCCGTTCGATAGGCGGCTTTTCTGCCTGCGCTTCCTGGATCATCCGGCGGATCTTGCCCAGGGTGGTCTCGTCGCCGATTTTGGTTGCGCAAACCTCCAGGGCACCTACCTCAAGTAACGTCCCCGCGTAAACCGTGTCGCCCTGCTTTTTCTCCACCGGAAGGCTTTCTCCTGTGATGGCCGCCTGGTTTACCGAGGCCGTACCCGTGAGGATTTCGCCGTCGACCGCAATCCGCTCGCCGGAGCGGATCAGGAGCACGTCTCCGGGCTTGATGGACTGGAGTGAAACGATATCGTCCTTGCCGCCCTTTCTGGCAGTGACCCGGTCAGGTAAAAGCGCTGCAAGCGCTTCGAGTGCTTTGCCAGATCGGGCCGCCACGAATTCTTCGAGTAAGCCGCCCAGTAGCAACAGCACCGCGACCACAGCCGCGGCGGAATACTGTCCTATGAGGATGGCTGCGATCGTCGCTATAGATACGGGGATATCTGCGGTGAAGTCCCGCTCCCGGATACCCTGGATCGCCGACCACCAGATGTAGGCGGAGCCGACCAGCGCGGAAGCCAGGTAAAGAAGCGTCCGGGAGTCAGCAGGCCCTCCTCCGGGGAGAATTCCTCCCGGAGCCTGGATGAAAGCGGCTGCAAGCAGAAGACCACTGGCCAGCGTGACAAGAGTCCCGGGGTCCAGCAGGAATTCCCGGTAACGGCTTAATATACAGATAGAATCATTAGCAATATTTCTTAAGTCCATAAAATCACCCGGATGAAAAAAAATGTGCTCCAAGGTACGATCAGAGCACGTCACTGTCCTGACATCAGCCCAGCCCTAGGAGGGTTCCTCCCTGGTAGACGATAAACGCTGCCATCCAGGCTACAGCAGTCGAGTACACCGCCTGGAATGCGGTCCACTTCCACCCGATTTCCTTAGCCATGGCTGCGACTGCGGCCACGCAGGGCACGTAGAGCAGCACGAACACCAGGAACGCGATGGCGGTCAGAGGAGTGAACAGCGACTGCAGGCCTGTGAGAAGGCTTGTATTTCCTTCGTCAGTCTCTATGTCGTCGACTCCCATAATGGTACCCATCGTGCCTACCACGACTTCCTTGGCCAGGATTCCGAACACGAGCGATACGCTGCTCTGCCAGTTACCGAACCCTAGCGGGGCGAATACCGGTGCGATAGCGTTGCCTATGATCCCGATGGCGCTCTGTTCACTGGCGTAATCCACCCCGAACGGGACCGAAGCGAGGAGCCAGATGATGATGACCACTGCGAAGATGACAGTACCCATCTTTTTGATGAACAGCCAGCCTCTCTCCCAGGTGTGGATGAGAATACCCTTGAGCGTCGGCACCCGGTATGGCGGTAGCTCCATGAGGAACGGAGACAGCGATCCTTTGAACAGAGTATTCTTGAACAGCAGGCCTGTGGCGATGGCGACGACGATGCCCAGCAGGTAAAGCGAGAAGACCACGACATCGGCTTTGTCGGGGAAGAATGCCGCGGCTAACACGATGTATACAGGTAGTCTGGCGGCACACGACATGAAGGGTGCAATCATGACTGTCAGCTTTCTGTCTCGCTCATTCTCCAGCGTCCTCGTGGCCATGATGGCGGGAACGCCGCACCCGAACCCGAGGATCATCGGGAGGAACGACTTGCCGTGCAGCCCTATTTTGCTCATGAGCTTGTCCATGACGAAGGCGGCTCTGGCCATGTAGCCCGAGTCCTCCAGCACGGCGATGATGAGGAACAGCACGAAGATCATGGGGACGAAGACGAAGATCGAACCCAGGCCACCGATCACGGCGTCGGCTATGAACGAAATGGCGATCTGTGGCGCGCCCATGGACTCAAGTGTTCCTATGGCAAACGTAGCCAGCGTATCCGCGAAGAACGCGTCCACCACATCGGACAGAGGAGTCGCCAGGGTGAACGTGATCCAGAACATGAGCCACATCATGACGAGGAAGATGGGTATGCCCAGCAGCCGGTTGGTGACGATCTTGTCGATCTTGTCAGAGGTGAAGACCTTCTGGATGGTGTTCTTTTTCACTGCTTCCCGGGCGAGGCCGGCGATCATCCCGTACCTTCCGTCTGCCAGGACTGCGTCCATGTCGTCGCCGAAGATCTCTTTCAGATGCTTGCTGTTGGCCGCGGCGATCTCCAGTACGGCTTTTCCCCCGTCCAGCTTTTCGAACATTGCCGTGATCTCGGAGTCGTTCTCCAGCAGCTTGATGGCAGCCCATCGTGCCCGGTATTTTTCCGGCAGCTTCACATGCTCTTTGATCGCCAGCGCGATGAGGTCGATGTGTGAGTCCAGCTCGTTTCCGTAGCGGAGCGGTGCCAGATCTTTGCCTTTACCCGAAGCTTTCAGGACCTCGTCCATCAGGGCATCGATGCCGTCCTGCTTGTTTGCCTGTAGCTTGACCACCGGCACTTTGAGCAGCGCGGCCATTTTAGTCGGGTCGATGTCAATGCCCCTGCTTCTGGCGATGTCGCTCATGTTCAGCGCGACGACGACGTTGGCTCCGATCTCTAGCAGTTCGGTCGTCATGTACAGGTTCCGCTCGATGTTTGAAGCATCAATGACGTGAACCACGACGTCGGGGCTTTCCTCGATCAGGTAGTCCCGTGCCACGATCTCTTCCATCGAGTATGCCGTAAGACTGTAGGTGCCAGGGAGGTCCACTATGTTAAGGGTTTGTCCCTTGTATACGGCTTTGCCTTCTTTCTTTTCTACCGTCTTTCCGGGCCAGTTTCCCACGTGCTGGTTTGCGCCCGTCAGCGCGTTGAAGACCGTGGACTTGCCCACGTTGGGGTTTCCCGCAAGGGCGATGTTAAGCGTTTTACTCATTTTAGCTCCTCCACTTGTATGTCATTTGCCTGATCTCTGCCGAGCATGAGCTTTGATTCCAGGACTTGCAAGACCATCGGGCCGTTCCGGTCGTTTTTCACGACTGTGATCTTCATGCCGGGATACAATCCCAGGTCGCACATCCGCTTCCCCAGCCGCTCTTCGACATGGATGTTCTTGATGCGGACGTTTCGGCCTTCGCCGGCGTTGCCCAGCGGGATCACCTGACCACCTGTACCAGTACGCTCTCTGCCTCAGTCTTCCTGAGCGTCAGGTGATATCCCTTGATCATCACCTGAATAGGGTCACCGAGCGGCGCCACTTTCTCCATTTCGATCGTCTCCCCTTTGATGACGCCCATGTCGAGGAGCCGTTTGCGAACGGCTCCAGAGCTGGTAAAGGCAGATATCACGCCCTTCTCACCTGGTTTCAGATCCTTGAGCATTAATTCCATTTTTTATCCCTCAGTATATCAGAATGATAGATAGCCACGCCATCGCTGGCGCTTGATCAGATTACGGCTGATAATGCCGCAGTTAATCCATTGAAGGCTTGATGTGGCTTAGGTTGTAATAACGAGTGCCCTAAAGATTTTAGGAGAGATTTAGTCATGCCTAACAATGCTAGGATATTGAGAAATCAACCTAGAGCTGCGGCAGGCCTCAGAAGAAGAACCTTCGGGTTGAGTGCTGATCGCGAAGGTGAATGCCAGAACATCGCCAGTTATGACAGCGCCATCAGGCGCTGAAGCCGCAGTTATCGCAGCGCAATATTTTATCCATGATTCTCAATTTGATAACGGTGATATTAATGTTAGGCGTATCTGACGAAGATAAGAAGTGGATAGAATCGTCGTGCAAATGCGGGGACTGCCCGACCAAGCCCAACGAGGCTAAGGTAGCCTATTGTTATAACGACAAGAGCGAGAAAAAGCCCACGCCGGTAGCGTGTATCTGCCCGACCTGCGATGTGTACAAGAACAAGAATTTCCTGGGCACGAACTATTACTGCATCACGGGCAGGCCTTTGACGAAGATCGCCGGCGCCGAGATCAGCCAGGCGATAGGCAGGTAAGTAAACAGGCCAGACGGACTCCGGTCCGTCCCGGCCGTCGCCGGTCAGATCCCGGCTGGCAGAGTGACGTACTCAGCCGTTCCCGCGGCGATGGTGTACGATCCGGGCTTAACCCGCCTGCCGGACGTGAGACGCTCGATGATCTTTTCGTAGATATCCTTGTCCTTGCCATCTTCCAGGCCGCCGTAGAAGCTGGGATTGTCGTTGATCTCGATGCAGTAGTACTCGCCGTTGACCTCTTTGATGTCCAGCCCGTACAGGCCGTCGCCCACGCACTGCGAGACCTTGATGGCGAGGTTTTCCAGCTTCCGGGAGATGTTCTTCCGGAAGATGGGCACTGTGTCGCCCCAGATATTCTTGCCGTTGACGATGGACTTGACCTTCCACCCGCCCTTGGGCATCATGTACTTGCAGAGGTACAGGACTTTGTTATCGAGCATCCCTACCCGCCAGTCGAAGGACGTGGGCATGAACTCCTGTAGCACGATCGGCGTGGCGTTTTTGAGATATCTTGAAGTGATCTCTTTGAATTCAGCCTCATCATGGGCTTTCTCCACGTGGGACGAGAACTTCGTGTACGGCGCTTTCACGACGACAGGAAACTTCAGGTAGTCAAAAATATACTTCAGGCCCTCAGGCCTGTAGTTGCCATCGAATAACAGCGACTTTGGGGCAGGAATTTCATTCTGCTTGAACAGCCCGTCCAGCACAACTTTCGAGGAGCACGTCCGGATGGAATGAGGGTCGTCGATGACTACCTTTCCCATGGCATCGGCCATGCGAGACACCACATAGGCAGTGTTCATCGGGTCTGTATTCGCCCGGATGAAGATCGAGTCGAACTCCCCCAGCCGGTTCAGGTCCTTCTTGAAGAGGAATTCAAAACCATGCCCCATGGACTCTGCGGTCAGCTTGAAGCGCTCCAGAGCCAGGGTCTCGTCTTTCGTGTGGAAGTTGTATTTCTCTACAAAGCATCCAATCTTCATGCATATCCTCTGAAGGCACGAACCCGCTCGTGGACCAGGCTCCAGTCAACTTCGCCTTTTAGCGCCGGCTCAAAGTGGGATAGCCGAGCCTCTCCGTTGACGACCTGCAGGACGAGCTTACCGATCGGTACTTTGAACACGTCGTAGAACTTCTGCGCGATCGCCTTCGCCTCGGGCACGTCTGTCTCTCCGAAGGCCTGTACTGCCTCGATGACATCGCCCATCAGGGGCTGGACCGATACGGGGTAGCGGTTATTCATGCTCAGGCTCTTCATGGTGCGGAGCATCTTGGATTCTGACTTGACCTGTGTCACTGAGTTGCACGTATACGGGTTGACTGCAAAGCACAGCGCCGGTAACTCCATGTTCCGCTCGTACTTTGAGACGAGCGTGTACGGGAGGCATGGAATGCCCGCCCGGGCTGCCCGGAGCATGAGCAGGGGGTTGCGGTGCGTGTCGAGAATGTCCGAGCACCTGGGGGTTACGTGGCTGCCGCACATTTCGGCGTGCATAGAAACGTAGTAACCCATCTTCTGGTACCGGTAATCGTGTGATACGTTCAAAACGTCGCCCTTCACGGACGACTGGAGAAAAGCAAACGGACTATAATCCGCTTCGTCATCGTCTTCGCTCACTATAATGGTCACTAAAGGACACTTCCGTGTTATTGATTATTAGTCTTATATTTGTATATAGATTTGATGGTCTCCCTCGCCGAAAATACTGTAATAAATGCGGCAATATCGAGAAAGAGTAATAAAAGTAGCGACGTATTATTCTAAAATTGATATTATAGCGGATCCTTCATGCTTGATAGCATGCTGATGATTCTGGAAAAGTTTAGAAGTAACGGCGTACACCAGCACGACAAACGAATTGAAGATTAGTCGATTCCACTCGAAATAAAGGGGTAAAACGGTTGAAAAACTCAACCGTCAACGGAGATTGTCTCCAGCTGACTGGCGATGTTCCAGATCAGTGTTCTTGTGTGCAGCGGGATGTTGGGGTCGTTGGAGATATCATCGAGGATCGATATGCTCGACGCAGCCCTTACCGCCGGTGTCTCACTGGTGTTAAGTAATTTGTTTTTCACGGTATCCGCGTTTCTTCTGATGTTACGTGGTACGGTGTCGTCGTCCTTGATACGGGACAGCACTTCCACGCACTGCTTGATTACGGCGTCAGCGTTAGATGACATTTGGCACCACCTTCGGTTGGTCGATCGAAAATCGGATCAGTACGGTACTCCTTGATGGCTATACCTGTACTCATCGTTTCACAAAAAAATTTTCGGTCTTCTCTATATCAATAATTGCATGGCATAGATATAAACCTTACCGGGCAAGGTTGTCAAGCGAGCGTAAGACATAGGAGCGCAATTTTAGATAGAAGGCAGCGCTCCGGGACATGAATACGGCGGAGACTGCCAGCAGGAAATAGCATACGTAGAGAGCATCCCGGCCAGGTCCTACCCACGGCATGCTTAGCCCAAGCATGCTGAAGGCCACGACATAGGCTACGAAGGATGCGATGGCAATATATACGGAAGCAGCCCAGAGAGCCAGTCTGGCTTTTTTCCTGCCGGGCGCCCTGTACTGGAATTCGCTCTTGAAAAAGCTGAACAGTGCCCAGAAACACCCGTATGAGACGACGACCGACACCAGTGCGATAGCGAACGAGTAAGGCCTTAGCCCATGAATTTTTTCAAAGTAGATCGACGCTCCCAGTGTGATAACGGTCAGGACTGCCGTCACAATGACCAGCGCCCGCTCCATCGTCAGGATCTTCCGGGCCTGCGCCCCGATCGACCTGTTCATAGCTTTCCCCATCACATAATAGGCAGCGCTGCAAGGCTATAAATCTTCACCCCGGAGGTGGGAGAGAAACCTTTATAGTAGCGACAGGGCAGAGATATGGAGAGACGTGATGCGATGGAAGACGACAACCTCAAAAAGGTGACAAAGATGCTGGAGCGAGGCGGCACGATGCTAGCCAAGCACTGCGAGTGCGGCGCCCCTATGTTCAAGTACCACGGCAAAGTCGTATGTGCGGTCTGCGACTCGAAGAAGGAAGAGTCCAACCTCGCCGTGCCCGTAGAGACCAGGCCCGCTCTGTCCCCGCAGGCCATGGAGCCGGTCAGAAAAGGCCCGGTGACAGAGATCCCGCAGCAGCGGCAGCAGGTGAGTGTCGTCATGGGAGATGCCAGCCTGGATGAGGCGGCCATCGAGGCGATAGTCATCGCCAAGATCAACGAGATATCCGGTAGGATGGCTACGGAGATTTATCCCGAGCGCATCAAGATGTATATGGAGATCCTGGAGACGTCGCTGCGGGTGCTGAGAGAGCTCCGCAGTGTGTCCAGATAAGTAAAAAAAGAGGTTATCCGGGATACCGGATAGTAATACTCACTGCTCTCTGCGGATACGCTTGAGCAAACTTTTCTTTTTCGCCTTCAACTCCAGCGCTTGCTCGTAGACTTTCAATAGCTTATCAGCAGACTTTTCCAGCGAATGCTCACTTGCGGTGGTGAGTGCACCTTCTTTGAGCTTCGCTCTAAGCGCGTCGTCAGACAGAATCCTTATCAAGTATTCCGCCAGCGCCTTACTGTCATCCGGCTTGAACAAAAACCCGTTCTCTCCGCTGACCACCGCGTCCGGTATGGCCGCTGAGTCTGCACCTACAACAGGAACTCCGGTCGCCATGGCTTCCAGTATGATCAGCGACTGCGTTTCTACCGGAGAGTTGATCGCCACCACGTCTGAGGCGGCGAACATCTTCGGAAAGTCATCATCGCTAACATAGCCGGTAAACACGATGCTTTTCTCGATGCCGAGGTTTTTCACCTGGGCTTCCAGGGACTTCATCGACGGTCCTTTGCCGACAATCATGAGCTTCGCGTCCGGGACTTTTTCCAGGACTGCCGGCATCGCCGCTATGACACCTTCTATACGCTTCTCGTAGCTGAGCCGGCCGCCGTGCATGATGACCGGCGATGAGCCAAGCCCGAACCGCGCCCGGATTTCATCCCGGCCTGCGAGGCCGTAGCGAGCCAGATCGAGGCCGTTGGACACGGTGACGATCGGCTTTTTCTTGACGTTCAGGTACTTTGCAGCCGAGGGCGCGGGGACGATGATGAGGTCGCATCTCTTGTAAAACCAGTCCTGGTACTCCTTGGCGATCCTCTTGAGAAGACGCTGGCTCATCTTAGAATGTTTGGCCACGTACATCACGTACTCTTCGACCGGCGTATGGAACGTACCTACCAGCGGAACTCCGAGCCTCCGGGCGGCCATCCAGGCACTGTAGCCCATCATGAACTGCGTATGCGCGTGCACGAGGTCAGGCTTGAACTTCACCGCGCTCATGGCCGGGCCGATCACGTTAGGCGAGGGCTCGTAGTCGGGGTACTGCGGTAGGGTGAAGGCTATATACTTCCGGACTTCCGCACCGTCCATGTGAGTAATACCGGTAGTTTTTCCCGACGTGTATACTGTGATAGTGTGGCCTCGCTCGATCAGCATTTTATTGAAGTTGCGGATGGCGTTGACCACGCCGTTCACCTGCGGATAGAACGTGTCGGAAAAGACGGCGATCTTCATCAAAGGATAAAGAATGCTCATTGACCATAATCCCTTTGCTAACCGTAAAAAAAGGATGCATGATCGCCGTCGGCGCCGGAGCTATGGCATACTGGTACTGTAAAAAGCGGGTCAATCCTCTCTATTTCCGTATCGGGGGAGTCCTGTGGCTCACCGCGATAGCGATCAATACCTGGCGGTAACTTCAGGACCGAGTGATGCGCCGTATTGAGAGCGAGTTCGAATAGTCACACCACAGACTATAGTAAAGTATATCCTTACATAGTCAAAATGACAATGATGACAAAAATGACACGAAATGACAATCGTGACAAAAATGACATTCCGGTAGAGTAAGATGCCAGCAAAGACATGCGCAGTTTGTGGAAGACAGGTGTATCCCGGTACAGGGATGCATTATAACGGCAGGCTTATCCACAAATGGTGCGAAGGAAAAGCAGAAGCGCTGTGGTTCAAGATTGGCAGGAGAAAATGACAATCATGACAAAAATGACAAAAGCAAAAAGCATGCGTTTCGTTAACCCTTTCAATGCACAGGGTCCGACAAATCCGAAATACTATGCCAATCGTGAAAAGCTTCTGTCGACATTTATCCGAAGCGTGAAGGCGGTTTCGCTATCCAGAGGAGTTACTCGCCCGTTAAACATAGCTGTCATGGGAAGCTGGGGCGTAGGTAAAACATCCACGCTCCTGAAGTTTAAGGACATGATTAAAAACGAGAGCGAAGACGCCAGGATTTTTTCTGCATGTGTACCCTTGAGCCCCAACTGTTGCTCTGATGCAGATACGTTCTTCGTATATCTCATGGAGAGCATTTTTCTTGAGTACGAGAGCACTGTTGAGCTACCACAGAAAGTAGTAGATTTTATCAAAGAAGAGCTGAATGTCTTCGAGAAGTGGAAAATCTCAAAGATCTCCATGAACCCGGAGTTCGAGCGTAGAGAACAGTCTCCGCTAAGGGGGATCAATTTCAAGGAGACAATGATCAGGTTCTGGGAAAAGCTTCATGCCAGCGGAATAGAACTCGCCGTGATTATGCTGGATGACATTCACTATGCCCTTTCCGTCCGGGAAAACGCAGAGCTACTGTATGATCTGAGGACTGTAATGCAGGGTCTGTCGGCATCTGGCGCCCAGTTTATGTTCATTATTACCGGGCCGGTGAACCTTTATCCTGAGATGAGAGATAAAGCCGAGCCATTTACCAGACTATTCGAACGCTTTGACCTGGGATCTTTTGATATCGAAGGGACCCGCCAGCTGATCGAAAAGCCTCTTGAAGCTGAAAGCATCGACCTTACGATAGATGACGGCGTGATTGAGAGGATTCATCAAATCACGAGCGGTCACCCCTATTTCCTGACCATGACCATGCGTGATATACTCGATGAAATGAACGAAGGAAGACTTACGATCAGGGAATTTGAGAGGATACGCCCAGAGCTGATCGAGCACTTCGGCGGACTTAAGTTCCGGGATGACGTGGAACGGGCATCGGATGCGGAACAAAAGCTGTTATTTCAGATGGCTGTGGCGCAGCAGAGCGAGGTTACCCCGTCCGAGCTGACAGGAAGCGGTACGACTCGGCTGCTGGATCGGCTGGTTAAAAAGGAGCTTATAGTTAAGGTATCGAGAGGAAAATACCGGCTTTACAATCCCCTTTTTCAGGAGTACCTGAAGAATGTGAAGCAGCTGGCAGAATAACAGAATATATGCCAGGCTGCTCACTCATTCAAACTTTATAGTCCCACATCATCAGCGATATCTTGACTAAAAGCTCGACGAGCTCATCATCCGAGTCGAACGGCCTCGGGTAGATTGTGTGATGCTGTATGATGCTCTTGGTCACGTCGGACCACTTCGCGATGAACAGCCAGGGCTCGCCTTTGTCTGCGAAGTCCACTCCCTGGAAGCGACTGAAAAATCCGACTATGTCTCCCAGGTCTTTTTCGCCTATCTCTTCGAATTTTTCGAAGACGCTGCGGTCCTGAATAGCAGCCACTGCGAGCGCTATCAGAAAGCTCCGGTTGGCCTTGTGATACTCCAGGGTCTTCCGGAACAAGTTGCTCAGGAAGCAGGGGAAGTCGTCAAAGTCGACGTTCTCCGGTCGCCCCGCCGCAGTCAGCTCTGTGGCGAAGCGCATACCGA
>CAZJRS010000001.1:54338-98425 GCA_964548585.1 uncultured Methanocella sp. | reverse complement strand
TAGATGTTGCGTATAAGCCCGGGAAGGTAAACGATCGCTGCGCTGTGCCTGTGCCGTAATCTGTGAAATCAGTGTGGCACAGGCACAGCGCAGCGTTCTTGTTGCTGAGTCGTTCTGATGCAAGGGCTGAGTTCGCTATTACTTTATTTTCACTTCACCCGTCAGAATCTTTTTGTAATCCTCATAATTCTTCTTTAACAATTCCGGCGCATCTAAGCCATACGGGCACCTGGATTTACACTCTCCGCATTCGAGGCATCCTTCCACTTTCTTCATCATTTCCTTTGCATTTGGAGTCAGCCAATCCTCGGGAGGAGCACGTCTGATTAAGTGGGACATCCTTGCACAGAGATTGATCTCAATTCCCTCCGGACATGGCATGCAATAGCCGCATCCTCTGCAGAAATCCCCGGTTAGTACCAGTTTTTCTTTTTCGATAAACGCCTTTCTGTCCACAGTCAACTGCGGCGGGCTATCTCTATAACTTAAAAATTCATCCAGTTCCTTATCCCGCTGGATGCCCCAGATGGGTAGCACATTATCGTACTGTGCCATAAAGGCATACGCTGCGGCAGAATCAGTAATCAGGCCCCCGGATAGTGCTTTCATGGCGATGAATCCCACGTTCGCCTTCTTGCATTTTTCCACCAGTTCGATTTCCTTTTCCGAAGACAAATAACAAAACGGGTATTGCAGTGTCTCATACAGCTCGGATTCGACGCCTTCGAGGGCGATATCAAGACGGTGGTTGGTCAATCCTATGTGCTTGATTTTGCCCTGTTTCTTGGCCTCAAGCATGCACTCGTACATGCCCGTTCCATCCCCGGGTTTATAGCAGATCTGGGGCCAGTGGAACTGGTAAATATCAATGTAATCTGTCCTGAGCAGTTCCAGAGAAGTTTCTAGGTCCTTCCAGAACGCTTCCGGCGTAGTGGCACGCGTCTTCGTCGCGATGAAAATCTTCTCGCGCATTCCCTCAAATGCCCGGCCCAGCTTTTCCTCACTGTCCGAGTACACCCGGGAAGTATCGTAGAAGGTTATGCCTCCGGCGTATGCCTTTCTTAATATTTTGACCGCGGCTTCCACGTTGACCCGCTGGATCGGGAGCGCGCCGAAGCCGTTGCGGTCGGTGGTTATGCCAGTCCTTCCCAGGGTGATCTGTGCCATCTCGACGCCTTCTTTGTTATATTGCTTTTCCCATCTTATAGGCTATAGCCATTTCGGGTTTTCCTTTGATGTCGGTCGCAAAGTAGGTCCGAATTGCCGCCCGTTCTAGGGCTGGCCGATATGACTAACACGTTCTTTTTCACCAGTGCCATCCTCCGGTTTAATTCGGCTTGAACGCCTGTTTTGCTATGGCAATTATCGCGTCCAGATCAGGCCCTTCAAGCTCTTTTACGACCGATTCGAGAAGCGTAGGTATATCGAGGTGCTGGGGACATTTTTCAAGGCAATCTCCACACTGTACACACTGGGATGCGAATTCTGTCTCTCCTACGGACAGGATGCCACTCAGCCTTGCAGCATGCATGAATTTTGTCTCGTCCGCATTGCCTGACATGTACAGGTTGTTGTATGATTCGAAGCAAAGTGGAATATTCACCCCTCCCGGACATGGCATACAGTATCTGCAGCCCGTGCAGCCTGCTTTCATCAGCTCACGGTACTTTCCTTCTACCCTTTTTACCCGCTGCAGTTCAGCAGCAGTCAGAGAATTCGGATAAGCTTTGTTGGCCAATGTAAGGTTCTCATCAATATGGGCTTCATTATTCATCCCGGAGAGGACAACAGTGACTTCCGGGCGATTCCATACCCAGTGAAGAGCCCATTCGGCAGCAGTCCTCTTTGTCGGAGCCTCTGCCCAGATCTCTTCCACCTCAGGAGGCACAGGGCTTGCGAGCATACCGCCACGGAGAGGCTCCATGACGATGATTCCGAGTCCCTTTGAGGCTGCATATTCAAGGCCTGCGGTACCGGCCTGGTTCTTTTCGTCAAGGAAGTTATACTGTATTAAACAAAAGTCCCAGTCGTAGGCGTCCACTATCCGGTTGAAATCTCCTCCAGCGCCGTGGAAGGAAAAACCTGCGTTGATGATGCGGCCATCTGCTTTGGCTTTGTCAAGGAAGTCAGCTACGCCCAGCTTTTCGACGTTGTCCCACAGATCGCCAACGAGTGCGTGGACCATATAATAGTCGATGTGATCGGTATTGAGCTTCTCCAGCTGAGCATTCAGGAAACGGTCCATATCCTCCCGGCTGTTCAACAACCAGCTGGGAAGCTTTGTGGCGAGTTTGACTTTCCCGCGGTATCCGTCAGCCAGTGCCCGGCCTACAAAAGGCTCACTCTGTTCCATGTGGTAGGGCCAGGCCGTATCAACATAGTTTACCCCATGGTCGATCGCATAGCGTACCTGCTTTATGGCTCTTTCTTCATCAATGATGCCATTTTCTTTCATGGGGAGGCGCATGCATCCGAATCCGAGTATGGACAGTTCGTCTCCGTTACTGGGAACTTTTCTGTATAACATTTTCCTTCACCTGATCTTCAAACATCATCGTATATGGCTGCTTATACCACAAATTATCATCGATTATCTGGATCATCTCTGCAACAACTTCCGTGTTGCCGACCGTCAGGTTCACGATCCTTCCGCCGGCATAGCTGTTGCCCGAACGCGAAAAAAATTAATACGGATTTTCACTTTTATCGTGTTGAGAACGGAAACTGAGACAACTATACGTTCGAATCTATCACAACTTCAGGCCGACATTTCATTTTATGTTTGTATCCGCACCACAGCAAACTGGTTCAAAGCCTTCTTATGTTTTATCAATTCAAGGGTAACGGTTTTTCACGGTTAATAAACGATACGCTATTATTTTGGAAGTCCACAGACGCAAGTATGTGATAATCTATTGACCCGTCCTGATTCAATATGTCTATCTGTACTTGTCCATCTTCAATGGGCGGGAAAGTATGGCTATAATTAGTTATTTTGACATTTGATATTAGATAATTATGACTACTCAATTCACGTTTAATCTCGTCATTACTAAATACAATATCCACTATTCGTTTTTCATCTGACGATAAATTCGAATTATTTATACCCGTTGGCGCAAGATACGCATTATTTGTAGGATTTGTTGTTGCCGATACCGGACTCCCCGGAGTAAGTGTTGATTTGCTGGCACATCCGCAAGACAATACACATATGAGAATGAGTAAAAGTGAGATACTACCGTAAATTTTATTCATAGATATATTATATTTCAAAGAATAAGATATAGTTTATCGTGACACTTAGGTCATCGCCTATGCTCGGACCATCGTCTTCCATAGTAGAGCGGTAATAAGTCCGGTTGCATTGTCCAATAACCTTTACCTACTGGACGCGTGCTCATTTTTTATATCAGCACTTTGTCCAACATGTTGAATTTTTGGAGACAAGCAATGTATTCTGCAACCAGGTAAAAGTTGTTCAAATCTTTTTCATCCAGTCCCTGGAATGCAAACAACTCATCCCATAGTTCGCTACTCCCTTCTACCAGAAAGAACCCTGTTTCAAGTTCGATCCCTACAATAATAGTCTGGCCGCCGAATATTTCATCCTGTTTCTCATACAGAAGCTTTGCTACGCCAGTATTGTTTATTGAATAACAAACAGCCACCGGATGTTTATCTACCGGCAATTTCTCAGCAAAGCACTTGTTTAATAAAACGTTATCCGTAACCACTTGTTTCAATTTTTCGTCAGTCTCTTCTTTTACAGGATATTTACTCGTCAGATATGCGATCAAATCCGAAGCAAGTTTCCTGTTCGGATTTAGCCTGGGCTTGAATTCCGAGTAGGTAAGTTTCCATTGTTCAATCATTTCCGGCGTCGCTTCTTGCATCAACATGGCATCCATCATATTAATTACTTAATCAATAAATATTTCCATGAGCTGGCGCAGCTAAGCCTTCAGGTACGTGGTTACCAGTGTATTGCCAGGGAAGTACGGATAATGTGCGGTAAAGGTGTTTGTGCCAACAACCCTTAGCCCGGTACTTTCCCAGTTCATAGAATAGATTACTACCTGGGTTGACCATGTCACCCCGGGTCGCGGCGTAGGTGACATATCCGGATTCGCCCGGTACGCACCGGTATTCGGGAATCACTGGCTTAATATCGCACTGGACGGTTGCATGGAAAATATTATGTATAACCGTACCATTCTATGTTTTACTGTTGATTACCAGACGTTCATCAAATATTTGCCGTTTTTCGGCCAAATTTTTGACACTGGTCAAAATGTAGGGGGAGTTGCCATAAAATCCGGGTTTATTTTAACTGCCAGTATAACGGTCTTGATGGTTTTAATTGCATTCACTTCATCGGCAAACGCAGCACCGGGAGGACCATACGCTTATGTGACGAATTTTGGTTCTCACAACGTTTCGGTCATCGACACTGCGACCAACACCGTTGCTACATCTATACCGGTTGGGTCCCAACCCCGGGGTGCCGGGTTCACACCGGACGGGACAATGCTGTATGTGGTAAACTGGGGGTCTTATACCGTATCAGTCATCGACACTGCGACTAACACCGTCACAAGTACGATATCGGTAGGACATGGTCCCCGGAATATTGTGTTTTCCCCGGATGGAGCCAGAGCCTACGTGACCAACGATGGGTCAGACAGCGTTTCGGTCATCGACACTGCGACCAATACAGTCACATCCATACCAGTAGGTGATATCCCCAACGGTATTGCGATAACCCCGGACGGAACCCGGGTATACGTGACAAATTTCCTGGGTGATACCGTTTCAGTTATCAATACTGCGACAAACGAAATAATAACTACTATAACGGTAGCAGATTCCCCGCTGGATATCGAGATAACCCCGGACGGAACAAGAGCATATGTAATTAATTCATATTCTCATGACGTTTCGGTCATCAACACCGGAACAAACACAGTCACAACAACCATACCTCTGCCGACCACCCCCATGGGCATTGCGATAACCCCGGACGGAGCCAGAGCATACGTGACAAATGCAGGAACTGGCGGCGTTTCGGTCATCGACATCGCGACAAATACCGTCTTGTATACAATTGGGGCAGGCAGTACATGGGGTATCGGGATAACCCCGGACGGAACCAGAGCATACGTGACCAATGCCGGGTCCGACAGCGTTTTGGTTATCAACACTGCGACCGACACCGTCGAAGAAACCATACCTGTAGGAGATAGTCCGACAGGTTTGTCTATTTCGCATTACTACCCCGAGATTACTGTGACCACTTCGCCCAACCCCTCAGTATATGGGCAAAGTACCACATTTACAGCAACAGTAACCGGGAACGGCGGTACACCTACCGGGACCGCCACATTTCTGAATGACGGATCGCCAATGGGGACTGCGACACTCTCCGGCGGAGTAGCGACCTTCTCAACCAGCACGCTCGCGACAGGCTCCCACACGATCACGGCAGGCTATAGTGGCGATAGCAACTACGGAGGTTGCACCAACTCGTTAACCGGAGTCACCCAGGTAGTAAACAAGGCTGATACTACTCTGACATTGACTTCGTCTCGGAATCCCGGCGATTTCGGTGAGCTCATAACCTTCACCGCGACAGTCGTGACATCTTTACCAGGCAGCGGTACGCCTGCGGGGACCGTCACATTCAACGATGGCGGATCACCGATAGGGACTGCGACGCTCTCCGGCGGAGTAGCGACTTTCACAACCAGCACATTTTCTGCTGGCTCGTATACGATCACGGCAAGCTATGGCGGCGATGGTAACTATACCGGATGCTCAGGCTCGTTATCAGGAAATCCTCAGGTGATTTTGCCCAGTCCGCCAGTGGCCGGATTTACTGCAAACGTGACTTCAGGTACATATCCGCTCACCATTCTGTTCACGGATACATCTATCGGGAGCCCGACGTCGTGGCAATGGAATTTCGGGGATGGGACGGCCAATGGTACAGTGCAAGATCCGGTTCACACATACGTCACATCTGGTACCTACACAGTTACATTTACTGCTACGAATGCGGGAGGCTCTGGAACCATTCAAAAAAGCGGGTTGATCACAGTCAATACCCCGACGTATGGACCGCCCTTAACGATAAGTATGGCTGATATGTACAACCATACGGCAGGGGCGTCTTCGATCTCGCCAGTACCGACGCCGGTAGTGATTGCAGCTCCGACCCCTACACAGGTACCTGCTATTGAGACTACGGTAACACCTACCCCTGCACCAACCGCGATACCCCTGGGTTCGATAACACCTACTCCAGCACCGACCGCTGAGACTCAGTCTCAAACAGGCAACCTTACCATATGGTTAATTGGGCTGCTGTTCCTCGTGATCCTGGTTGCGGGGGCTTACTTCCTGTTCTTCAGGAAATAAATCGGATAGAGGTGGAGCCTTGCCTTCCACCCACCATATTTTTTACTGGCCGTTTTTGTCACTTCGCAATCCGGAGGGGTTCTGGCTGCGGCCCCTTGCATACCTCCGGTTTCAATAGTGGTCTCAAGCCTCTCGACGTCGGACTTGCTCATTGCAAATTGGCAGAAACGACCCGTAAAACAAGGGAGGCAGTGGATCACAAGATTCGAAAATATTCCCTGTCTGCTCTCCCGGGGTACCGGGGGCAGAAAGACTCCCTTTACCGTCGAAGCAATCTCGCTCGACCTGCCGGGCAGCGGGGAGAAGCGGTGGATCGGGATCAACCAGGGGCGGGTGAATGACTACGTCGCATTCTTCCTCCGGGAAAACGCTTTCGGCAAGATGTTTCCTTCCCTGGAAACGCTCAACCGGGACGTGAAGCTTGGCAACTCCCGGATCGACTTCCTGGTCAATAGCCATGTCTATCTTGAAGTAAAAACGCCTCTGAATGACATACCCTGCGAGAGTCACCCGAACTTTAAGGGCCGCAATGATGCTCCCATCCAGCCCGAGCGTATGTTCAAGCACTTTTTGGATACGGGCAACGCGATCAAAGGCGGTTCACGGGCGCTGTTCCTGCTGTGTCACATGTACGATGCGCCGCCTTTCAATCCACAAGTGACTTAACCAGGTATAGTCCGAGAACCATGCCCTTTTCCTTTGAGTCTCCGCGTAGAAGTCGGTTGAAAATTTTGTCTTTATTATGATCTGGAACGCCCGGGCCATGATAAAACCGCTACATTCGTGATGCATACAAATAGCTTAACGTTTTTCTGCCGGCATAGCTTAACGTCTTGCCTTCCTATATCCTTAAAAGACAGGCGCTGTTAACAGCGGTTTTTCACAATTCTGCGATAAAACTTCTTTGAGCACGGTGAATGGATGAATGTGGCCCGATTATCCATAATATTCCTGACGGTTACGTTTGCAATTGTCGCAGTAGCGGTGGCTACGGCTTTTTTTCCGATCTCCGACAGCGCCTCGGAAGAACGGGACAACTCTACCATGGCCTATATGAACATTCCATATGCGAATCAGTCGCAAGCCCAGAAACTTGACCTTTACGTACCCGTGAATGGTGAAGGCCTGTATCCTGTGGTCGTGTGGATACACGGGGGCGCCTGGGCACTGGGTGATAAAAAAGATCTCGGCATCAGCCCGGGAGTTGCGGCTGAGCGTGGGTACGCTTTGGTGAGTATCAACTACCGCCTGAGCGGCGAATCAGAATTCCCTGCCCAGATATACGATTGTAAGACTGCCATACGATGGCTTCGCGCCCACGCGAAAGAGTATGGTCTGGATCCTGACAGGATCGCCGTGGCCGGGGAGTCGGCAGGAGGACACCTTGCGGCGCTGACTGGTACCTCCGGTGACGTGAAGGAGCTGGAAGACCTGTCCGCCGGAAACGCTGACGAGTCAAGCAGAGTCCGGGCAGTGGTGGACTGGTATGGGCCGACAGATCTCCTGGCCGTGGACGGGTACCTTGTGCAAAACGGCTACCGGTCATGGCTCAATAACCCCTCGTCGTATGGCCGTCGGCTGATGGGTGGAAACCTGATCGAACACGCCGATCTGGTCAAGGCAGCCAATCCTGAGACGTATATTACCCCGGATGACCCGCCTTTTCTCATCCAGCATGGTACCAGCGATAATCTCGTGCCACCTCAGCAGAGCCTCATTTTAACTAAAAAACTCACGCCCGTAATCGGGGAGAAAAACGCGGTCCTTGACATCTTCAAGGGCGGCCGGCATGGCGACCTGGGGCCCTACGTATTTTTCAAGACGCCTGAGAACCTTGACAGGGTACTCGACTTCCTGGATCAGCACATGGTTTAGATACTTCCTCGGTACGACGGGCTGGCCAGTAATAGTGGTAAACAGAAACCATGGTATCGCGATAGGAATATTGTCCTTTGGGGGTGTCGTCGTATAAGCTTCCATCAAATTTACTGCGTAGCGTGCTGAGTTTTTGCGTCTCCACCCCACTTCGAGTTTTTTCTTATTAGTATTAATATAATTCAACGTATGTTTGTAAATTAATGCAGAAAAAGTGCAAAGGTCCGGTTGATCTAAAAACTGTCAAATCAATGTACCAGCTACTTTTTGAGTGTGCTCTAGATCGGGTATTCCTGGTTGATTTAGATGGTAAAATCATTGATGCAAATTCTGAGGTGATTAAAGAATATGGGTATACTCATGATGAGCTGCTTTCGATGAATATCAGGGAAATACGTTCCCCGGACGAACGTGGTTCTGCAGAAAAACAATTGAAAGAGGCGTTTGAAAATGGTATGATCTACGAGACGGTTCACTGTCGGAAAGACGGGAGTACTTTCCCTGTAGAGATCAGTTCACGAGGCATACTACTTGATAATACTGATTTGATCCTCGCAATAGTCCGAGATATTACTGAGCGAAAAAAGGCAGAGCAGGCGCTCCGGGATAGTGAGCAAAAGTGCTGGGCGATCTTTAACTGGACTTTCGAGTTCATCGGGCTACTGGCAACCGATGGTACACTATTAGAGGTGAACCGCGCCGCATTGCAGCTAATCGGTGCCCGACAATCCGATGTCCTGGGAAAGTCCGTATGGGCAACGCCCTGGTGGTCACATTCTCCCGAGTTGCAGCAGAATCTACGCGTCGATATCGGAAAAGCGGCACAGGGGAAGTTCATCCGCTTCGAATCGACTCACCCGGCAGCAGATGGCCGACTTCATTACATGGATTTTTCAATTATGCCTTTTATCGATGATGCCGGCAAAGTGGTCCTGTTAATTATCGAAGGCAGGGATCTCACGGAGTACAAGCTAGCCGAGAAAGCGCTGAAAAAGAGCCAGTTCATCCTCGCGAAATCACAAGAGATGGCTCATATGGGTAACTGGGCCTGGAATGTACGAACCGGTGAGATCAACATGTCAGACGAAGGCTTCCGTATATTCGGCTATTCTCCGCAAGAGTTCCAGCCGACCCTGGGCTGGCTTATTTCCCGGGTGCACCCCGACGACAGGCAACTGGTATCCGGCAAATTCGACAGCATTCACAGGGAGGCATGGCTGGGGAGCATCGATTACCGTATCAACCTGCCAAACGGTACCATCCGGTATCTAAACACTTTGGCAGATAAGATCGTCCGTGATCTCTCTGGCAGAATCGGCTGGATCTATGGCATCAGCCAGGACATCACCGAGCGCAAGCAGGTCGAAGAAGCTCTTTTGCATTCCCGGCGGCAGCTGGCCGACATTATCGATCACTTGCCGGACGCTACTCTGGTGGTCGATGGCCAGAAGAAGACCCTCGTATGGAACCGGGCCATGGAAGAGATGACCGGGGTGAAAGCCGCAGATGTCATGGGCAAGGGCGATTATGAATATGCGATCCCGATCTATGGGGAACGACGGCCTCTCCTGATCGATCTGATTTTCGAACCTGAGTCTGCGATTAAAAAATGGCATTACACGAACATAAAACGGGTAGGGCATGAGATCATGGCAGAAACGCTGTTGTCCAGGCCGCTTCAAAAATCGATTGTGACCTGGATAAAAGCTACTCCCTTGTTCAACGGCGAGGGCAATCAGATCGGCGCCATTGAGTCCATCCGGGATGTCACCGAGCTCAGGCAAGCTGAAGCAATATTGCGAGAAAGCGAAGAAAAGTTCCGTGTACTGGCCGAGACTTCTCCGGCCGCCATTTTTCTTTACCAGGATGAAAACTTCATCTACGTAAATCCGTCGGCTGAACGGCTGAGCGGGTTTTCGAAAGAGGAGCTGTTTACGATGAACCTCTGGGACATTATCCACCCGGACTTCAGGGCCATGGTTAGGGAACATAGTTTTGCCAGGCAGCTAAACCTGCCGGTACAGTCCCAGTACGAGTTTAAGTATCTGAGGAAAAATGGTGATGAAGGCTGGGCGCTTCTTTCGGCCGGGCGCATCGAATACAAAGGAAAGCCAGCCGGGGTGGGGACCATCGTCGACATCACGAAGCGGAAAAACGCTGAGGAGGCTCTGGCAGAGGCAAAAAACCGGGCTGAGCTCTACGTGGATCTGATGAGCCATGACATAAGCAACCTCAACCAGGCCATCATGGGATACCTTGAGATAGCCTTAGATAATCCGAAATTGACCGTGGGTGATAAGGATCTCCTTACCGCTCCTGTGAATTTGATCGAAAATAGTACAAGGCTCATCGATGACGTGAAAAAGATCCAGCGAGTCAAAACCGGCGAGATCACCGTGGAGAAACTTGACCTCGGAGAAGAGATCACAAAAGTTGTAGCACAGTACACCCTCGTACCGGGCCGGGATGTAAAGATCGACTATTCGCCTGTCCCGGGATGCCTGGTTAAAGGTAACTCATATGTGTCTGAAGCTTTTTCCCACATCGTGGAAAATGCCATCAAACATTCGAGAGGTCCGCTATCGATTAAGATCACTATCGATAAGGTCCGGGTTGATGCCAGATCTTACTATAAGGTTATCTTCGAGGACAACGGTCCCGGGATTCCCGATGAGCAGAAGAAATTCATATTTATCGATATTGCTAAAGATAAAATAAAAGCCCGAAGACTGGGGCTAGGTCTCCAGCTGGTAAAAGCCATAGTCGAGAGCGCCTGCGGAAGAATATGGGTTGAAGATCGAATCCCAGGAGAATCTCAAAAAGGTAGCCGGTTTGTGGTCCTGCTACCCACTCTGGAGCGGTGAACATTTTTGCATTTATCGACCCTTATCAATCGGCTGTCAGTTCCGATGTAATCTCCGAGAGCTTTGGCAGCCGGTCCTGGTAATACAGCATTAAGAGTGACAGTAGCAATAAAACCGAGATCAGAATCGCAATATACTTCCCGGTATCCGAGTAGACCACCAGCAGGTTATACAGCGCATGGATGATGACCGACACCGCATAGAGGCCGAGCAATAACGCCGGCAGGGCCTTTTTATCCATGTCCTTAATCAGAAATATCCCATACCCTATGATAGCCGTGCAACACCCCTGCATCAGCGATGTGCCTCCGGCCCTAAGGATGGCATACATGACCATGTCCATGTTCGCGACGTCGCCATACATGGTAAAGAGGTAATTGCCGAGGACTGAGAAACCGATTCCGCAGGCCATAGCATACGGTAGTATGTATTTTTCAGATCTTTTACCTGTGATGATGAACAACGCGATGAGGGGGAACGCTTTGACGAACTCTTCCAGCAAGGGTGTTATCGTGACCTCCTGTAGGCTCATGTTTATCGATAGGCTGCTTAAGAAATCGTATATGTAATACACCAGTATCGCGGAGAAAAATCCCCAGAACATGTAGTACATCATTATCCGCTGGTGTTTTTTGAGGAACAGGATAACGAATAATTTGGGAATCGTCAGGCCGATCACTATGGCGATTAATGCTTCCAATATCATGTACGGTCCTCACTAAGGGGTTTTATCAGTCCCAGTGGTATCAGGCAGAATGAGATCATAGCAAGCTGCCCTACGATTGTGAAGACTGGTTCGACCGGGAAGTAGGTCTCTCGCATTACGTAGGCGAGCATTGTCGCCGAATAGCAGGTGACGCCGACGAAGAACAATCGGTATTTTTTATCGTAATACTGGATGACTGCCAGCAGAAGCAGTGACAAAAGCAGGCAATAGCCGACATTCATCATCGTCTGGCCTGTGGTGTTTACCATTGCCAGGACCAGTGCTATGGCGAGCGGCACGACATAGATGGCTATTACCAGGAGCTTTGGCAGCTTTTTCTCGCCAAACGTGAGCCAGATAGCAGTCGCGAGAAGCAGGAATGCGCCCAGGAAGCCGACATCGGCTATGCCCGGGTATAGCAGGTTTCTACCGATGATTTTCACGTACATGAACCAGAATGCATTACTCAGGAACCACAAGCCTGAGGAAAAACCGGTCAGCAGGAATAGGCTGCGGCGTGATGAGGTGGCATATAGATAAAATGCAATGGCGGTGCACAGGAAGGATATTGCGAACTGACCATAATTGCTCAGGTCGATAAAGTCCACTGATGCAAGGACTGACAAATTAAACGGCGGAAGGCTGGCGAACCATGCGACCTGGAACGCAATGATCAGGAATATAAGTATGATTAACAGGGCTCTCAGTAACGGCAGGAAAGCTAATTTTCTTATGTTAAACTGGTAATGTTGCGGCATAAGAGGTCCTTTTCGAGTATATCTTCGCACTGTCGCCTGTGGTTGACTCGGGCTCTACTAAATTTCTCTTGGTTGTTTATCCCTCTTCTAGGATGTAAATGTTGTTGTTCGCTTTTTTCTGGTTTTTCTCAGGTTCATCAATCACTGTCCTGACCAACCTCGCGATGTGCCTTTTAATTAACAGATTGTGACATAAACCCTATATATAATAAATATATAGAAAATTTCAGGTTATATGATTAACGGATTGCCTTTGGTCCTTGGACCACCTGACCTCCGTAATCACCAAATCTTTCGGAGTGATCTGCTTGAAAATCGATAATACCCTGATAATTACCGCCATCGCGGTACTTGCGCTCATTGTAATTGCAATAGTCGCCATTTACGTCATACCCTCAAACAGTGTTAAAGCTAACACTTCAGAGACTAACGGTTCTCAACCGCTTTCCATGACCGATACGGGTACTGTACCAACTGCCGATCCCGCCATCCTGTCCGGCGAACCAGCAAACAACACCTCCCGGCCAGAATTAATTTCCTGGTTCGGCAGTGTTACAGACAGCTTCGGCAAGCCGTACGGTGGATTATACGTGACTCTTCACCTGATGACACCCGCCGGCGAAGCCTACAATATGACTACTAAGACCTATTCAGAATTGCCTTATCCTGGCTCCTATGTGTTTGATAATGTCGAGATTACCCCCGACCTCACCTATGCATACGTGACCGCCTCAGCAGATATCGGGGACGGCGTACAATACTATGGCAGTGGCGAAAATTATTCGCTGAACAGGTCTAGGATCGCCGCAGGCTTCGTGGTCTTACACGTCCCCATGCCGGATCAGATCAACGTTACTGTGGATAATTCCACCCTCAGCCAGGCAAATGTGGCTTTCGTCAACAATGCCCCGTCCAGTCATGTAAACTCTACCCTGATCACAGCCCAGCTATTCTACAACGGCAATCCCTACAAGCGATCGGGCGTTACAGTGACCTTCTTCGGAGATGATGACTCTATCGTGGTTTTACCTGGCGTCAAGACAAACGTCACCGATGAATCAGGACGTACCTCAATCAACCTAACTGCTATGGGTGGTCCGGGAACTGTCAACGTCACTGGCTACACGAAGATCGGAATCAGCCGCAATCTGACCGATACCTGCATGGTGACAGTCGTCGAATAATAGCGGGACAAAAACCTTATTTCCCTGGAACGGGTCGGGTCCGTTGCCTGCCGTTAAGCAGGCTGACCCGACCTGCTGTGCAGGCAACTAATCCGAACGTTGAGCTACGCTCATTACTGTTCTCACAGGGCAACTTAAAATGACAAAAACAATTTAAACTATTAACAATATGTTAGGGCCACTTATATAAGTGGAAGGGCTAGCATGGTTGACCTACAGGCGGATAAACTGGAAAGAACAGAGGCTTGTGAGGAAATCGATGCTATCGATAAAGATTCTCTGATCGCTGAACTGTTAAGTCAAAATCAACTTTTACGGGATGAGCTTCGGTCTAAAGAAGAAACTTTACTGGTAAAGCACGAAGAGCTGGAGATACAGGCTGAAGAGCTGGAGATACAGGCTGAAGAGCTGGAAGTCCAGAACGAGGAGCTTCGTACCACTAACGAAGCGCTGGTAAAACTCACCCGGTCCTTGAAGGAAACTGAGGATCACCTGGTGAAAGCCCAGAAACTGGCTAACGTGGGCAGCTGGGTGTGGGATCTCCAAAGTAACAGGCAGGTCTGGTCCGATGAACGCTACCGGATATTCGGCCTGACTCCTGGGGAACTTGAACCGACGTACGACGTTGCCATGAGTTTCATCCATCCGGACGACCTGTCAAAGGTAGAGTATGCATTGCATGTTTCTATCACGAAGTCCAGGCCTTTCGACCATGAGTACCGCATTGTGAGGAAAGATGGTTCTGTGAGATTTTTACACAGTGTGGGATCATTCCATTTTAACAGCAGCGGCGAGGCTGTGATAATGCATGGGATCGTACAGGATATAACCGAGCACAAGCTGGCTAAGGATAAGCTGAGATTAAGCGAGCTACGCTACCGTTCGCTGTTCGAACATATGCTGGACGGATTTGCTTACTGCCAGATGCTGTACGATGACCAGGGAAATCCGTATGATTATATCTATCTCAAGGTTAACAACGCCTTCGGACACCTGACCGGACTGGCAGATGTAGAAGGTAAAAAAGTCACCGATGTAATCCCGGGTGTCAAAGTCGCATACCCTGAACTTTTCCAGATATTTAACCGGGTTGCCAGGTCGGGTCAACCCGAAAAATTCGAAATCGAGCTCAAGCCCCTGTCCGCGTGGTTATCGATCTCGGTATACAGCACAGAAAAAGACTTCTTCGTGATGATCTTCGAAAATATCACCGAACGTAGGGCGTCGGAGCGACAGATACAGGCCTCTTTGAAGGAAAAGGAAGTTCTCCTGAAAGAGGTAAACCACCGAGTTAAAAATAATCTGCAGATCGTTTCGAGCCTCCTCAGCCTTCAGTCTGCCCACATCCATGATGAACGTGATCTGGAGATGTTCAAGCAATCCCAGAACCGGGTGAAGTCAATGGCGTTTTTTCACGAAATGCTATACAAGTCGAAAGACCTGTCAAAAATTGATATCTCCGAGTACCTGCGCAATCTGACTGCTAACCTGTTCATATCCTACAACATCGATGGAAGTGCCATAAAACTAAACATGAATATCAGCGAGGTATCGCTTGATATCGATTCGATCATACCGCTCGGGCTCATCATCAACGAGCTTGTGACGAACTCCATTAAGCACGCTTTTCCGGACAAACGGGCAGGAGTTATCCTCGTTGAGCTAAGCCGGACCGATAGCCAGGTCACCCTGCTGGTAAGCGATAACGGTATCGGGCTATCCCGGGAACGCGATGGCGGGAATACTGGTAGTATCGGGCTACAGCTGGTAGAGGCTTTGACAAAACAGCTAAACGGCAACCTCGAGCTGGATACCAGCAAGGGTACAGTTTATAAAATCAGTTTCACCAATCTTCGATAAACATCAGGGTAAAAACCGCTCTTATAGTTATGTAAAAATAAATGGGTTAATTTTTCCTTTCCCGGATTAATCCAGTTGATATGATGAACGCGATTTGGACCAGAATAAATGTGCGTTTCAACGCATATACCTTTCATACGGGGATATATGTATTGATGGCCAAATCGTCCGATTTAACATGAATCTCGTTGAAAATGATCTGCCCAATAGTATAATGTAGTTCTCTCAAGTATCCCCTACTGGCAGGTCCGAATATAATTGTATCTGTAACATGTGTATTATAGTTATTTAGGGTGAGGTAAACATGATTATCTCTATGTCTTGGTAATAAAAATCATTATAAACTATAAGGGATTAGTATTCTATCGTTTAATTATTTTTAGAAATATACTGGAGAGCGGGGATCTGATGAAAAGGCAAAACGGGTCTGCATTCGTCGTGATAATGACGCTTATATTGGGAGGAACCGGTGTCTGGTATCACCTGAATTACCAGCCGGCATGTCTTGGAATTCACGAATCGATTGTCGTCGGAACCACTGTCCAGGAGTTAGCCGCACAAAGTAATCAGGATGCCTGCGGAATTCTGACCTGCCGATACGACTGGATTGCCAGTTATTTCGAGACGGCTAACCGCTTTTTCGAATCGCTTCCCCGGCATGAGGCGTACGCTATCAATCACCCGTCTGAATTAAAAGCGATTGTTCAAAAAAGGCTTAACTATGGCAACGATGACATATCCATTAATCGGAGCAGGTGATCATGAAAATCAGGACACAGTTGATAATCAGCAGTGCTCTATTCGGCATAGCCCTGCTTGTGATCGCCGCATCGCTGATCAATACACAACAGCAGATCGACCGGCTAAATACTCAGGATGGGCTGGCGAAGAACATTGAACTCATGGCCAATGAACTCAGCTATTTATCTAATGATTATCTACTGTTCCGCGAGCCCCACCAGTTAGATCGATGGGAATCAAAATATGCCTCGATTTCCTGCGATATCTCGAACCTGACCGTGGATAAGCCGGATCAGCAGGTGCTTGTCAGCAATATCAAAGGAAATCAGCTACAGTTGAAAAATATCTTTGACGATATTGTGTCGAAAGCAGAGAGTCAGCCTCTGTCGCAGCCTAACTCTATCGACACTGCCTCGATTCAGGTCTCGTGGAGCAGGATCAATGTACAAGCCCAGGGGCTTGTCTTCGAAGCCTCGCGCCTGTCGCAGAACTTTGACGATGAAAAAAATCAGCTAAACCAGATAAATAATCTGCTTATCATCATCCTGCTGGGAACCTTTGGGGTCTTTCTGATAACGAACTATCTCCTGATTTTCCGGCGCACCTTAAAATCTATTTCAAATTTACAGTCCTGGACCCGGATTGTGGGCTCGGGCAACCTCGACTTATCCATCGATGACACTAAGAACGATGAGTTTGGCGAGCTATCCATGGCATTCAACCAGATGGCATCTCAGTTAAAAACCGTCACTACCTCCAAAGCCGATCTCGAGCGAGAAGTGGCCGAGCGTCAGCGGGTAGGGGAGGCATTAAAGGTAATGAACGAAGAGCTGAAACAAGCTAAAATGCAGTCCGAACTATACCTCGACCTCATGGGCCACGATATCTCAAACATACACCAGATTGCCATCGCTCATCTGGAGATGGCTCAAGAGGTCATCGACGATGAAAAACTGCCCGTTGAGTATAATGAGCTGATCGAGACTCCACTTGCAGCGTTACTACGGAGCGCGAGGCTGATCAATAACGTCCGTAAACTACAGCAGCTGCAAGCGGGACTTTACAAATCCGAGTCTGTCGATTTGAGCGAACTGCTGAGTGAAGTTGTGAATGAATATTCGGTTTTCCCGGGTAAAGATGTTAAGATCACTTACTGGTCGCCGGGGGCATCTTATACTACAGCGAACCCACTGCTGAAGGACGTGTTCACAAATCTCATCGACAATGCGATCAAGCATTGCGGTGACAGTCCTGTCATCCATGTCAGCATTAGCACTAGCGGAGATGGCCGGTTATATCACGTAACCGTAGAGGATAACGGTAGCGGCATCGACGATTCCCGGAAAGAAGAAATCTTTTTACGGTTCAAGCGGGGCGAGACTGCGGCCAAGGGTACAGGGCTTGGACTATACCTGGTCAAGACACTGGTCGAGAGCTTTGGAGGCTGCGTTAAAGTGGAGGATAGGGTACCTGGCGAGTATACTAAAGGTTCCCGATTTATCGTTAGCTTGCCCGTTGAGGAAACCATGGTCTGATACTCTGGGGGTAATCTGTCTACTGTCCGTCATCGTACCCGAATTCGACTAAAAAAAGCAACTGCTATTCTATAGCGGGCAGCACGACTACGAACCTGCAGCCTTTACTATACTCCCCTGGCACCCGATCTTCCACCCATACCCGGCCCTGAAAGCTTTTGACCAGTGATTTGACCAGATGCAGGCCGAGTCCCATTCCTTTCGCCCCGGTTTCACCGCGCTGGAGTCGGTTGAAAATTTTATCCTTCATGTTATCGGGGATACCGGGTCCATAGTCCTCCACCCCAATCTTGTGGTACGTGTTGGCGTTTATCCCGATCGTATCGACAGTGATCGAAATGGCTATGTTGTCACTGCCTGAGTGCTTGACCGCGTTGCCGATGATATTGGAGAACACATCGTAGAGCAGGTCGTTCGCTATGACCCGGCGATGCTTGTTTCCCCCTTCGCGGGTGACTTTTATTTCCGAGCAGTGGTTATATTCGTCGGTTACGAGGGCGAGTATCCTGTCCAGATCGACTGCACTCATGTTGATGTCGTTGGCTTTGATCATCTGGAGCTTCCGGACGTTTTCGATCAGGTTAGAGCTCCTGTTTAACGCTTCAAGAGGCTTGTCGATCATCTCTTTCAGGTTTGGGTCACGCTCTCCGAGTTCCTTTAACAGCTCCAGGTATCCAATCGCGATCTGGTGCATGTTAGAGATATCGTGACCCATCAGATCGAGATATAGCTCTGCCTGAGTTTTTGCCTCCAACAGTTCGTTCTCTACCCGTTTTCGAGTAACGATCTGCCAGACATCATTCATGAGTAAGGACAGTTGTCTCGTATCCGCCTCTGTATAGTTTGCTTCTTTATTTGCGACCGCGCATAACGCGACTATACGATCTTTGTCAATAACTGGCACTTCCAGCAGCCTGTGGATGGGTAGATGTCCCTTAGGTAAGCTTTTCATGGTGTCTGATATATAATAATCGTTGATGATCAGAGGTTGCCTGGTCCGGAAAACTTCGGTCCAGAGGCCACCCCTAATAATATCCAGGTGTTTTAGGTTATTGCGGCTGTCAGTTTCGGTCTCGTTCATCACCCCTCCCGTAACTGACCGAATTGCCGCTCTGCTCTCCGTAGCGTCGACGGTGGATATCTGGCCAATCCTGCTTTCGGTGATGATCAGGGCGCTTTCCAGTGCAAAATTAAACAGCTCATCTTCCGTGACTCCTGCCATATTATTAAGTTTGAGCAGTGCTTCAAAACGGGCTTCATCGAGCTTATGCTCTTCCTCGGCCATCTTGCGCTCTGTGATATCGGTAAATGTCATTACTGCCCCGAACCTAACATCGGTCTCATCTTTCAGGGGTACGGCCGAAAGAGAAATCCAGATCGGGTGTGCAAAATTCCTTTTCAGCAGATATTCCTCATTATGGAATACTTCGCCCTGTAAGGTTCGGTAAATCGGCAAATTCCTGACTTTTAACGGTGTACCGTCAGGCCGGAACATTTCTATGTTTTTTATCATGTCCTGCAACGGCTTATTAAAACACTCGGGAGTATATCCGAATACGCAGCAGGCGTAATCGTTCATCCGGATGATTTCTCCTTTTCTGTTATAGATGATGATCCCTTCATCGATCGATGCGATCGTTGTCTCCAGCGCAGCCGCCCGCATCTGAGCATTGAGCGCTATCTCCTGCAGGGATTCTTCCAGTCTTTTCCGTTCCCGAAGTTTTTGCTGAAGCGACTCGTACAGCTTAGAGTTTGTGACGGAAAGGGACAACAGTGACGACAACCTGTCTACAAAATCGATCTGGGCACGGGAGAATCCTGCAACAGCATGATTATAATAAAACACGATGACTTCCGTCACCTCGTTGTTCAGGATAATCGGTAACGTCAGAAATGATCGGGTATCTCGCTTTTTTGTCCACTCCGCCTTGAGCCGTTCGTCAGTGGACATATCGCTGACTGCTACGGGCTTTTTATCATTAGCAGTCAGGCGGATGAGGGTATTATCGATGCCTGATCTAACCGGATCTTTTTTATCCGTCGATAATTTGTAATCGTATCGTGCAGCCCATGTGTCACTGTTTCTTACAAAGGCTTCTGCCGACTCCGCCTCTAGCGCTTTCCTGGAGATCGCGATTACTCTCTTGATCGTCTGATTATAATCGGTATGTGAACTCATCATTATGCTGATTTCACTTAATGCCTTACTCAGTTCCTCGGTCTGCTTTCGCTCGGTGATGTCAGTAAAGATCACCGCGACTTTCCCTTTCTCCGGCGAAAAGGCGGATACTCGTAAATGCTTTCTGAGGCGAGCTGAATAGCTGTCAAAGGTCGCGGATTCCTTTGTTGACGCTACTTTGCCGTATATCTCGAGGTGAGTGGTCTGGCCGTAGCATTCGGAGGCTTTTTTACCGACTCGTTCCTCTTTTTTTGCGTTCATAATCACTTCATAGATCGGATTCACATCGAGAAATACGAAGTCAACTGGCTGACCCTGGTCATCATAGATCAGCCTGAGCAGGGCTACACCTTCGTTCATGGATTCGAACAGGCTTCTATATTTTTCCTCGCTCTTACGCAATGATCGGGCCACCGAATGCAGCTCTTTATTATTGGCACATAGTTCTTCAACCTGCGCTTCAAGCTCTACCGACTGCATCAGGAGTTTTTCCTCTTTTAAATAGAGTTCTTCACGATGGACGTCTAACTCTTCTTTTAAAACCAGTATTTGCCTATGAAGGTCCTCTACACTATCATTTTCATGTGCTACAAACTCACCATTCGCCGATTTTTCCACTTTTCCACCTCCTTTTATCATTGCGTGTACTATTAAACGCTTTAATTGTAATCGCTTATTGCTTATAATTATTCTTGTTATTGTTATAGTTATGTAGAAATTCGGGGGTGGGGTGGTAAGCCTTAAATATACAGCATGATATATATTACTTCAATTATATCGTTTTGAGGCATTTCCTTTGCAAGGGTCTAAACACTACTCGTGGAATTTTTTAGTTTTAATCACTGGATTCGTATTATTTAGCGTTATGTTATCCGGCTGCGTCGGGGGTATTCCTTTGACTACGCCTACCGAGCCGCCATCGCCTGTCCCGACACTCGCTCCCACATTAAAAGTATCGATAGATACTCAAGAGACCTCTACTCCAGTATGTCCCCAGGGCTATGTCGAAGTGACCAGCATAGATGGCACGAAACACTGTAAAGGCCCTGATGGGTACATCTATGATCTGGCTATACCCGGGGAAACCCCTGTCAGATCAGCAAACCGGTATCAATGGATGGGAGATCACCCCCCGGTGACCGTTACTCCGACTACTAAGCAGGTATCAAAGCCCGGATGGGTCACCAAGCCGGTGAGTAACTATGAAACAGTAGAACCTGCTGCCAGTGGCGACATACCAGCCAGTATCCTGGCCAGAATGCGTCCGCCACACCTGGACTGGACTCCCCCGGCATATACAACCACCACCCTGCCCGCTCCGGCCTTGATCATTCGTCCGGGCCAGAGTCTGTCAGGCATAAACAATGTGGACGAAGGCCAGCTGGTTATCGTAGAGGGAGACCATTCCTCCGAAACCATCACCGTAAATAAGCCGATCATCCTGGCAGGCAGAAACGGTGCGATCGTAAAAGGCATTGACATCAATGCTCCCTGTATTGTGACCGGCTTCAGTGTCACGGGCCGGGAAGTAGGCATCTTTGCCCAGGGGATTTCCGGTACGGATGATTATCCGTTTATCATCGAGGGGAACCACTGCTACAGAAATGGCTACGGGCTGAGGCTATACCACTGTGACAACGTCCTGATAAAAGACAACTACTTCGAGAGCAACAGCGAAGTCGAGCTTCACGTCGAACACCTGGATAACTGCACGATCACCGGCAACAACCTGGGCGAAGCCATGTACCATCCCGGCAATGGCAAAGTCGACGTAGACGGTGCAGCTCTGCGATACCTCACGAACTGCGTATTTGAGGATAACTACATCGGCGAGCACTACTACGGTACCCGGTGGTACTCCTGCAAGGACTGCATCATAAAAAATAACGTCTACCGTAACAGCGGCTCCAACCTCCGCCTCGGTAAAGACTACAACAACGGAAACCTGGGCCAATGCGAAAATATGCAGGTGATCGGAAACGACATCCAGGGCGGCACCGACGGCATCTGGGCACAGGCATGCATCAACAGCGTATTCAACGACAATATCATCAAGACCAAGTATGTATTCCCAAGCGGCTACGGCAAAGGTGGAACCGCATCAGGCAATACCGAGGAGGTAGTCATACCATCGTATGACTGATCTCCAATTAAAAATCATACACAATCCACTCTGTGGCTTTGTGGTTATCTCTGTGTTCTCTGTGGTTAATCGGTTTTATGGTTAACCATCAGTTTCTCAGTTGTTTTCTATTGGGGCCATTCTCTTATCGGCGGATAGTACCCTCGTTCCTGGCGGTTTTTGCCGAGGGTGCTGACCATGTGGATGACATCGAGCTGCATGTACATGCCCAGCGAGTCGTAGGATTCCCAGCCTTCGATGATTTTTTCGTCCTGTATTCGGTTGATGACGATATACTCTACATTGATCGTCCGGCCTGTGGCGGGGATATTGGGCATATTGCCCGTATGGGTGCCTTTCATGATCGAGCGGGTGACCACTTTATCTCCCTCTTCCACCTGGTCTTCGATCGATCTTATGAGGTCGGGGAAAGCGTTTGATATCTGAAGTTCTCGTTTCCGGTAATCCTGGTAATCCAGCTTACGATCCATCACATCCGGGGTATGGTGGATGTACTCCGCAGAGAAAAAGTCGTCGATGGCTTCCAGGTTCCTGCGATTGTAAAAGTGCTCATAGAACCTGCTTACCAGTTCCTTGTTCTCATTTGCAGACATATAGCAGCCTCCTGAATGTGATATCTCCCGATTGATCTAATCTTCGTATCCTGATTTATACCACAGGTTGAAAAGCTCGGATTTAAGCCGGCATAGCCGGGCACTTTCTATCTGTTTTTTTGACAAACTCTTACAGTAACTATAAATTTTCTGTTTAAACCGGTAAAGCCTTCCGACTGATAACATATAAATACTATGTCGGCTCCCGATATATCGCATACCGATATGCGTAGTGTGGCTTATGTTAGAACCTACATCTGAAAAAACAAGCTTATTAAAAAATAGCTTAAACTATAAGTGGATCGCTTTATCCTGTGTGACCCTGGCATCCTTAATGGGCATGGTCAACAGCAGTATCATACTGATATCTTTGCCTGCGATTTTTACTGGCATACAGATCAACCCAATGGCTCCGGATACTTTTCAGTACCTCTTATGGATTTTAATGGGCTACGGGCTTGTAACAGCAACGCTGCTTCTCAGCATCGGCAGGCTTTCGGACATGTACGGACGTGTCAAGCTATTCAGGATGGGATTTCTGGTTTTCACCATCGGGTCAATACTGCTCTACCTGACGCCGGGAACCGGCAACAACGGGGCTATTGAGCTGATCGTATTCCGGCTGATACAGGCAATTGGCGGAGCGTTCACCATGGCAAATGGCGCCGCTATCATCACGGACGCTTTCCCGGCCTCAGAGCGTGGCAAGGCACTGGGGATCAATATGGTCGCCATCATGTCCGGCCAGTTCATCGGCCTGATCCTGGGTGGCATACTGGCGACGTATCACTGGAGATACGTGTTTCTCGTCAGTATCCCCTTTGCGATTATCGGAACCATCTGGTCATACTGGAAGATGAAAGAGGTCTCCTTCCGGGCTCCGGTCAGCAAGATCGATGTATGGGGCAACCTTACTTTCGTGGGGGGCCTCACCCTGCTTCTGGTGGGCATCACCTATGGCCTGATGCCTTACGGCAATGACTCGATGGGCTGGGGTAGTCCCTGGGTGATCGCGGCGACGATCATCGGTGCCATACTACTCATAGCATTCCCGTTTGTAGAGTCACGGGTCAAGTACCCGATGTTCCGGCTGGATCTGTTTAAGATCAGGGCATTCTCCTACGCAAACATAGCCAGCTTTATGTCCGCAATCGGCCGGGGCGGCGTGATGTTCATGCTTATTCTGCTCCTGCAGGGTATCTGGCTACCGCTCCATGGTTACAGCTACGCAGATACTCCTTTCTGGGCGGGCATCTACATGCTGCCGATGACGGCGGGCTTTATCGTAATGGGGCCGCTGTCCGGGATGCTCTCGGATAAGTACGGGCCGCGGTGGATCGCTACCGGGGGAATGACCATCGTAACGCTGATGTTTCTCGCTCTGGCGGTACTGCCCTATGACTTCGCTTACTGGCAGTTTGGCCTGATCCTGTTCATGATGGGTGTAGGCAGCGGCATGTTCAGCTCTCCCAACAGCTCATCTATCATGAGCTCGGTACCACCGGAGGATCGAGGGGCAGCGTCAGGCATGATGTCAACTTTGATGAATACGGCCAACACCGCGAGTATGGCCATATTCTTCACCATCATCATCGTGGGTATCCAGGCAAACTTCCCCGCTGCGGTAGCTGATTCGCTGGCGAGCATGGGGCAGATGCCAGCCGGGCCTCTCGCAGTGGCCATGAGCCAGATCCCGCCGACCGGGGCTTTGTTCTCCGCATTCCTGGGTTACAATCCTATGGATACGATACTAAGTGCCATGCCGCCTGCTATCATCAGTTCAATACCGCCGGACGTCGTGGCTTCGTTGAAGGGCAGCACTTTCTTCCCGAATACCCTGGCAGGCGCGTTTATGCCCTCGCTGCGACTCTCGTTTATCCTCGGCGCCATACTCTCTGGCATAGCAGCCGTACTATCGGCGATGCGGGGCGAGCGGTATGTACACGAGGTCCACGGGCCGCAAGGGAAAAACCTGGCTATGGCTGAGACTGTAGAGACTAAAAATTAAAAGAAGACCGGATATCTCAGAGATATCCTGCGGCGGGGTATATAATCCCCGCCTGTTTTTTATTCTTATTTTATCCGATATTACCTACGGGGAGTTCCCTAGTATGGGTATCCCGGGTATGGGTAATACCCTGGGTATGGGTAATAGCCCGGGTATGGGTAATAGCCGGGGTACGGGTTATACCCTGGGTATGGGTTATACCCGGGGTTTTTGTGGCCCGGGTTTTTATGGCCGGGGTTACCCGGTGTCGGTGTCGGTGTCGGGGTTGCCGTAGGTTGCGGGGATGGCTTGGGCGACGCAGTCGGTGTCGGGGTGACTGGCTTTGGTGTTGCTGTCACAGTCGGCGTCGGGGTCACCGGCTTTGGTGTTGCTGTCACAGTCGGTGTCGGCGTCGGGGTAGGCGCTGGTGCCGGCGTGTAGTTGCCATCGAGGTAGTTGATGGCGTTGAAGATACTGATCCGGCCGTAGCCGTAGTTGTTGTTCGGTATTCCGGTGCCAAGGGGCTTTGCGGTCTTTTCCATGATATCCTTGACCTGGGCGGGAGTGAGGCTCGGCTGTTTCTGCAACAGGAGCGCGATTGCACCGGATACCATCGGGGTAGCCATCGAGGTGCCGCTCATCGACAGGTAGTTCTGGTCAATGGCCTTCTGGTCGTTGGTGCCTGTTGCCCTTGTGGATACGATGTCCTTGCCCGGTGCACAGATGTCCGGCTTGATTCGACCGTCTTTTGTCGGGCCTCTGGAACTGAACGACGCGATCATGTCGCTCTTATCCGTGGCGCCGACCGTCAGTGCATCCGGTGAATCTGCGGGGCAGCCGATCGTACTAGCGGCTGAACCGCTGTTACCTGCAGCGGCAACCAGGACCTTGCCGTTCTGTACCGCCTGGTGGACGGCATCATCTATGGCCTGAGAATGGTCGTTGGAGCCGAGGGACACCGAAATGATCTTTGCGTCACTTTTGGCGGCGTAGTTGATGCCCGCCAGGATATTGTCCAGGCTGCCCGAGCCGTCCTTGCCCAGCACTTTGATACCGATGAACTGGACTTCGGGAGCTATGCCCTTATATTTGCCACCGGAGGCTTTACCGTCGCCACCGATGATTCCTGCACAGTGGGTACCGTGGCCGAAGTTATCATACGCTGCTGTCTTGCCGCTCACGAAATCCTTAAATTCGGCTATCCTTCCCTGAAAGTCGGGGTGAGTACCATCGATGCCTGAGTCTACCAGAGCTACTTTGACGCCTTTGCCGGTGTAGCCGAGGTCCCAGACCTGGGGTGCGCCTATGATGGGCGATGCTTGTTCCAGTGTGGTGTGGAAGATAATGTTCTTCTCGATGTATTTCACGTTCTTGAGAGAGCTAAGCTTTGCAGCCGCATCTCCTCCGGGGACCTTGATGGCCATCCCGTTGATCGTATCATACTGGTAAATGACGGAAGCATTATTCTCAACTGCAAATGCAGCTACCTGGTCATCCATGATGCTTGCCAGGTTCTGGTTGCTGTTAAAAACGACGATGTAAGTATCATTGGCACTACTTCCATCCAGGCTGGCTAGCTGTGGCGTGCTCGCCGTTGCGAGGAGCGAGCTTGCCACAACCGCCAGACAGATAAGAGTAACAAATAAAGTACGTTTTTTAATGGCTTATTCCTCCAGTAGTTCTAACAAAAGACATCGTAGAATAGGATAAATACTTTGTCGATTGGCCAATAGACTTGTAATTACAGTTCTTTACTAATAATAGTCATGTATTGGTGTTAATCTTTTGTAATAACCGATAATACTACAATTGTTTGAAAAAATAGCTTTTTATAGGGCATTAGAATCTTTTAAAAATCAAAAGGAAAAAAGTGCCATACCCGTTATTCCGGACCGGCACTTAAGCAGATCTACACAACTTTCGCAGCTTCGATATTCTTCACAGTAATCTGGAACTTCAACGTTTTACCCGCCATCGGTCCGTTGAAATCGACGAATACTGTCGTGTTATTCGGAATGCTGTCGACACGGACCGGCTGCATGTTGTAGTACAGAGTCTGATTGACGATCGGCGTGATGTTATTACTGGTCAGAACGCTCATATTGACCGGCAAGATCAGCGCAGGGTCATATTGGCCGTATGCCTGGTCGGGCTGAAGCGTGACGTTCTTTGATTCTCCGATTTTCATGCCCATCGTGGCATTGTCGAACCCTTTGATCATCTCGCCTGCGCCGGCTATGAACGATAGCGGACCGTACTCTCTCAGCGGGTTGTAGAGCCCTGCCTGTTGCGCCACTGCGGCATCAGAAGTGTCAAAAATCGTACCGTTTTCGTACCAGCCGATATAATCTACCGATACGTTATCTCCTGCTTTCACAACCGTGTTGGCGGAAGCGTTATCTCCTGGCTTCACCGTACTTCCCGACTGATCGGTGCATCCGGCGAGCAAAACCATAGATATTACTAATAAGATAGCCAGTATCCAGCCTTTGACTTTTAGCATGTATGATCACTCACTTTCAAAGAAGCATTGCGCGGCAGGAAATATATTCTTTATCGCCAGATAATCCAACTCACGCTAGCCGTCTGTAAATAGCAGTGCCAGCATATCAAGGTGCCGGGTAGGCCGGAGCCACCTCGACATATGCCTTATGGCTCCTGACTTTAAGCCCAGATCTTTTTCCGGAAATTTGCGTATGCCCATTCTGCCATAGTGCCAAGCCCGTCTTTCTTACTGACTACGTAACAGACCTCTAGCCGGGGGTTGAACTTCGACTTAAACTGGCACAGTCGTCGCTCGCCGGCACCGTTGATCTCGAATTCCGTGCAACCTTCGGCTTTTGCCCGTTGTATCGCTTCCCATATCATGTATTCGTTTCCTGAGAAGTCGCTGTTCATCCTCGGATTGCCCATCCAGTAGGTCATCCGGCCATTATATATCGTTACCAGGACGATCGAAACGATATCTTTGCCTTTGTATGCAGAGTACATCCGCAGGTTATCCGGGAATGCCTGTAGCAGATCTTTAATGTACTCCGGGCTGACCAGCGGTAATGTCAACCCCTGTTCCGCATACCTTTTCTGCATGATGTCGTAGAAGGTGTACACGTTGGGGTATTGTCGGACTTCCAGTGATTTCTTGCCTGCTTCTCTGATGAGGCGTCTTGCATCCCGGTCAAAGCTGGCCATGATCTCCTCTAGCGGCCGTTCCAGGTCGATGAAATATGTGAAGTTCGATTCTTCCTGGAACTCGTGCCACTTGAACGGCCGGATATCGTTGTGCATAGGCATCATCTGGATGTAGATGTGGTTTGGAGACAGTTTGTTGATCTCCATGACAACGTTCTCCACGATTTTGTGGAGGCATTTTTCCCTGGTACTGGGCTTCATATCAATGGCACTCTTATACATGACCGGGCCAAGATACGGGATGCCCGTCTGGGGTGGGGCTGTAGTGACCAGCCGTAGCATGAGGTCTTTCCTGTAAAACACCGGAAAAACCGAGATCAGCTCGCCATCCTGGTAAACTCCATATGGCAACAACTGGTATCCACTGTGCTTTTCAACTGTTCGGAGCAGGTCCCATTTATGGAATATGGTGCCATCCGGGCTTTCGTCTACGAATTTATCCCATTGCGATTTATCGTGAACAAACTGCGCTTTCATCGAACCCATGCGTCTGACCTCTTGATTATTTACAATATTTAATAAAAGTAATATTTTAATAAGAACTATATATCGCTTTCCCTATAATAGCTTGCTTACCAGGCTAAATCGCGCAGATCACCGGGAGCGGGGATTCGTGGCCTCGTCAATCTATATTTCCTTCAGTGTATAATCGCTCGTCCCGAGCCCGATGCTTTCGCCGTACCTGACCTGTACCAGCCCTTTGGTCTTTTCCCAGGTTCCTTCAAATTTGTCGTCTCCCGGGTTGAAGTGATCCTTCAGCCGGCTACCTCTCAGCCCAATCTGCTGCTTGACCAGGTCAAAGCTGGCCATATCGATAGCTACGGGGTCTGTCGATGCCAGTATGCCGATGTCCGGGACAATCGGCGCATCACTCCATGGGACGCAGTCACATTCCGGAGTGACATGGATTAAAAAGTTCATGTAGCCAATCCGGCCGGCTTTACCCTGCACTGCCCCGAGGGCGTATTCGGTCATCATTTCCATAAATGGGATGATATCCTGATCCCAGTTGAAGCTGATCGAACCCACCGGACATACCGTCATGCACTCGCCGCAGCCGATGCATATCTCGTTGAGTACCACGGCCACGTCTCCTTCCATCTTCACCGCATTTCTGGGGCAAACTGCTGCGCACTTCCCGCATCCGGCACAGCTGAGCTCATCAACAAGAGGCCGCAAGCCCCGGTGCTGGTCCATCTTCCCGGCGGCAGGTGCGCAACCCATGCCAAGATTTTTGATCGCTCCCCCAAACCCGGCCATGCCATGCCCTTTGACGTGCGACAATACAATCATGCTCCCCGGGGACAGGATATCGCTTGCGATTTTCACCCGCTGAAAATGCTTACCCGGGATCGGTACTTCCCGGTAGTTGTCGCTGATCAAACCGTCGGCGATGATGCAGGGAGCATTCACTACCGAGTAGCTGAACCCGTGCTCAATCGCAGTGGTCAAGTGCTCCACCGAATCGTGTCGGCTCCCCGAATAGAGCGTATTCGTATCCGTCAGAAACGGTTTGCCTCCCCGCGCTTTGATCTTGTCGATAACCTGCCTGACGTACACCGGCCGAACATACGTATCGTTACCCCGCTCCCCGAAGTGCACCTTGACCGGTATCAGTTCGCCTTCGGCAATGAAGTTTCCAAAACCAGCGGCATCAAAAAGCCGTTTGATCTTGGTGATTGTGTTAACCCTCGCTTTTCCAATCTTGAGTTTGGCAAAATATACGGTAGCGGACATGCAGCGGCCTATCTCCTGTGCTAAAAAAAGTATACTGGTATGGAGATATGTTACACCGCTGGCATCCCCGGCAAAAATAATGTATTACTTTGTTGATGCCGATGCGCGATGGTGTCGTGTAGACCTGATGAATAAAAATCAGGGTTGCAGTGAGGCGCAGGCCCGGCCGGAGGGGTCCGGGCCGGCGTTCACCGTATCTTTGGCCACCAATGTTTTTAATGGGGCTTATTCGGCGGGTATGTGTTACATTAGCCCGTCGGGTTGTTCTTCTGGTGTGATCTTTATCTGGCGCTTATCGTACATCCGTACGATGGTCAGCGTGGCTTGTACTCCAATTTTCTCCTCCGTGAGGAGTTTGTGGAGGTCGTCTACGTTGTTTACGGGCTTGTCGTCCAGGCCAATGATCACGTCGCCGGACACCAGGCTTGCTTTATCGGCGGGGCTGTTGTGCTCCATACTGACCACGAGTACGCCTTGGCTGGAGCTGAGCTTCAGTGATTTGACGATATCGTCTTTGATGGTGACGTTCTGGCCTGCCAGGCCAATGCGTCCCCGTCTGATCTTGCCGTCCATCATGAGCCGGGCGGCCACGAACCTGGCTATGCTGGTGGGGATCGCGAAGCAGATGCCTTGTGCCGGTAGGATGATCGCCGAGTTAATGCCGATGACTTCGCCCCGGGAGTTCACCAGCGGTCCACCGGAATTACCCGGGTTGAGCGATGCATCTGTCTGTATCACGTCGTCGATCAGGCGTCCGGTATAGGTCCGGAGTGATCGGCCTACTGCGCTGATCACGCCTGATGTCACTGTGCACTGGAAGCCGTATGGGTTTCCTATTGCAACGACCAGCTGGCCTACCTTGAGTATCTGTGAGTCCCCGATTGTGGCGTGTACCAGGTTTGGCGCTTCAATCTTGATGACTGCAAGGTCCGTTCCGGGGTCGTCTCCGATCATCCTTGCCTGGTACTGGCGTCCGTCGGATAGCGTTACGTCGATCTGAGAACACTCGTGGACCACGTGGCTGTTGGTCAGGATGAAACCATCGGGCGTAAAGATAAATCCAGAGCCGCTACCTGGTACTTCCTGAGGTACCTGGTTAAAGAGCGACTGTCTCACCATCATCTTGCGCTTGATATCGATTTTTACGACCGAGGGGCTGACTTTTTCGACTACGTCGACAACAGTCCTGGAGTAGGCATCCAGTAGCTCCCCATCCGTAGTCCGGAGGCATTGAGCTGCAACCTGTCCGGCGCCTTCACCGGTTATCGATACTGGTGTGAATCTTGTTTCCATATCTGCATACCATCTTCATCGTCTGGTCTTTTTTCAAAGCTGTACCTCGCTCCCGGGGTGTCCCAGGGCCAGATCGTTTTAACTAACGTTTAGTAAATCATATCTGTATATATATTTTCTGCATTGGGCTTAAGAGTTAATCAGATATTACCGGTAGCTAAGAAAAAAAGTTGTTTGTAAATTTTAGCTGATTAAGCGTAATTCAGCAATTCCATTGTAGTGGTGATTGTCACACCATCACTGGTACCGGTGCCTGCAATCTTAACTGGCACAGGCACACCTTGCGCGATCCAGATCATAACCCCACTTTCCGTGCTGGTGTATTTGGTAGCGACGTAGACCTCTTTCGGGACTGTTACTAATCCCGTACCCCCATTGACGAACTCGGCATCCGGGGAAGTCACCGATATGTCCGCATTCCAGTAGTTGACGTCACTCGCAGCAATGTCTTTTTCCTCGGTTCCGCTTGCCGAAGTCACATTCGCATGGCCTCCCAGCAACTGATTTGTCGAGGGATTGAAGTATAGATCGGTGACAGTGGTGATAGCCTCGTTTCCCTGTCCCACGACTCTCGACTCCTTCATGTGTCTCGCATTTGATATGCCACTGTAGGCGGCCGTATCATACTCGGCTTTCAGATCGCCGACATGCCTGACCACTGTGCCATCTGTGGCAAAAATCTTATACGTGAACGTGTGAAATTTGGTCTGATCAAAGATCTGTATGCCTTTACTGATGACGGGCTCAGGGCTGGCTGTCGGAGATGGGCTGGCTGTCGGAGATGGGCTGGGCTGCGTACAACCTGCCACCAGGACTAAGGCCGATATCAATGTTAAGAAAAGTAAAATGTAGTAAGATTTTTTTATCATGTCATTTCCTCTCAAGTGCTTCTAATGGTTCTATCTCAGCCTTAACTTTTCGGCCCGTCCGTTTGCTTTGTGATCCCGGATGTCTCCACTTTCCTCAAGTTTCCCCTGATCAGCGAAAACGTGAGGCCTATAATACAAAGCAACGCAAAGATGACGAACGCAATTTTGATGCTGTTCATCAGCTGGCTGTGGTCCTGCGCGATTTCCACGTGACCCATGATCACCGAGAAGGTGAGCATCGCGATTCCCTGGCTCATCATCTGCCCGATCAGCCGCATCGTGCTCACCATGCCAGAGGCTACTCCGTAGTCTGACTTCTCTACCGAGCTCATGATGGCGTTAGTATTGGGCGACGAGAACAACGCGAAGCCCAGACCCATCAACACAAGTCCGGCAATGATCACGACTATCGGGGTTTCCGGCGTAAGCAGCGCAAACACGGCAAGACCAATCACACACAGCCCCATACCTGCAGATGCCACGATCCGGGGTTCTATCCGGTCGGATAGCCGGCCGGTCAGCGGAGAAAAGACTGCCTGTACGATCGGCTGAATAATCATGATCAACCCCGCGGTGTGCGGTTCGAACCCTCTGGTGTACTGTAGGTACAGGCTGAGCAGGAATGCTACGGCAAATGTGGCGCTATAGTTGATCAGCGCGGCCAGGTTCGAGAAGACGAAAACCTGGTTGTTCTGGAAGATCCTCACCTTAATGACCGGGTTTTTATGCCTCAGCTCCCACCAGAAGAACACTATCATCAGCAGGATGCTTAAGCAGATCAGGTAAGCACCGGTCAAATCCGGTATTTGCGAAAGCCCGTATACCAGCGAGAACAACATGGCTCCGTACAGGACTGTTCCGGTCACGTCGAACTTTTCAGTCTGCGGGGTACGCCACTCTTCCTTGATCAGCAGCATGGTCAGTAAAGCCACTATCAGTGTGAAGCCAGTGATGCCCGCATAGATAAACCTCCATCCAAGGTAGTGGGTAATTATGCCGCCCAGGAACGGTCCGGCGGAGAGGCCCAGGTAGACGATCGCCACGTTGATCCCCAGTACTTTGCCCCTGTCCTTTTGGGGGTATGCCGAGGTCAAAATGGCCATGGACGTGCCGAAAATCATCGCGCTACCGAACCCTTCGACTATCCGGCCGATGATCAGCATAAGGATGGAGTCGGATACACTGCACAAAATCGACGATATGGCTATTACCACAAGACCTATCATGAATACGGTCTTTCGACCGAATTCATCCGCTATTCTGCCAAAGGGTACGATAAAAATGGCTGCTGAAAGCAGGAAACCTGTGACGACCCATCCCAGCATGGCCTGGTCTGTCACCCCGAAATCCGCGTTGACCGCGGGTAGCGCGATATTGATCGACGCGCCTAAAAACGGGGTGATAAACGCCGCCATACAGGTTACAATCAGAATGATTTTTTTGTTGTTCACAGTAGCCATGGGGGAGATACACCGACCGGAAATGCACTGCTATTCAGGTAAACTGGTGTAACTTGTTTGCCAGTTGCCCTATAAATACTACTTGCTCGGCGGCTTCGCCTGGATCGCATAGGCGCAAATCGCAGCTAACCTGTCCAGCTCCGCTTAAGCTCATAGAGTACGTGACCTTCTTCAGATCCTTTCCCCACATAGCTAAAGCCGGCTTTTTCCAGTACCCGGACCGAACGGCTGTTATCGCTGGCGGCTTCGGCGATGACCCTGTCAACTTCAGCGTGTGAAAAAGCCCACTCGACTAGTGCGACTTCCGCTTCTGTTGCGTAGCCGTGGCCCTGGTACTGGCGGAGCACTGAATATCCGGTGGCTACTGTGCCATTCACCGGCCGGGATGTGAAGCCGCCGTTACCAATCAGCGTTCTCTCGCCTGTTTTTTCGTCGATCAGTACCCAGTACCAGTTAAGCCACCCTGCGAGGCCGGGGTCTCTTTCCAGGTAGGCGGAGAACATACCCATTACATCCCGGATATTTTCCGGTGGCCAGGCTTCTCCTTCATCTTCCTGTGGTATATGCGCTTTTAATAGCGTGGAAAATCGCCGTATGTCGGACATCTCAGCCCTGATCAGTTCCACTGTTACCGCAATAAGTTCCAGTCGGCAGGTGCGTATAAAGAGTTGTTCAGCCATATGGGTCATTTCCTCAGATTTCTTCGATTTACAGGCCTCTGCGCTTGAATACTTCATCGGCGGCGTGAAGGCCGTTCAAGGATGCCGGAAACCCGGCATACACTGCCATCTGCATGATGGCTTCGACGATCTCCTCTTTGGTCCAGCCGGTATTCAAGGCTGCGTCGATATGGGCTTTCAGCTCCCACTCGTAGCCGAGCACCGTCAGCGCCACAACTGTAGCCAGTTCCCTGCTTTTTACGTCCAGGCCTGGTCTGTTGTATATGTCCCCGTAGGCAAACTCGAACACGTAGCGGTGCATATCCGGTGCGACATCCTTGAGCGATTCCACCAGGGCGTCGGCATTCTTCCCGTTGATTTCTGCCAGCAGCTTCCGACCTCGCTCGTACCGATCGTTATCCATGTCTATCTCCGGTGGTTAATTGGCCTGCTGGTGCATAACGATTACGCCGGCATCCTCTGGCGGACCCGGTAAAGTTTTATGAGCGGAGGTCTAAAATCCCGTACAATGGACAACACCGAATTAACCCGGATACTGCAGGACATGGTAAAGAACCTCGGTGCTTTCAGCACGGGCGTTGTAACGACCGAAACCCTGTCGGGAGGCCCGCCGTCGGCAGACCTTACCTATGTGCTACCGGGTGCCAGATCCGCGTTATGCTTTGCGCTGTCTATGGAACAGGAACCAATCGAGCTTTACCTGCAAAAAGCGGACCATGATGCTCACAACCTCGATAAGATCCGCAAGACCACTCTGGCCAGTGGTATTGCACTGGAAGTGGCTGCCTTTCTGGAACAGCTCGGCTACAAATCGGTGCCCTTGCCAGCCAACTTCCAGTACCGGAACGACGGAACGGTGACCTACGCCGATCGTCAGCCGCCGGTATCGCACCGCTATCTGGCCGTCCGATCGGGCATCGGCCACTTTGGATTTTCAGGTAACGTGATCACCCGCGACCATGGGGCTGCCATCGTCCTCGCATCCGTCGTTACAGAGGCGGTTCTGGAGCCTACCGCGCCTCTTCCGGCTGCAGATAATTTCTGCGACAACTGCCGGCTCTGCCGGGCGGTATGTGCCTCAGGCTTTATGTCGGCGGACCAGTTGACCGAAGTGTCCCTCGGCGGACATGTCTTCGAATACTCGAAGAGAAACACGTATGCCCGGTGCAGCTATGTCTGCGGCGGCTACGCCGGTCTCAGCCGGTCCGGCAAGTGGTCGACCTGGTCTCCCTCCCGGTATCCCATACCAGAAGCCGACGCGGATTTCCCGAAGGCTTTTGCGGCGTCTGTCGATGCCTACATTAAACGCCCTATCGTCGATCACGTCTACTATAATTCGGTTAAGCCCGGGTTTCGGACCGAATACACTTGCAGCCACTGTCAGCTGATCTGCCACCCGGACCGGGCGGTCCGAGAAAGGCGGTGTAAGATGGTCTTAGCCAGTGGTGTCGTCGCTCAGAATCTTGATGGGTCCAGGGATATTGTCACTCCCGCCGAGGCAAAAAAGCGGATTGAAGCTATGGCGCCAGATAGAAAACGATTGTATGAGCCACAGTAGAAGCGGTGAATTATACCGCTTCTACCACTGCAAACAATTCTACTCAACTTTTATTTTCTTATCGTTATCCCTGATCTCCACCCGACGGATTTTACCGCTGATGGTCTTGGGAAGCACCGGCACAAATTCGATTATTCTGGGGTACTTATACGGTGCCGTGACTTTCTTCACGTGGTCCTGTAGCTCTTTTTTAAGGGCATCGGATGCCTCGTAGCCCTTTTTAAGGACGACTGTGGCCTTGATGACCTGTCCTCTGACCTCATCTGGCACTGCCGTGATGGCACATTCCACCACTGCGGGGTGCTGTATCAGCGCGCTCTCTACTTCGAAGGGACCGATCCTGTATCCTGAGCTTTTTATGACGTCGTCTGATCTGCCTACGAACCACAGGTAGCCGTCCTCATCCATCCAGGCCATGTCACCCGTATAGTAGTGGCCATTGTGCCAGACAGACCCGGTCCTCTTTTCATCCCGGTAATAGCCGTCAAACAAGCCCACCGGCTTTCTCTTACTGGTATTGATCACCAGTTCGCCCTCTTCGCCCGCCTCGCATAGTTTTCCATCTGCGTTGAGCAATTCGATATCATAGCCCGGTGAAGGTTTTCCCATCGAGCCCGGTCTCGGTTCCATCCATTGATAAGTGCCTACCGCCACCGTCATCTCGGTCTGGCCGTAGCCTTCCATGAGTTTGAGTCCGGTCAGCTGAAGCCACTTGTTATAAACCTCGGGATTCAGGGGCTCGCCTGCGACTACGCAGTACTTCAGGTTCGAGAAATCGAACTTTGACATGTCTTCGTTGATAAGGAACCGGTAGATTGTAGGCGGAGCGCAGAAGGTGGTCACCTTGTGTTTCTGGTTCATCTTCAGCAGGTTGAGCGGGTTGAACACCTCATAATCATAGGCGAATACCGCAGTTCCGGCGATCCACTGGCCGTAGATCTTACCCCAGACTGCCTTAGCCCAGCCGGTGTCTGCCACGGTGTAGTGGAGGCCGCCGTCGATCACGTTCTGCCAGTACTTAGCCGTAAGAATGTGTCCCAGGGGATAGGCGAAGTTGTGGACAGCCATCTTGGGGAGGCTCGTCGTACCGGAGGTGAAGTATAAAATAGAAGTATCCTCGTTCTTCGTGGCCTCATCACCCGTCGGCCGCACGAACTGATCTCCCGCTTTTTCTACCTCCGCGTTAAAGTCGATCCAGCCATCGTGGCTTCCATTCACGACCACTTTGTACTTGAGCATATCCGGACACTCTTTTTGGGCATCGTCGACCGCCTGTATCAGGAACTTATCTTCGGCTGCCACCATCATCTTGATGTCGGCCAGCCCGATCCGGTATACGATGTCCTTTTTAGTGAGCATGTGGGTCGCAGGAATCGCAACTGCGCCGATCCTGTGGAGTCCCAGCATGCAGTACCACCACTCGTACCTGCCCTTGAGGGCCAGCATGACCGCATCGCCTTTCTTTATGCCGATGCTCTTGAAAACGTTAGCAGCACGGTCACTCAGGAGCTTCATCTCTCCAAAGCTGATGATCTTCTCACCCCCGAAGTCATCGCACCACACCAGCGCAGTCTTATCCGGACTCTCCCGGGCGTAGACGTCTATCACATCATAGGCGAAGTTGAAACTTTCCGGTACCTTGATGCGGAAGTTTTGTGTGAAATCTTCGTATGAGTCGAATTCGGTTTTGTCCAGGAACCTGTTTATCAGCGACATATGATTATCTCCGTTTTCACATGATTATGGCCAGGAATCGTGCCGGCTTGTTGTTCAGCGCCACCATGGCATGTTCGCAGCTTGAATCGAAATAGATTGAATCGCCTTCGTTGAGGGTTATCTCGTGATCTCTGATGAGGAGCTTGAGGCTGCCTTCGAGGACATAGTTGAACTCCTGCCCTGGATGGGAGTTGGTGTGGACTTCGCTGTCTGCAGGCTTAGGCTCTACCGTCACGATAAATGGCTCGGCTTTCTTATTGATAAAATTCAAAGCCAGGTTATGGTACTTGTACTCCTTCCTGCGCTCGACACTGACACCCTGCCCCTTTCTGGTGACCGAGAAATAGTGCATCCTGGGGGTTTCCCCAGTCAGAAGTATGCTCATCTCTACTCCGAGTTTCCGGGAAATTTCATAGAGAATGCTGGCCGGGATATCTTCCTCTCCGGCCTCATATCTTCCGTAGGTCTCCGGGCTGACCCTGAGGTAGGTAGCCATGTCTCCCGGGCTGGTATCGAGGATCTCTCTCAGCTCCTTCACCCGGGCAGCGACTTCTTTAGTTCGTTCCTGCATGTAGTTTCCCTTCTCGATAACCTGATGAATCGTACCCAATACAGTGTTTGTCTGATTAGATTTAAGATTACTGCTCTAACCGTTATAGATTTACCTCTCATTTTATCATGATTATGCTAACAACGGCAGACCAACAGATGTATGGTCATAGTGTGGCATGGCTATTAAAAATTTCCGAAGAAGTATCTGCTTAAAACGGTTGGTGGAGAATGGTTGGAGATGCCGACCTTCTAAACTATCCGGAATGTCCGGGCTGTCGTCACTGACAATGTTCTTGTTGCGAAAAAAAAGAAGGTGAAAATTGTGTTATCTGGTCACGACGGCAGGCTGCTTGTGCAGGTAATTATAGATGGCCGTAAACCCCGTGATGAGCAGAGGCACGATCATCTTCATGGTATCATCGCGGGAGAAGCCTTTCGCTACCCCGGTCTTGTTGATGACGTCCATGATCATGGACTCGCTCGGACCCTTGCCTCCAGCCATGGACGATTCCATGTTGTTCGCGAAGAAATTTTTCGCCAGGAAGCCGATAAAGTCCTGCTTGTCGCCGAACGTGCCCTTGCTGATAAGGGCGTTTAGCCCGGTCAGCGCGACGCCGGACAACGGGAGGCTGAGGTTCTTTGCGATGTCAGCGATCCGCGGCTCTTTATAGGCAGCCGTCGATTCCCGGACGTCTCTCATGGTCTCCTCGGGCCTGCTCGTGGCCTCGGTACGGAGTTGCTCTTCTTCATACCGGGGTGCTGCACGCTCGGCTGGCACCTTCTCTTTGTACTTCGCTCGTGGCTCGGGCTCTGCGTGTTTCCTGTGCCGTGTCAACAAGTATATTGCGATCGCTGCCAGTATGCCCAGTGCCAACGGTAGTATCCACCAGGGTAATCCCTGTGCAGAAGTCTGAGCTGCCTGCGGCATAGCAAAGCCTGGCGGCGTGATGACGCTGTTCACCGGAAAGATCATGCCGTTGCTGCTATCGATGCCGTTGTTCACGACTCTGGCACCGCCAACGGTGATCGTCCCGTCGGACTGGCGGGTCACGGGCAACGTCTTCCCATCGACCGTCTGCAGCGAGTTTCGGTTTGTAAGGTCTGTGTAGGACAGTTTTCCAGGCACGACGTGATACTTCATCAGGTCGCCCAGCTTAGCCTTATCGTTCATCAGCGCGCTGATCGACTGCTGTGAAATCTGTCCGAACGCCGCATTATTCGGCGCGAAGACTGTGTATGGCCCCGTTCCGGCCAGCGTGTTATCCAGTCCGGCGGTCTTTGCCGCGTTTGCCAGCGTCGAGAAGTCACCATTGCCCGCCAGGTTCTGGAGGATCGTTTTCTGGCCGGTCGCCGTCTGGGCGAGTGCCGGGACAGTAAGACCCACGACTACCGACAGTACGATTAGTATCAAGACTAATTTTCTATTATCAGCCATTTGTCTTTCACCCAAAAGTCGAAATAATCCCGCTTTTAATAATAGTTGACACAAGACGATCATTCGAATTTTGTCAAATGGTCTTAGATCACCGAGACTGAAGCAGTTGCTATGGCTAACTCGTAACACACGGGGGTATTCACGGCTGGAATCTTCCCGATGGTAAAACGGAGGCCGGACGGCGGTGCAGGTTCATTCACCCGGTTAAGAGCGTCTCGCGGACCAGCGGGGTAGCGGCTTAAGGTTGCCCGGCCGGACTCTTAATGGTCTGACTCTGGCGAGCCAACAACCGGGCTTAGCGTGGGAGTATATATGCCGGCCTTCGATGTCTCTCCGATAGTTCGTTAGCGATCGTGAAAGCTCAACAGGGCCGGTGAATTTGAAAAACTTTAGATAAAAGAGCCTCCGGCGAGATTTGAACTCGCGACCTGCTGATTACAAGTCAGCCGCTATACCGGGCTAAGCCACAGAGGCATTGTGATTGAAAAGTAGATGTCCATTGCTGTATTAATATTTTACGCGTGGCAACATGGTGGTGGGTACCTGGATACCCACCGCCAAAATGCTGGTTTGCCATCTTGCCGAATTTATATATAATATTTAGGTGTGGATGCTGACTTGTTATACAGAGCCCCCGGATAGATTCGAACTACCGATCTGCTGATTACATGTCAGCCGCTCTAACCAGCTGAGCCACAGGGGCTTATGCTTACAATACCTTGTTGGGCATTGTTTTATAAAATAACTTCTATAATATTATTCGGTAAATGTGCGATTCTACCGGATTTTTTACGCTATTCACCTAACTGACTTCAGCATATTCGACGGCAGTTATCCGATTTCACCCTTGTCATATATTTATCGAGCGAGTGCTACCCTGTCGTAAGGCGGTACTTTCTGCCGTTATCCCCTGTGTCCCCCGCTTTTATATACCCCGAGAATGCATATGGGGGACTGATCATGATCGACGTTGATGAGATCGTCCGCCTGGCACAGGACCGCAAAGCCACGACGATCGGACTTCAGTTTCCAGAAGGCCTGAAGAGGCAGGGGCCAGATATCGCAAAAGAGGTTGAGAACCGGACCGGGGCCATGGTAATCCTCTCGGGCGACCCGTGTTATGGGGCCTGCGATATTGACGATAGTCTGCTGGATATGGTGGACGTGCTCTTTCACTTCGGCCATTCCCGGCTGCTGGACGATGATCGTATCGTCTTTATCGAGTACCATCACGAGGTCGACGTAGAGGTGGCAATCAAAAATGCCCTGCCGTTACTGGGGCAAAAAGTCGGCGTGGTGACGACGGTGCAGCACATCCACATGCTGTCGAGGATGGAGCAACTCCTGGCCGATGCAGGGAAAACGCCGGCCGTGAGCCGAGGCGATTCAAGGATCACGTACCCGGGTCAGTTGCTCGGGTGCAATTTCAGTGCAACGCCTTCCGGCGTGGATACTATTCTATACGTAGGCAGTGGCAACTTCCACCCCATGGGCGTGCAGCTTTCGACTCAGGTGCCCGTGATAGCAGCCGATCCGTTCACCGGAGAAGCCCGTAAAGTCGACGTCGAAAAAATTATGCGGCAACGCTATGGTGTGATGTCCCGGGCGATCGATGCGAAGAAATGGGGTGTCATCATCGGCACGAAAACCGGACAGAAGCGACTGGAGCTGGCCCGGCGGATCAAAGAGGTGGCCGGCGATGCCGTACTGATCTCTATCCGGGAGATTACCCCGGACCGACTCATATCTTTCAAGGTGGATGCATACGTATCTACAGTCTGTCCCAGGGTGGCCATCGATGACGCGGGGCAGTTCAAAGTACCGGTGCTCACCCCGGTGGAGTTCGATATCGTGAAAGGGCTACGCAAGTGGGATGATCTGGCGTTCGACGAGATCAGGGGTGAATGAACTCTGCTCAACCTTTTTATATCATGTCCAATAACTAAGGCGCAGAGGCTATCATGAAAGGAGTCCTGAAAGGCGATAAAGTAGTATTCGGCAGCGACGTGGTCGCGGAGCTTTACAACACCCAGTACTACGGCCGTATCAAGGATGATCTGCTTGAACTGGCACTCGTGGAAGCCGCTTACCTGCTTGACCGAGCACGGATTACCGTAGACCAGGATGGCAGATCGCTCTCTTTCAGGGACTTTTTCATCATCGCATCCCAGACCCAGGAGTACTTCGAACTCAAGTACATCGTGTACCGGGACCTGCGGGAGCGGGGCTATTATGTCCAGCCCAGCGTGACTGACTTCCGGGTATATCCCAGAGGCGGCAAGCCCAATGTCTCGCCATCCAAATACTTCGTCCACGTGGTCACCGAGCGCAAGCCGATTCCGTTACAACAGATCATCGGTAACCTGCAGGCTGCCCTGAATGTCAGAAAAGAGATGGTTCTCGCCATCGTCGACGAGGAAAGTGACATCACCTACTACGGTGTCAAGTTCAACACCCTGAAAGGGGGCATGCAGCCGGTTGAGTTAACCCCTGTGCCGGGTTCGGCCACCTTCCTGGAAGACCGGGTGGTCATCTGGGAAAGCGAGGTTTCTACTAAGCTCCACCAGGGTGGGTTTTATGGCAATCCTATGGACGACCTAAGACTGCAGCTTTCGCTGGTTGAGGCAGCTTACCTGATTATGAGGGGTAAGCTTGAAGTCGCAGATTATACCGGGCACATCATGACTCCCGAGGACTTCACCGCAAAGGCGCTGACGATAGAGCCATCATTCGAAGGCAAGCTCAAGACTTACGCCGATCTCCGGGATAAAGGCCTCGTAGCCAAGACCGGGTTCAAGTTCGGCAGCGATTTCCGGGTTTACGAGCAGATCGAGACCGTCGAGAAAATCCCCCACTCCAGGTACCTCGTGGGATTCGTCGAAAACGACCACGTATACCAGATGCAGGACCTGTCTAAGTCTATCAGACTGGCCAACAGCGTTCGGAAGGATATGGTGTTCGCGTTTGATAGGAATGGGGTACAGTACTTTAGTCTGGGTCGGATTAAATTATAATGTGGATCTACCATCCCCACTCTATATATTTTACCAGTAATTAATTACTACGTTCTGAGTATTGTTTAGGGCTGCGGTGTTATTACCAGCTATTGGATTACCTGATACATCGCCTTGTCGGGGAGTCTGTTCTGTCCCCTTTGCTGGTATTCCTTTGACTGGAATTCCTTCGGCTGGTATCATATAAAATTCTTCAAACGCATTCTTCGAGCCTGAAAATCTCGCACTTGCGATCTGCTTGTCCTTCGGCCCATATATCTTGAGCATAAAATCACTATTTCCAAGACCAATCATCCTATACACCCAATTTATATAATATATAGTATCTGCCGAAGATGATAAGATCCGATCAATGTCGTAATACTTAAAGTGCAGATCAACCAGAATAGTACTATCTGGGTTTTCGTTAATATGGACGCCCATCTTTCCACCGTTTTCGATAGTAAGTTTCTCTGCGATCATTGAACTTCTGCTAGTGTTACCATACTGGGTTTTTGGCACTTTTTTCATTGGTAATTCGGGGTAGAGGTTTTTCGATAGCGGTTTCATGGTGCTGTTTTTGGAAACCGAGTCTGAGGATAGGTTGGCTTGGCTAATCGAGGGAAAATATGTCGGTTTGTATGGCGGACTATAATACGTGGGTAAAGGTAATGTGGGTGTCGACATTGGCCATGGCGGGTTCCATCCTCCACCACTAATTAATGGTGATGTCGTGGGCGTAAGCATCGTCAATAGCATCATCATTTTCCGGTTTGGTTTCCATGTCTGCACCGGCGTCATCGCACTAGTATTATTGCCCTGGACCTCAAGGACATTATAGTAAATAAAAGTGTAATCTTTGTTCGAGAACTCAGCATCCGTGATCAGCCTCCCTGTGCCATCGTCGACTTTTAAGGATATATTACGGCCTTGTTTATCGTCCGTTAAGCCATAATAAAAATCGATCGAAGAGGTCAGGTTGCCAATTTGCTTAACCAAGTCATAGGGATTAGTATAACTTTTCAACTGCACGTTAACTAAAATTCTATCCGAACTCTCTTTTATAGATATCCTTTTTATCAGCGTATCATTGGAAACCTCTGTCAGTTTCTCACCGATCATCGCGCTTCTGTCCGTGTTTCCATAGCTACTGTCAGGTTCTGATATGCGTGGCGGTACCGGTAACATAGATATGTCTATCGGTTCTCCCTGTCCGCTTTTCTCTTTTAGGGAGTCAGACCCTTCTGTTCGGGTTATCGGTTTTTGCATTTGTGCGGTTCCAGATAGTATGATTAAAAAAACTATCATTAGCATAATAATGCTTGTTACACTTCGATTCATCCATCCAACCCAAAATGAGGGTTAAATCCATACATATATAAAAATTAACAAATTTATAAAGGGTTTAAGGTTTTTAGGGACTTATCGAGTATTTTTTATTGTCGTGTCCTTGTAAATAATTGTTCTGCGGATGAAAACTATTTTAATATATTTTCATAATTTAAAAAGGGGTGAGATCGGATATCCCAGCTATAGGCCATCATGTGAATAAGTACCTGGTGGTCATCATTCTGGCTTTTATAAATCTGAATATCCATCTGAACATTCACTTTCCCATATCTGAATACTCAATCCTGATAAGATACTGTCACATGGCCTATTGCGCTCCCATTTTCAAGATTGATTTTTTAATCTCGGTGAACTCCTTATGACGTTTTTGCAGCCCCTCCGGTTCCTTGTCCTGCTCCTCCTGTGTTTGA
>CAZJRS010000001.1:0-54238 GCA_964548585.1 uncultured Methanocella sp. | reverse complement strand
TCCGATGCTGCCATACTGTGTTGCTTGTCCTCCTACTCCTTGGCCTGCTCCGCCGGCTGCTATTACGTCTTTGGTGGTAGCATTGCCAGTAGCGTTAGTCCCCTGGATGTTTGCAGCCCCTCCGGTTCCTTGTCCTGCTCCTCCTGTGTTTGATCCGATGCTGCCATACTGTGTTGCTTGTCCTCCTACTCCTTGGCCTGCTCCGCCGCTGGCAACATCTGCATAAACAGGAACAGAGAAAATTGCAATTAGTACAATAATTGTCCAAATACTAAGTACTGATACCACAACAGTCCCTGTAGTGAATTCTGGTATTTTTCTATTCATTGATAGTCACCAATAACCAGCAATTTTATCAAATTAATATATTAAATCCAAATTATCTTTAATCTGTTATTACCGGCCAAAATAAATAACGCGGGATACCGGATATCTGGTACCTCAACCATATTCCTGTTTTTTAACAGGATGCATATCTATAATTTAGTTTAAAAGTGGGATTGGAGAATCGTGGAGATCTGGGATAACTATCAATGCAGGATATCTGGCACATTAGGATATCTTATAGGATACATCTTATTACCAATCGTATCATTATAATATGTGCAATCTGTGGCATCCCTTTTCTATCCGAAATGTACTGTTACCAATGGGTTATATCCCATTATTCTGAATTTTCACGTACCCTCAGACAAGGGCTTGACGCATTGCCTTTATCAGGTTTTTTCATTATATAATTAATACTTTATAATATAATGAATTATTATGTGGTGCAGTGAGCACCACACATACGTTTGGCGAAGCATTGTATCTTACAGCAAGGTTTAGGCATGCTGGCCGTGTATACTTCAACCATGTGGTGCGGGTGGTACCTCATTTTCGCCTCACGTAACCCGGGGACTCCCATGTCGCTTTCACGGTTGATATATGTGAACTCCTGGGAAAGCCGTATGGCTGTCTCCTGGTTGATGACCTTGTATATGCCATCGTACTCCGGTAGCCCTTTTTCGAAGTGTATCAGGGCTGTGTCGGGGTTCAGGCGCTCGAACATGGACATGGCGCAGATCTTCCCGTCGACATTGATCGTCAAGCCCGAGAAGCCGGTTTCTGCCATATAGTCAAGACCATATAATACTGCTTCTCTTTCCTGGCTGGCCACGGAACCATCCTCGTGGCTCCTCGATGCGTACCACTGGTCCAGGAAATCTTTGACGTGATGGCTGTTCTCCGGAGCTATCGGCTCGACACTGTACGTGTGATTGCGCTTGAACTTGTTGATATCGCGCCTTATGTACAGGTAATTACGACCCTGGAGCCCCGCGAGATCTGTTGCCTGGTAGACGTATTCTGACTGATCCCTGTCAGCTATTACTTCTAACCGGGGATGGAGCGATTGCATCCAGTCGGCTGTAGCCGGGTCGATCAGGATGATCGGCCGGCCTTCTTCTGTCCTGGTGGTGAGGCGGAGCAGATCTTTCAGGAGAGCAGGATTCTGCGGGCCTATGGGCGGGCGGAAATGGGTTTTTCCGTCGATGGTGCTCGCGAGAACGACATTGCCATTCACCTTTGCATAGCTGTAGTTCGCGAAGTGATTCCAGCACACCATGTTGGTGAAGGTGTTGTCACTGTGAACCTGGGGATAGCGGGCATAAAACTGCCTGAAAAATTCTTTGTCTTCCAGCGTCACTGGCTTGAAGTCGTCGAGTGATAACACTTAGTTGCCTCCTTTGTAGATCATGGGAACATGTCCCTTCATGGTTTGAAATCCTAACGAGCTGTAGAACTGGTCAGACCCAGGCTCGGCAATCAAGCCGATCCACCCAAGGCCCTGCGCTTTGCCACAGGCGACCAGCTCCGAGACGATCCTGCCTCCGATGCCGCATTTGCGATGCTGGGAAAGCACGACCAGATCCTGGATGTAACCGTCCGAGACACCATCTGATATGATCCTGCCCATACCGACCGCTTTGCCGGTTTTTGTGTCTACGGCTACCACGAATGCAAAGCTGCCCTTGATCAGGGGACGAATACCCTCCGGGTCCCACGTCTCCTGCCACCAGCCACCGGCACGGTAGAGGTCCGCGATCTCCGCTACGTCCCACGCATCTGTCCGTCGGACCTCTATACTATGCGATAAGCTGGCTTCCTGGCTCATGTCTCAAAATAATCTTGGTGAATGTTTAAAGCCCTTCTGCTTTGAAAGTGCAGATAAGTGTAAGTACTTCCACCGATAGCGCCGTTCGTGCGATGTGATAGCAACATTAAAGTAAATTAAAAACATTATCTGCGAGTGTATTTCTGCTATAGTGCCTACAGAGCCATACCCAGATTTTACGCATAAACTCTTAAATTCATATGGAAGATGACGATGAACCAGGATTTTACTGTCACGCCGTGGGACGTCAGCGGTACGATTGATTACACTAAGCTGATCGAGGATTTTGGCACCGAGCCTATCAATAGCGAGCTTCTGGAGCGATGGAAGCGCCTGACCGGCGATTTGCCGATGGCCCTGAAGCGTAAAGTATTTTTCTCCCACCGGGACCTGAAATGGCTGCTGGACCGGTACGAAGCGGGAGAAAAATTCGTCCTCTATACCGGTAGAGGTCCCTCGGGTCACACTCACCTCGGCCACCTGATGCCCTGGATGTTTACGAAGTACCTGCAGGATACCTTCGATGCTCCGCTGTACTTCCAGATGACCGATGATGAGAAGTTCCTGTTCAAGCCAGAGCTGTCGATGAAAGAGGCCATGTCCTACACGTATGAAAACACGCTGGACGTCATCGCGCTGGGTTTCGATCCGAAGAAGACAAAAATTTTCTCTGATCTAGAATATTCCAAGACGCTTTACCGCATTGCCATGGAGGTGGCGAAGCGCATCACCTTTAGCACAGCTAAAGCCGTGTTCGGCTTCGATAATAGCACAAACGTCGGTATGATCTTCATAACTGCCATGCAATCGGCCCCCGCCTTCCTGCCCTCTGTCGAAGCGGGCAAGAATATTCCTGTGCTAATCCCGCAGGCCATCGACCAGGACCCGCATTTCCGGGTCACTCGGGACATAGCGCCAAAGCTAGGCTACTATAAGCCTGCTGCCATCCACTGTACCTTCCTGCCGAGCCTGGCCGGGTCGGATAAGATGTCTGCATCCAAGCCCGAGTCGACCATCTATACCGTCGACGAACCCAAAGTAGCCCGTAAAAAAGTACTGAGCGCCTTCACCGGCGGCAGAGTCACGATCACGGAGCAGAAGCAGCTGGGTGGAATCCCGAGCATCTGCGCCATTTTCCAGTATTACCACTACCTGTTCGAGATGGACCAGGAAAAGCTCGATACCCGGGAGCAGAAATGCCGCCGGGGCGAGATCATGTGCGGCGAATGCAAGCAGGAGCTTGCCGACCGGGTGGTCAGCTTCCTGGAGCGTCACCAGGAGAAGCGGGAGCAGGCAAGGGACAAAATACAGGACTTCATCGTCAGCGACTACAGCGCGGTATACGATAAGCTCAAGCGGCCACAGGACTCTAAAGAAGTGGCGAAGCTAAAGAAGACGATGAAAGAGTACTGCAGTATCAAAGAAGGCGATCAGATCGCCGTAAAGAACTGTAAAGATTTCAAATAACCGGTTAGAAGAGGGTAGCATTTATGGATCTTTCTATTAATGAGCGGCTGGTACTCCGGTCGCTTGACCTGAACGAGGTCACGGCAAAGGAGCTGGCAACTGCCACCGGTCTTAAGATCGAGGCTGCCGTACAGGCCTCGGCCATGCTGGCAGAGCGAGGGCTGGCTGTACTAAGGGATGAGGTTGAGGCAGAGTACGTGCTGACCGGGGAGGGTAAGAAATATGCTGCCGAAGGGTTGCCGGAGCGCACGATTCGCGACGCACTCCCTGCGGAAGGCATCTCCCTGAATGAGCTTAAAAAGCAGTTTCCGCCCGCGATCGTAAACATCGCGATCGGCTGGCTTCGCCAGAAAGGCTGGGCGAAGTTCGAGAAGAGGGAAACTGATACAGTGATCTTCCCCCAGAAGGCCGAGCCATCTGCCGATGAACAAATCCTGGCTGCCCTCTCAAAGGGCGAGTCCCAGCAAGGCTTTGATGCAAAAGTCATCAAAGACCTCGTCAAGAGAAACCTGATCGAGCTGCTCGAGGTTAAGACAAAGTTCGTCCGGATCACAGAAACCGGGCTCGCTATCCAGCGAGCCGGCATCGAGATCATCGAAGAGCTCAGCCAGCTGACCCCGGAAATGATCGCCTCCGGCTCATGGCAGGGCAAATCCTTCCGGAAGTTCGACATGGCCGCACCAGTGCAGGTCGAATTCGGCGGAAGAAAACACATCTTACGCATGGGCATGGACGTAGTCAAGCGCACTCTGATCGAGATGGGCTTCAAAGAGATGCAAGGGCCCATGGTCGACGCGGAATTTTACGTCAACGACGTCCTGTTTATGCCCCAGGACCACCCGGCCAGGACGCACTGGGACCAGTTTAACCTGAAAGAGCCTAAGTATATCCACCACCTGCCACCCGAACTGGTCAAGCGTGTCAAGGAAGTCCACGAAGACGGCAGCCAGGCAGGGTCGCTGGGCTGGAACTACGAGTGGAACGAGGCCATCGGGAAAAAACTAGTACTGAGAGGCCACACGACTTCGCTGACCGCCAGGTACCTGATGCAGCATAAGACCCCGCCTCACAAGTTTTTCTCAGTAGAGCCGGTGTTCCGCAACGACACGATCGACCAGACTCACCTGCTTGAGTTCTGCCAGATCGAAGGCTGGGTCATGGACCACCACCTGAGCGTCAAAGATCTCATGGGAACCTTCCGGGAATTCTACTCAAGGTTTGGCATCTCTGATCTGAAGTTCAAGCCGACCTACAATCCGTACACCGAGCCGAGCCTCGAAATCTACGGGAGGCATCCCCGGACGGGGCGATGGATCGAGATCGGCAACTCCGGCATGTTCCGTGATGAAATGCTCTGGCCTTTTGGCATCGAGTGCGATGTGATGGCCTGGGGCCTCGCGCTGGAGCGGCTCATGATGATCCTGTATGGGTATACCGATATACGGGACCTGCACGGGCCGTTGTGTGACATAAACTTTTTGAGGAGCGTGCCTGTCGTATGGCAACAGTAACACTAAACTACCCTGATCTCGTCAAGCTAATAGGCATAGATCTCAGCCTGGACAAGGTCCGGGAAGTCATGTTCGAGCTCGGCTCCGAAACCGAAGACATCCAAGGCGACGAAGTCACCTTTGAGGTGACCAGCGACCGTGCTGATCTTCTCAGTGAAGAGGGCATCGCCCGAATGCTCCGGGCTTACTACGAGGTACAAACAGGCCTGACCGTACCAAAGCTCTTGAAATCCGATTACAAGCTGATTGTCAGCCGGGAAGTCGAGCCTGTCCGGCCTTACGTCACCGGTGCAATCGTCCGGGACGTCCATTTCACCGACGAGTCGATCAAGTCGCTCATGCACCTGCAGGAAAAGCTACACGGCACCTTCGGCCGCAAGCGTAAGAAAGGTGCCGTAGGCGTTCACGACCTATCAAAGATCAAGGGTAAGGAGATTCACTACCGGGCAGTGCCTGGGGACAGTGTCAAATTCGTGCCGCTGCAGAGCACTGAGACGATGACCCTCACCGACGTCCTGACGAAACACCCCAAGGGCATCGAGTTCCGCTACGTCCTGGAAGATAAAAAGTTGATGCCAATCATCGTGGACGACGAAGCGATCTTCTCGTTTCCGCCTATCATCAACTCGAAGCGCACCGAGGTATCCATCAATACCCATGACCTGCTCATCGAGCTGACCGGCGAGGACCTCCGCACTATCGATTACATGCTCAACATCGTCCTCTACTCACTGGACCTACGGGGCGCAACCATTTACACTCTTGATGTGGTGTACCCCGATGAGACTCTGAAGAGGCCCAACTTCAACATCCGTACGATGGACGTTGAGGTGGAGTACATCAACCGCATCCTCGGCCTGGAACTGACCGCACCGGACATCAAACACCTGCTCGAACGCATGGGTTTCGGAATACTGGAGACGGCCAGCGACTACCTGACTGTCGAGATCCCACCTTACCGGACGGACATCCTCCACAGGCGGGACGTGGTCGACGACGTAGGCCGGGCCTTCGGATACAATAACATCATCCCATCGTACCCCAACACGCCCTCTGCAGGCAAGCTGACCGAGACGACCAAGCTCGGCGATGCCATCCGGAATACTCTGGTTGGCCAGGGCTTACAGGATACGTTCAACTTCATCCTGATCGGCAAGGACGAGGCGTTTACTAAGATGAATCTCCACTCCGACGGCAAGGTAGTCGAGATCTCTAACCCGTATGCAGAGCAGTACAACATTGTCAGGCCTTCGTTGATACCCTCGCTGATGATCGTGCTGTCGAACAACCTGCACCGGGAGTACCCGCAGAACATCTTCGAAGTGGGCTCGGTCGCTCACCTGGACCACGAGGAGAACACCGGGGTCAAAGAACTGGACCACGTCGCCTGTACACTGTGCTATTCTAAGGCCGGGTACAATGAGATCAAGTCAAAACTCCAGGCGCTGTGCCTGAACTTCGGCAAGCTCGAACAGCTGAAGACCGTACCTGCGGATCACCTGTCGTTTATCCCGGGCCGGTGTGCGGAGATCTGGATCGGTGACAGAAAAGCTGGTGTAATCGGAGAAATAAGCCCGGTCGTGCTCAAGAACTGGGGCATCGAGATGCCGATAGCGGCGTTCGAGATGGAGATCGCTGCCCTGAAATAAGGGGCAGCACTTTTTTATCAGTTATTTTTTATCAGTAATAATAAAGTGATCCTATCAGTAATAATAAAGTGATCCGAGATTGCAGATACCGGATGATCAATAGTCATCCTGTTCGCAATCGTCCAGCGGTAGATATGCTGATACCGGGTCGATATGAACACGCTTTTCACCGACGCTGTCCATCTCACGTGATTTTTCAACACTAATCTCTATTATCCGGCTCTTTTCACGAAAGACTTGCATAGATGGCTGTTTTAGGTACATTGATAATAATATATGGCAGCGTCTTAACGGAAATTGCTGTTCTACGACAGAGATCGCATGGGCGTCAAGTAGTGACTTTTCATTTACAATTTTTCACAGGATATGTGTTTACAATTAGTTTTACGGTGAGTCTTAGTACTTTTTTAATTTATATCTCGGTAATCTTGAACATCTTGATTCACTCACGTTCCGGGTGTAGGATGTGTACGACTATGTTTAAGAAACTGATTGTAGCAGGAACAGCAATTGTTGCGACAGCCTTGACGATGATCCCGGCGGAAGCCTGGTGGGGTGGAGGCTGGGGTTTCGGCAGAGGCTTTGGTGGCTGGGGCCTTGGTGGCTGGGGCCTTGGTGGCTGGGGTCTCGGAGGTCTTGGCTGGGGTCTGGGCGGATTAGGCTCCTGTCTCGGGGGCTGTGGCCTAGGCTGGGGCGGCCTGTGGTGGTAAGAAAGCCTTACGCCATTCCCCCCAATTTTTTAATGTTGATTTACAACGTACAGTTATTGGCGTGTGCCGCCTTCTTTTGTGCTGTATCTTTGCTGAACGTTATAGATGTTCATCACCCGGGAGAAACTGTTTACTTCCTCGGGGCTCAAATCTTCTCGGACCCGGACCAGCCTGGGGAACCTTAGGGCGTAGCCGCTGCTGTAGCTGGGGCTCCGCTGGATTTCCTCAAACTTGACTTCTACGATGACATCGGGGCGGACGTCTACTATGCGGCCGTGCTCGCCTGTGAGAAGGGGCTTCAGCCGTTCGGTCATCTCCTGTAGCTGTTCGTCCGAGAAGCCGCTGGCCACTTTGCCCAGTATGACGTAGTCGCCGGTTTCCTCGTCTATTGCGGCGACTTCAAACGAAGTGAGCCAGCCTGCCTTGCGGCCGTGGCCCCACTCGGCGGAGACGATGGCAAGGTCGAGGGTATCCAGGACTGACTTGATCTTGAGCATCTTCTTGCCTCTGACGCCCGGCGTATATGTGGCGTTAATGTCCTTGCCCATGAGACCTTCGTTTCCGCTCTTGATCGATTCATCGAAGAGCTGTTGCGCTTCTTCTGCTTTATCTGTGATCAGTGCCAGGGCGGGGTGGCACTTCTCGTCGGGTGAACTGATGATCTTTTCTAGTATCTTCCGGCGCTCATGGAATGGTAGATCGATCGTACTCTGTCCTTCGTTATACAAAACGTCGAACGGGCGGAGTATCAAGGGAAAAAGTTTCTGGGTTTCTTCTACCTTGTGGATACGTCTTAGTCTGGTCAGGATATTCTGGAATGGGATCGCTCGCCCGGACTCCTTGTCAATAGCTACGCATTCGCAGTCAAGAATCGCCGTATCAGACTTCACGCCGGATCGGATGTAATCGACGATCTCCGGCAGTGCGTCTGTCATATCCTCTAACCGCCGGGAATACATGTGTACTTCGTTACCCACCTTATGGATCTGTAGCCTGGCGCCATCATACTTCATCTCGAAGTCCGCGATACCGCCGAGCGTATCCAGTGCTTCCTGTATGCTTGAGACGTTCTGAGCCAGCATCGGTCGTACCGGCCTCATCGGTCTGATCGTGATCGATTCCAGGCCCTGGATGCCTTCCGTCCTGGCGATCCGGGCAGTCTCCCCCAGGTCGCTGGTTAACATGTGAGCCCTGCGTACCTGATCCAGAGTAGCCCCGAACGCCTGCCCGATTGCGTCTTCCATCACCCCTTCTTTAGCGCCCGACAACACGTACTCGATGGTCAGGCTGACGATATAATTCGCCTCTTTCGGGATGGAAGCCCGGTGTAGTATGCCGATAAGGATCTTCTGCTTCTTAGTGGAAGAGCCTGCGCCCGAAGCCCTGGCGATCTCGAGGAACGTATCGTACAGCTCTTTGATCTTGATGTCCTCCGGCTCAAAGAACGTAACTTGCTTCCGCTTCAGGAACATTTCTTCTGCGGTCACGCCCAGGTGGCCTGTTTTCTTGTAGCTGTTCACCACGGCGTCTTCAGAATTATGAGTAATAGTAGCAATGATCTTGATCATGGACTGACTGGCCACACCGGTCTTCCGCTGATCCCACTCCGGAAAGACACGGCCGGTCAGGAAAGTGACCACCACCGGAAGCTCCTCTGCCGGCACCGTTTTGAGGAAGTCTGCAATCATCGCAGACTTCTCCAGCCGACTGGAAGTACTCCGGAGATTTTCGTACACACTCACAAGCTCTTTGAACAACATCGCGATCACTTTTCTGCTTCGCATAAAATAGGCTTGTCTGACTAAAAAGGTTGCGGGATACCTCTGATATCAAACGCAAAGCCGCAAAGTGTTTTCTGTTATCATTTATCGTCTTTGTGTCATATTGCTGTGTTTAATAATGATACTGATAAAGAGGTTGTCCCCGAGCCTGTGAATGACAACGATCGCTGCGCTGTGCCTGTGCCACACAGATTTCACAGATTACTTTGGATTGCACAGATTTTTTCCGATGGCACGGATGAGGTTGATTGCACAGATTCGTCCCGGGGAGTGATCGATTAAACTGAATAGACTAGTAATCTGTGTAATCGACTCCATCAGTGAAATTAGTTTCAATCAGTGAAATCCAAAGTAATCTGTGGCATCTGTGTGGCACAGGCACAGCGCAGCGTTCGGATTGTTGAGTCGTTCATTGACAAGGGCTGGTACCTGTATTCTGTTTATCTGTCATATCTGGCACAGCGCAGTATTCGATCACGTTTTTCATAGCTTATATCTGACCAGGACTCCGATCATCACCTGACTCTTTACAGTTCAACCATGGTCAAGATTTTGTGTTATTTATGGTCGCCCGAAAGCTGTCAGCACTACAATGTTTAAATACCCTGACGTTGCTTAATATGACATGGGATGGATGGACTGGCATGGACGCCGATAAATCGCTGAAAATAGCCACACGCAGGTTCCAGAATGGTAATTACCTGCTGTCGCTGAACAAGTTTGCACAAGCAAGAAAAGAGTTTGAAGTTGCGCTCACGATCTACGAGCGTACTGATGCTAATAAGGAAACTGCCGAGACGCTGAATAATATCGGCATTGCACTTCACCGGGATAACCTTAACGCTGAGGCACGGTCTTATCTCGAGCGTTCTTACGCTTTAAAGAAGGAAAAGAATACCGCGACCCAGGAGTCGATGTTTAATACGCTCTATAACTTGCTCCATATCTCCGGAGTCCTGTCGCCGGATGAATTCGAAAACTACTATATTGAGCTGAAAGTGATCGGGGAATCGCTCGGAGGTGACCATTTGTCGATCGTCGAAAAAGAGAAGGCAATCTATGACAGTGTGGTCACGACTCGGGCTCTCGAAATCAAGAGAAAGGAGGAAGAAGCGCAGGCGCGTGGCTCGCCTTCCGGCGCGCTCGAGCACCTGGAGGCTTCGGGAATACCCTGCATTGTCCGGGTGGACTTTGCCATCCAGGGTTTCACGATCGGGCTGAATGAGCCGGTTACCTATTTGCCACGTGGAAAAATGGTGAAGATCGAGAAGCTGGTCTACAAAGCCGAGGGCATCGACTCCACCGATGGTGTTATGGAATTTGAGGCACCCTATGCAAGTGTCAGGAACCTGATCGAATGCAATAACCCGGGCCAGGTTGCGGATGAGGCATTTGAGCACCTCAAAAAGTTCATGGGAGCGATTGTGCTGGTACGGGATGAGATCAATTTTTCGCTGCGAAAATCCCGCTTTTCTGTGTCCACTGTGGTCATGAAAAACTCGTTTGGCGACTTCATGGAGATCTACCACTCTCCGGCAGTAAATCCGCCTCTTCCGACGGTACTGAACTCGGAAGACGTCATGATGGTCAAAATGCTGCTATCGTCCGACCCTTCCCTTTACAAGCTGTTGACCCTGAATGCCAGGCGGCTGTACGATGAAGAGCACTTCTCGGTCTCTATCATCGAGTCCATGACCGCCCTCGACGCGTTTCTCAACGGTCTGCTCCGCAGCTCATTGACAGGAGACCGCTTACTTGACTTCACCAGCATTGCGAACTGTTCACTCTACGATCGCATTAATTGTCTGAAACGCCTGCTTTCAGGCGTAGAAGGGAGCGCAGTAGAATGTTCGCTGGAGGCCTGCCTGGGCGAAACCGGCAAGGAACTCGAAGAGGCACTGGACTGCTACGACCGGATCATGTCGGGCGAAAAATCTGGCATAGGCGCAGCCGAGGCCGGGAAATCCCTGCGGGCGGTCAGTGCAGCGATCTATGAGCTTAAGTCGCGGTTCGGTGTATGATTACTCCGAATCGTGTCGCAAATAATCCGAACGTGGCTCTGTGAATTTCTGACTGAATCTATAGTGCGCGACAACTGCACGATCGCTGCGCTGTGCTCACGGCACAGCATTCATTTGTTTTTTAAGATTCAGCCGCTTATCTGATCGCATTCGTAGAAACTTTTACTTAACGTTTTAATCGCGCAGCCGAAATCTCACGATATATGTCGGGGATTGGGATATGGCCAGGCTGACTAAGAATGACCACGTTTGTATTCACTGCCACCGGTGTGAGTCCATCTGCACATGGGCGCATGAAGAGGCTTTTAACCCTGCCCGGGGGAGGATTATCGTCGACCTGGAGTATCCTGATGTTCACAAGATTCGGATATGTATCCAGTGTGGTCGATGTGCTGACGCATGTCCTATGGATGCGATCTACCAGGACCCCACTATTTTGACAACCAGCGAGCAGGGAATTTTCCGTCTGGATGAGGATAAGTGTGTGGGGTGCGGGGAATGTGTTCAGGTTTGTCCAACCGGCGTGCTTCAGTTTTTCTCCGACTTGCGAATGCCCCGGAAGTGTGATTTCTGCCTGGGAGAGCCCCAGTGCGTAAAATACTGTCCGACAAATGCGCTGAGCTGGGTGCCGGGGTGATCAGATGCCAGGGGGGTACACCGGGAAAATCCTTCGAGTAGACCTTAGTACGGGCCAGTTTAGCATTGACCGGCCCGACGATGCCACGCTTCGTGAATTTATCGGGGGCGAGGGCCTCGGCACCAAGTACCTGTACGACGAAGTGGCTCCCGGCATAGACGCTCTGGGGCCGGCGAACAAGCTGATTTTCATGACCGGTCCAGTAACCGGGTCGCTTGCGCCGACTTCAGGTCGGCACTGTGTGACTACCAGGTCACCGCTTACCGGCTGTCAGAATACCTCTCATGCAGGCGGCTATTGGGGTACTCAGCTGAAGCTGGCTGGCTACGACGGTCTTATCGTGCAGGGGCAGAGTGAGAAGCCGGTTTACCTGTTTATCGACGACGGCCATCCTGAACTGTACGATGCAAGCGGCATATGGGGCAGTGATATTTTCCAGACTGACGCGCTCCTCAAGGATCAGCTTCACGACAAAAAGGTCAGCATTACATCCATCGGCCCCGCCGGGGAAAACCTCGTGAAATTCGCCAGCATACAGAACGATCGCCAGCGGTCGGCAGCCAGAGGCGGACCCGGTGCTGTGATGGGTTCAAAAAAGCTCAAAGCCATTGCAGTACGAGGTACCCAGAGCTTCTACGCGGCCGACCCTCGGGAGTACCATCAGTCGATGGATGAGCTCTTACAGAGCACGTATGATAACGTACTCTCCGGAGACCTGCTACCGAAATACGGGGCCACAGGTATTGTAGATATAATAAACCAGCACGGTGCACTCCCTACCCGGAACAACCAGTCCGGCACGTTTGACCAGGCGCATGAAATATCCGGGCAGAAGATGGCTGAGACGATTCTGACCCGGACTCGCGGCTGCTTCTGCTGTAACATTCACTGCACACGACTTGTCAGCGTGGAATACGGGCCATATCACGGCACCCGGGGAAAAGGCCCTGACTACGATGCTGCCGTCGCTCTCGGATCGCAGTGCGGCAACGGCAACCTTGAGGCGATTGCCCAGGCTAACCTGTGGTGTGACCAGTATGGCCTGGATGCCGTGACTACCGGAGATACCATCGCATGGGCAATGGAACTGTACGAGCGAGGTATCATCGATCGCAACGATACCCGTGGAATCGATCTCAGGTTCGGAAACCATAGGGCAATTGTCGCGATGATACCTAAAATCGCCACACGTATGGAGTTCGGCGCCGTACTGGCCGACGGCCTGGCTGAAGCCTCCGGGAAGATTGGAAAAGGTTCGGACCGATACGTCATGGCAGTGAAGAATATGGGCCTGCCCGGCTTCGAAGCCCGGGGTAGTAAGGCCATGGCCCTGCAATATGCAGTTGACAACCGGGGAGGGGATGACCTGCGGCCGTACGCTTCGGTGACTGAGTGTATGGGCTTCCGGTCGAAAGAGCTTCACATGCCTGAACAGTACGATCCCGTTTCCGAAACCGGGGCGGTTGCGTGGATGGTGCCTGCCCAGCATTATTCTGTGGCAGTAAATTCTCTCGTGTGCTGTATGTTTACGATTATCGGGTACTCCGTCGAGCCCGGCCAGTATGCCCGTCACCTGTCCGCCCTTACCGGCTTCCAGTATGACACAGACAGTCTGCTGCTTGCCGGCGAGCGGATCTGGAACCTCCAGCGGGCCTTCAACGTCCGGGAAGGCTTCGGTAGAAAAGACGATCGGCTTCCGGACCGACTCACAACCGAGCATGCTCCTTCCGGGCCTCCCCGTGGCAGTGTTGTACACCTTGATCCCATGCTGGACGCATATTACCAGGCAAGAGGCTGGGACCGAGACGGTATACCGACCCGGGAAAAACTGCAGACGCTGGGGCTGGAGCACATCTCACGGGACCTTGATCCGGCCCGGGCAGAAGCCGGGGAGCAGGCGACTACCTGAATGGCCGCTATCTACAGGAGAATAAGCTATCATATTACGTTCGAAAAATACACTGTGAGGTTTTAAATGAAGAAAATCAGGATCTACACTAAGACTCTGTGCGAAGACTGTAACAGGGCTAAAGCATTCCTGAAGTCGAAAGGCGTTCAGTTCGAGGATATCGACATCATGAAGAACAAGCCGGCTCATGCTGAGATGGTTAAGCATTACGGAGTTGATGTATGTCCTTTGATCATCATCGATGACCAGGTCATGGTAGGCTTCAATCCACCGAAAATTAATAAGCTATTATCAAGCCATTGATCCATAACAAAAATAGGTGTAACGATTGACGCTTGATGTAGTAATCATAGGAGCCGGCCCGGCAGGCCTGACTGCAGCGCTATATTCGAAGAGAAAAGGTTTGTCCGTCGAGATCGTCTCGGATTCGCTTGGCGGCCAGATGAGCAAAAGTGGCAATATCGAGAACTACCCGGGATTTGAAGGTGTCCCGGGTAAACAACTGGCGGAAAAAATGAAAGACCAGCTAAAACTTTTAGCTGTCGAGATCAAGATCGACCGGGTCGCGAGTATCGAGCGCATTGGCGACCGTTTCCGGACGATCACCGCCGGAGGTAAAACCTATGATTCACGGGTCATCATCGTGGCATCGGGAGCCCACTGGCGAGAGATCGGAGCCCCAGGCGAAAACGAGTTTTTGAACCGAGGAGTCAGCTACTGCACAACCTGTGACGGACCTCTATTCGCCGACACCGACGTCGCCATCGTAGGCGGAGGAAACGCTGCAGCCGAATCCGTGCTTGAGATGGCCCACGTCGCATCCAAAATATACATGATCGTGCGCAGCAAACTAAAATCCGACCAGATCCTCTCGGACCGAATCCTGGCCGACCCAAAAGTGACCGTCCTTCAAGGCTACACGGTAGAACGGATCGCCGGGACCGATTTCGTAGAGTCCATCCAGATCAAATCCCGGTCCGACGAGATCAAAACCTTGCACGTAGGGGGCGTCTTCGTAGAGATCGGCCAGGACCCCAACACCGCATTCCTCAAAAACCTGGTAAAGACCAATGACCGCGGCGAAATCCTCATCGACGAATACTGCCAGACAAACGTACCCGGCATCTACGCCTGCGGCGACGTAACCGACGTACCACAAAAACAGGTCGTCGTAGCAGCCGGAGAAGGGGCAAAAGCAGCCATGGCCGTATATACATACTTAAGTAAGTTCTAGTGACCTCTAACAACAGCGGCACTGCGGTGCTGCGTTGATTAATGATATTGAAGAAAATGTTGTACCTGTACCGTGAAGGTAAACCAACGCTGCGCTGTGCCTGAACACAGATTTCACAGACCCCACCAATTGGCACAGATACTAATAAAAAAATCGGATAGCTTCAAACCTTTTTTCAAAAAATCTGTGTCGATCTGAGCAATCCGTGAAATCTGTGTTCAGGCACAGCGCAGCGATCGTATTGTTAGGACATACCAATACAACGGCTTGATTCAAAATTGATCAAATTCCGAATTATTCAACACAGCAGTACGGCAGCACCGCGATTATTTTATAATTCTTACCAAAACGTACCTTTGTAATACTTTGTCAACGGGCAGCCGAGGCACCTGTTGTGGGCATAGTACTGGCATTCTGCGCAGTCGAAGCCGCAGGGTGATTTTTCTGTTTTTTCGAAGCCCATCTTGATTTGCGTTGTCATGTTTTGCACTGATGATATGATAATGCCGAAGTTAACGTTGGAAACCGATGGGTTACTTCTGAGGTGGCGATCCACGAGCGCCTCGATGGTCGAAATGTCTTCTGCGGCGAAAAACAGGCACAGGTTTTCCCGGCCGGAGACGATGAGGGCGTTTAAGAAGTAAGGGCAGTTTTTAAAGCGATCGATGATCTCATTGGAGTCCTTGGTTGTGATCTCGACTTTGGCCATGTTGAGGCCGATTTTTTTCAGGTCCATTCCCACACTGGTAACGACGGCGCCTGATTCTTTTAGCTTATTCATCCTGGCACCGACTGTGGGTTGCGACAGACCTACGTGCTGTGCGATCTCCGCCTGGGAAATCGTTGGGTTCTGCTCGAATAGCGCGATGATTTTACGGTCTCTGTCGTCGAGTTCTATCCGGTCCATATCCACACCACTAATCATCTCATATACTTACTAAAAGCCAGGCTTCCGATCTTGTCCAATAACGGCATCTGTCTACATTTCGAACTGATTCAGCCGGATACTGTATGATTTAATAATACCTTTGCCTTTTTGTACTTTTGGTTATAATTTATAGGCGAACCCAACACATTCGAGGATGAGCCAGCGTCTTGTGCGGGCGGAAATAATATATACGTGAAAGACCGTTTAACAGTACGCTTAGTTCATTATGGGGCCATAGGGTAGACTGGTCCATCCTTCAAGACTGGGGGTCTTGAGACCCCGGTTCAAATCCGGGTGGCCCCACTAAGTTCTTTGTTTTCCTGCATCTAACATTAGGTCCGATAAGTGTTTCACTGAGCTGGCACTCTGTAGGTCCTAAGCTCTTATAAAGTCCTGTATGCCCAAACAGAGTAACTGCTTACCGGTTATCCCTGCCATCTTCAACCTGACCGATACACAGTCTTGTGTCCAGGTTTATTGCCGTCAACATGTGTACGCATCAGCATACACGAAACGTTTAATAACTTGTATTTCAATACATATTGAAATAGAATGAATCGATGACTGTTCCTTGGGATCAGATCGTACGGAGACTGGCTATGCAGCAGACAAATGGCAAAGAGGTAATCGAGAATGGCAGCAGGGGCAGGGGTCCGAGCAAAACTGCGGAGACCATTGCCATCGTCAGGGCAGTGGAATCCCGTAGGCCGGAGGGGGAACGTATCTGTTACGACCCTTACGCCTTCCGCTTCATCAGTCGGGAAACCATGGAATACTTTAGCAGCCATATGGCCGAGTTGCGGGCGGTGGCGGAGCAGTCCGAGCGGCTGGTCCCGGGTGTTGGTGTCTCCTGCCTGGTCCGGGTGATGTACTTTGATGATGTGGTGAAAGCATCGATCGCCGATGGCCTGGAGCAGCTCGTAATACTGGGCGCCGGGTACGATTCCCGCGCTTACCGGATCGAAGGGATGGGGCACATCCGGGTCTTCGAGGTCGATAACCCGGCCACCCAGAAGCTGAAGACAGCCAAGGTCCGGGAGATCTTCGGCGTGCTGCCGGGCCACGTCACTTACCTGCCCGTTGACCTGGCGGCGGATGATCTTGGCCAGAGGCTCGCAGAGTGCGGCTACGATCGGTCCCGGAAAACACTCTTTCTCGCAGAGGGGCTCTTGATGTATCTTCCACCTCCGGCGGTCGACGGACTGCTGGCTTTCATCTTCAACAATTCGGGCAAGGGCAGCGCCGTAGTCTTCGATTATATCCCTGCATCAGTGGTGGATGGAACCTGCAAGCAGGATGCCGGCCGGAACTGGCAAAAAGGCGTGACAGACGCGGGCGAGCCCTTTCTGTTCGGCATCGAGGAAGTAGCACTCGAAGCGTTCCTTCACGAGAGGGGCTTCACCTTGCGGCAAAAGATGACCAGTGGAGATTACCGGACGGCCTACCTGCATGGAAAAAACGAGGGTAGACCGGTCAAAACTCTGCTTTCCTTTGCATATGCGGTTCTCAGGTGATGGAAAAGTGGACCAGGAAGGATAAGTACGGTGTATCGTATGTCGGAAAACCGCGAACAGTCGGGGTGTACAATGGCTTACCAGTACGACGAGACAATGGATAACACGTTGTGTAAAACTATACGTCAGTCTGCCCGTGATCGGCTCCTTCAGGAGCGAGGCCGGTGTCGGGCTGTCGAACTGGGCTGCGGTGCGGGCTATTTCACGGAGGCGCTGGCCAGTGTCGCCGATAGTGTCGTGGCGACCGACATTTGCGAGAATATGCTCGCCCTGGCAAAGGTCCGGCTCACCGGGGTAAGGAACGTCTCTTTTCAGAAGGAAGACTGTGTGAAGGCCTCCTTCCCCGACGATACCTTCGATTCGGTGCTGCTGGCCCTGGTACTGAACTACCTTCCCGACCCTGCGGCTGCACTGCGCGAGGCCCGCCGTATCCTGAAGCCGGGAGGCCGTCTCATCGTCGTTAACCCTGATAATAGCATGATGGGCGAGTCGCAGCGGCGTATGGCCGATTACAAGCTCAACCGGGGTTTTGGCGAGGCCCGGGCAGGGCATTTGCAGGCTTTCACCGACCTGTCAGGAGACGTACTGGACAAGCTGCTGGAAGCGGCCGGCTTTACGATCGAAGCTTCTGACCTGATCCGAGGCGATGCCGCTCCCGGGACTTACCCCATCGACGCGCTGTACTACGTTACGGCAGCTAAGGCCGTGGAAGACTGGGATATGTTCACCGCGATCGTCCGGGACCACGGCATCCACGGCAAGCCCGAACACGTCATCGAGGTGAGGCACCTGGTGAAGACCTATGGCAATTTTACGGCGCTGAACGGCGTCTCCTTCACCGTCCGTAAGGGTGAGGTCTTCGCCTTGCTGGGCCCGAACGGCGCGGGGAAGACGACCGTCGTGGAGATTCTTGAGCTGTTTAAGATGCCCACCAGGGGCTTCGTCAGCATACTGGGCAGTGCCTTGCTTACCGGGATCAGGACGGAATTCGGCAATCCTTACTCGGGCGAAAAGCGGGACTACCGCGGGATCAAACAGCGGATCGGCGTGCTTCCCCAAAACTTCCGCTCCTTCGACATGCTTACTGTCTACGAGAACCTCGACTATTTCGCCCGGATGTACCCGGAGCATGTCGAGGTGAACCGCCTGCTCGACGAGCTGGGCCTGCAGGGGGAGAGGGACGTCCTGTTTAAGAACCTTTCCGGGGGGATGAAGCAGCGGGTCGGTATCGCCATTGCGCTCGTCAACGATCCGGAGATCGTCTTCCTCGACGAGCCGACCGCCGGCCTTGATCCGGGGTCGCGGAGGGGGGTCTGGGATATGATCAGAGCGCTCAGGGCGCGAGGCAAGACGGTTTTTCTCACGACTCACTATCTGGACGAGGCGTATCACCTCGCCGATACGGTCTGCATCCTGCACAGGGGCAGGATCATCGCAGAGGGAGCTCCCGAAGACCTGATCAACCGGTATGGTGGCGGCAACATGCTGGTCTTGCGAGCGTGCAGCCCCGAAGCACTCGAATCGCTCGCAAAGGCGATTCCCCGCAGCCGGATCGAGGGGGATAGTGTGCTGGTGGATCTTGGTGAAAGCGATGGTGTGGCCAGCATATCCGTTGCTGCAGAGCTCATAAAATCAGGGGGCTTCAGCTGTGCGGAAATATATGTAAAGAAGCCAACGCTCGAGGACGCGTTCCTCAGCCTGACCGGGGAGAAGCACATATAAGACCTAAAATCTGATTTAGCTAATACGATTTTATAAGCCAAAGCTATAGTATTCTCGAACCGGTATGGCTTTCTCGGCAATAGAGAAAGATTTTATATCTCACAGTGATAAAAGCCTTAGAACAGGTAAGCACATACTGACTTGGGAGCCTGTATATGGTCAAGAGTATTAAGGAAGAGTTACGAGACCTCAATGACTGGAAAGAGATCCTGGGTGAGCGTCTGAAGGAACGACTCTCCGGGGAGATGTCTAATGTATTACTTTTAGCATTACTCCTGGTGCTCTTCTTTGTGGTTCTTCTGGGCGGATTTGTGATCAGCTCTTCCGAAAACTTGTACAGCCCGATCATCGGTAAGATCCTTCCTGCATCACAGCCTACGCAGGCGCCGGTAATACTCGCCACGGCTGTGCCGACCCTGACACCAACCCTGAAACCGGTTCCAACCGAACAGGTATCTCCCACTACTAATGCAACACCTACTAACAGCACAACGCCGACTCCTACGCCGACAAGCACACCAGTTCCGACGATGGGAGGACAGTATGGGACGGGGAGTGGAAACCCACCCCCAAATCCGCCTGTAGCTAGCTTTACCTGCCCGACTTCAGCGATTGCCGGAGACTCGGTATCGTTCCATGATACAAGCACGGGCTGGATCAACTCGCGTGAATGGGATTTCGATAACGATGGTTCCATTGATAGCACAGCGCAGGACCCCACTTTCACGTATTCATCCGCAGGAACGTATACTGTTAAGTTGACCGTGACGAATGCGGGCGGCAGTAATTCGGTATCCAAAACAATAGTTGTTTCTGGACGACATGCAGGTTTCACTGCTAATACTGTAAGCGGTACTTCACCGCTGACTGTGTCTTTCACAGATACCAGTTCCGGTTCGATATTGTCCTATGACTGGGATTTCGGTGATGGTACCTCTCACTCCGCCGAGCAAAACCCGACACATGAATTTACAAGTCCTGACCCTGTACATTACGTAGTAAGATTAATTGTCACGTTTATTGGTGGCGGGCAGGATTCTTATGAACAAAGAATCGATATTATTAATGGTTCGTAAGGTATTGGTAATAAGCAAAATACCTGACAGCTTTTTTCTCCCATTTTACCATTACATGTTCGGGCAATGCCCATGTACAATACGTTTGGCCAGGTGTTTAAATTACTGAGAAAGCCTGCAGCTTATGAGTTACATCACTCATTTCTTACTGTTGCCTTTCTGTCTGGTCGCATCAAGGGCATGATATAATACTTCAAGATGTATAGATACAGTACAGTTACTGGATATCGTGGCGAGTGATAACAATGACTAATGATCAAAATATGACTGTCAAAATGCTAAAAGAAAGTGCAAAAGCTTTTTGCGAAGCAAGGGACTGGGACCAGTACCACGATGCCAAAGAACTGGCTATCAGCATTGTGATTGAATCCTCGGAGCTGTTGGAGCTGTTCCGTTTTAAGAGTAAGGAGGAGATGCGGGAGATCTTCGCTGCGTCTGATAAGCGAGAGGAGGTCTGTGATGAGCTGGCAGACGTGCTATTTGCACTACTTCGGTTTGCGCAGTTGTATGACATAGATTTGACTAGCGAGTTTTACCGTAAAATGAATAACAATGAGGCTAAATACCCCGTCGAATTAGCACGTGGGTCGAATAAGAAATATGATGAGTTTTAAAGTCCAATTGAACTGATTATCAGAAATTAGGTGCCGTGGCAGTTAATTCCACCGTTCCAGGTCAAACCCTTTTAGCGGCATACCTGCTGCGGAGCTGAGCGGCTCTAACCGCATGGTCATGGTCTGGTTGTCTGCAATGGGTCGGATTTTGACACTGGCCGAATATTCTCCGGTGTCGTAGATCAGCCGGTACACGTAGAGGCTGCTATCGTGTCTCCAGCTGCCGTTATATGAGCTCATCCGGGTTTTATCTGTCACCCAGTGACTAAACCGGTTGTCGCTCGTAAAGGTAATCACCTGGTTTTTTCCGTCATCGGAATAGCCTTGCCAGGTGCCGATCTAGTCGTTTTCAGTGGCCGGTCTGGCGACGGCGGAGACGTTTATATCTCGGGCGTGATCTGACGTATCACCAAGCCACGGCAGGCTGAAGGAAGATAAGCCAAGAAAAAGCAGCAGTATCAGGCATATCAGAAAAGCTGCAATGGCTATACCAGCTATAGCTCTGACGGGGACTGGTTTTCTCTTCCCTGCCCGGACTCCTCCGGCTGGCGGTAGCTCTGTGCCTTGGGCCATACTCTGTTATTGATGGCATTTGATCTTATATAACCAGTGGAACGATCGATGACTATTAACCGTTTATGGGGTGACGATTCATGCCCGCTGGTCATATCCCGCAAGACTTTTTGCCGGTTTTATCAAAGTACTGTTGGTGGTACTCTTCGGCACGGTAGAATATTTTTGCGGGCTCTATGCTGGTCGCAATCGGATTGTTAAATGATTTTTGTATTCGGTCGCGGGAAGCGATTGCTGCTTTTTCTTGCTCCTGACCGTGGAAAAAGATCACAGACCTGTACTGGATACCGACATCCGGGCCTTGCCGGTTTACCTGGGTAGGATCATGTATGTTCCAGAACACGTCGAGCAGGTGATCGTAAGACACTGTTGCCGGATCATAGGTGATTTCAACGACTTCAGTGTGACCTGTCTTGCCTGTGCAGACTTCCTCGTAGGTCGGGTTGTCTCTGGTGCCTCCCATATAGCCTGCCTGTGTCGAGGTGACTCCAGGGATCTTTCTGAAGACATCTTCCACGTGCCAGAAGCAACCTGCGCCAAAAGTGGCGTGCTCCGCCTCATTTCGCTTTGTACTGCCGGTCATGTTAATCACTAACTCTACCAGGTTGTTTTTGTGAATTGCCGGATCCATCAGTTCGACTTCGTCGTATATGTCGAGGTTATCATCCGGCACGGGCTTCAATGGTGTCGGCCATCTTCTCTCGTCTTGCTTGTCCGTGGGCATGTCTATCCATGATACTATTACTTCCGGGCAATTAAAGCTGACCTCGGATCAATGCTATGCTGTAGCTCCGGCTACGCCTGCTACGCTTTTATTTCGCTCTCTGATAGCAGGCAGCACGTCACTGGAGTAGGTTTTGATGAAGTCCATCTGCCGGGTTCCGGCCGTATGTACGTATATGTGAGTGAAGCCCAGGTCGATGAACTGCTGTACAAATTTGATGTGATCTTCTGCATCGTCGGATATGCATAGCCTTTTCTGCAGGGCATCATCGCCGACTACAGAACCGTTCATCTCTGACATCGCCGGTGTGTAGATGTTTTGGTTAAACATGGCCGGAATCAAGGCACCAGCCCAGTACTTCTTGAACTCTTCCATCGCTTCTTTATGGTTGCTGGTGTAAATCACGTTTAACTCGATCATCCGGGACATAGTGCCGGGATCCTTACCGGCCTGCAGGGCGCCGGATTCAAAATTTTCCACGATTTGTTTTATGACCGACATATCATTAAAGACTGTGAAAAGCCCGTCGCCATGTAGCCCGGCAAACGAAGCGCTTCCCGGCACCAGCGAGGATATGATGATGGGTATGCTGGTTTTCGGTGGCGTATACAGCTTTGCCTTCCTTGTGCTATAAAATGCACCGTCGAACGTCACATATCCTCCTGACCAGAGCTGCCTGATCAGATCGATGGCTTCGAAGAGCATCTGCTGCCTGTCCGGGTAATCCGGCCAGACTCCAGTCGCAGAATACTCGTTCAGTGCTTCTCCGGTCCCCAGGCCAAGATACGTCCTCCCTGGCGCAAAATTGTCCACCGTGGCTGCAGCCTGGGCAATGACTGCCGGGTGATATCTCAGGATAGGGCAGGTCACTCCCGGACCCAGGACTATCCTGTTCGTACGGGCGGCGGCTGCGCCCAGCCATGTCCAGGTATAGCAGGCCTGTCCCAGCTCGCTCCATGGGTGAAAATGATCGCTTACGTCAATTGCGTCGAAACCGGCCTGCTCCGCAGCGACCGCGTAGTTCAGCAACTCAACCGGGGGATATTCTTCCGGGCCTAATTTGATACCTAGCATTACCATAGTCGCATCAGCCTCTGTTTTCTTGGATTGCCGCGGAAAGCCTGCGGCGATGGTATCGACTTAGCTTTCCGCGGGTAAAACGAATGATGCCTGATATCACGTCCGGAATGGGGAACCCCGGTGAAACGCCGGACAAAAGTGCCCAAGGACATGATCCCTGTTCCAAACGCTCAGGTAGTTACTCTGCTTACCTAGTAAGCTATTTCTATCAACGGTCACCTACCTAATTATAGGCTATATTATCTTCACCTGATATATGATGTGAAATTATCTAGCCGGTTACACTGCTGGGGTGCAGGGTGACAATACGTACAAATTAAATGGTGGTAACTAAAGTATGACTGATAGTATCCGATTAGTTAAAACTCTTTGTTATTGTCTGATATGCCTGGCAATATTTTTCACTATTACCAGCGGCCTATCAATGGCAGGAACGGCTCCGGCTACGGCATGGGAAAAGAACTACGGCGACTCGACCCTTAATGAGAGGGCTGAGTCTGTCTGGCAGACCAGCGACTGCGGCTTCATCATCACAGGCGAGACGCAAAAAGACAAAAGCAGCCTGCCCAGCATATTTTTATCTAAGACTGACTGGCAGGGCAACCTGGTCTGGACTCAAACATACCCTGCTTCAACTGCAAGATCCGTCAAGCAGACCAGTGATGGCGGCTACATCGTGGCCGGTAACGGCGCGAATGGCGCTTATCTCCTCAAGACGTCCGAGACCGGTGCTGAGCAGTGGAGCAAAAATTATCCAAGGGTAGGACAATCCGGCACTGGCGAAGATATTTACTCTGTCCACCAGTTGCCCGATGGCAACTATGTTATGGCCGGGAACGTCCTCCATAACGACGCACGGGGCATGGAGATGTATCTGGCCAAAGTCGACAGCTCGGGTAACATAATCTGGCAAAAGACGTACGGCGCATTTTTCGGTGTTGAGAAGAGCGGCGCTGATTATTGCTACTCGGTCTGGCCGACCAGCGATGGCGGCTTCATCCTGGGGGGCTCGACCATGAATAAGACGAGCGGGACCAAGTACCAGGCTATACTTGTGAAGGTCGATGCGGATGGCAACCAGCAGTGGTTTAAGACTTTTGATCAAGTAGGGGGCCGCCAGGATGCATTCCATATCGGTGTACAGCAGACCCGCGATGGCGGCTACATCTGGTCCGGAGGAAACGGTTACCATAAGCAGCTGGTCAAGGCTGATGCGCAGGGCAACCTGCAGTGGTACAAGGTGTACGATAAGCCCTGGGGCGGTATCTACTCGATCCAGCAGACCTGGGATGACGGATACATATTCGCTGGTGGAGATAAAGAAGGCAATGCGAATGTCACTGTGGTGACCCGCACTGATTCTCAGGGCAATGTACTCTGGGAGAAAGAGCTGAAAGGAGTGGGGATATCCTATAGTCCGTCTGTTCTGCAGATCGGGAACGGCAGCTACGTGGCAGCCGGGTTTACCAAAGTCAAGGGCGGTGTACCCGACTCTTATCTGGCCCAGCTCGACAAAGACTTTACTCCTGTGCCGAACGCCCAGTTTATTTCGCCCAGAGACGCCTATGTCATGGACGCGGGCAACTTATACTACCTGACGCTCGTCATGACGAACAACGGCACGATGCCCTGGACATTCCAGGACGGCACGATCCTGGCACCCTCCAGTGATAGCGAAGACATGAAGTACTTCAACATGACCAACTACACAATACCGATCGGCACGGTGGTCCGCCCGGGCCAGAGCATCAAGGTCAACTTTACCTATACTGCTCCGGCGATGAACGGCACTTACCATCCGGAGGTCAGGATGTTCTGGACTAACCATGGGTACTTCGGCGAGCCAGCGAAGTTTACGTTTTTCGTAGTCAATGGCACACCGGACACCAGGACACCGACAGCAGTAGTGACAGCAGCACCCAGCAGTGCGGCTACCTCAGCGCCTGGTGCGACTGAAGCGTCCGCTGTCACACCGAAGACTACTGGTGGACTGCCCTGCCTGCCGTCAGTGGTCTTACCACTACTCGTAGTAGGGACAGTAGGTATCGGGCTGTACAGGCGCAGAAACAAGGGATAATAAGCGCATTATCTGCCAGCCTGGCGTTACGAATGCCTGCTGGCAGAGCTTTTTTTATTTTAATTTCAGAGCCTGTATACCTAAAAGATTATTTGCAATTATGTTGAATGCTTATTCAGGTATTACCATGACTAAGATTGCGATCATCAGGTGTGAAGAGAAATCGAAGACATGCCCGGGTACGAATTGCTTTAAGGCAATCCAGGGAAAAACCGCAGCATTTGAAAAGTACGATGATATAGAGATCGTCGGCTTCGATACCTGCGGCGGCTGTGGCCTGGGAAAGACTGACAAGATCAAGAGCAAGGTGGAGACACTCAAGCAGAAAGGCGCTGAAGTGATTCACATCTCTTCCTGTGTGAAGAGTAACTGCCCCTGGTATGATGGCTTCATGGAAGAGACCAGAAAGCATTCGAAAGTCGATGGGAATACCCACTGATCTTATAACCGTTGAAAAGGCGTCCGCCGTGCCGCTTTAGATCTTCACAAGTTACCGCGGTAATACGCCAGCTGTTTGCTGAAGGGCTTGAACACATTGACCACCCGTTCCTGCTCTTCTGCCGACATGGGCTTGAACTCCCTGCCAACTTTAGCGAGCGTCTGGACTTGAGCCGGATCAGCGCAGCCTACGATGATCGTAGATACATTCTGGGAAAGCGCGTATCTCATCAGGAGCTCCGGTGTCGCTCCCATCTCCTCATAAATGAAATTCGAGGCGCCGAGCACTTTCATGCCGATGATTCCGAGACCTTTTTCCACGGCGATGGGCACTGTCTGAGTTAAAAAGCCGCCTAGCGCACCTTCAACAGGGTTAACCGGCAGCAGCACGGTGTCCACGGGCCAGTTGTCCACACAATAAGAGAGAATCGCCGGGTCATAGTGACCTGTGACTCCTATATGGCGTATTAACCCCTTATCTTTCGCTTCCAAAAAAGCTTCAAGAGCTCCGCCATGGCCTTCAATCTCCAGGATATCTTCTTTAGTCCTTACGTCGTGTATCTGCCACAGGTCCAGGTGATCGATACCCATGGTTCTCAAGGTCGTCCTGAGATCGGCCATCGCCCCGTCATAGTCCCGGGACGCAGATTTACTGGTCTGAAAAACCTGGCTTCTCTTATCCTTATTAAAAGGCCAGTAGGAACCGTAATAGCCTTCGCTGCCCGCGTAAGCCCGGGCGGAGTCAAAGTACCTGATGCCCTGTGCTACCGCTTCGTCTATGACGGATTTGGCCGCACCCGTCTTGCCGAAGGTACGCAGGACACCTTCCCCGCCAAGGCCCACTATGGTCGCATTAAAACCGGTTTTGCCCAGGGGCCGAGTACGGATTGAACCCATTTGTATGCTCTCCGCCATGATCTCTCTGTTTTGTAGGGTTTTATTTTTAAATAGTGCACCTATGTTTTGCAACGTTTTTTAAAAAAATGGATAAGCGGAGCCGAAGGCTCGGTAGTCTAACCTTAACTCTTTTTAGCCAGGGGCTCATTTTTTATACAGATGCATGCCTCTGGCCTGTTCTTTTTGAGGGCTACCAGCTCCTCGGCCAGCCACGGCAGGAACGTACCCACATCGGTAACGATGCCGATAGCCTGGGCACTACCCCGGTCCATCAGCTTGGTGACTGTGGCCGGGTTTATGTCGACACAGATCGTGCTTACCGAAGAGGGCAGGCAGTTGCCCACCGCGATCGAGTGGAGCATCGTCGCCATCATCAACACCAGATCGGCATTCCTGAGCTGCTCTCGCATCAGGTCCTGAGCTCTCATCGAATCGGTGATCACATCTGGCAACGGCCCGTCGTCCCTGATCGATCCAGCCAACACGAACGGTACGTTATTCTTCACGCACTCGTACATGATACCACCGGTGAGGATGCCTTTATCGACTGCATCTTTAATGGAGCCGGCTCTGGTAATCTCACTGATCGCGTAGATGTGGTGCTTGTGGCCTTCCGGGGCAAGCTCTACCGTATTCAGATCCATGCCAAGCGAGGTACCGTACAGGTTGTACTCGATATCGTGGACCGCCAGAGCATTGCCGGCCAGCAGTGCATCCACGTAACCGTTGTGAACCATCTCCGCCAGCGCTGCCTGACCCCCTGTGTGAATAATTGCAGGTCCGCCGACGATGACGATCTTGCCACCCCGGGACTTGACTTCGATCATTTCCTCTGCGATCTGCTTTATCAAAGACTGGGACGGCCGCTCAGAGGAAACCTGCCCGCCCATAAACTCAAAGATCGAATGGCCCCGGGGCCTCTCAGGAGGCACGATCCTGATGCCATGCTTGCCGATGACGACCTTGTCGCCCTTCCTGATGTGGCCTAGAGTGACGCAGGAGGGTACTCCCTCTGTGAGCACAATCATCGAGTCCATCTTCTGATTCTGAACTTCTTTCCACTCACCGGCGATCTTCACATAGGTCGGGTGATTAGTTGTGGAGTAGAAGCCCTTCGGCACGACCTTGTCTTTCGGAGCGGTAGCGACCACGACGTCCTCCGCTTCCGGCAGCTGGGCTCCGAGACGGTGGAGCTCGCTGATGATGTTCTCAAGGTGTTTTTTATCCTTGCCCGAAATCATTAGCCGGGCGTAGCTGGTATCGGTTTTGTTTTTGCCGATTTCGAACTGGAGGATTTCGAACTCGCCTTCCATGTCCATAATTTTATCAAAAATTCTGGGGAGAAGGAAGGAGTCGATAATGTGGCCTTTCAGTTCAATCTCTCGCATTGCTTGCATATGTTTCACCAAATCACTATTGTGAAAGTTCTAATGAGCATGTGTCGCCATACTATGTATAGTATATCATCATATTCATGGTATGTTAAAAAGCCGATCGGATAGCATACCTATTTTTTTCCTGCGGAATAACACATTGTGACCCCGATTGCAGCTGATATCGATACTATAACTATCAACATCTGCACAGCGCTCCCGGCCGGAGCCGGTGTACTTGTACCATTGCTACCCGATTCTATCCCCGGCACTTCAGTTGGTGTATTCACCGGCACCTGGCTGGTTACAGGCGTTACAGTCATAGTAACCCGCGGAATAGCCACACCTGCCCGGTTATCAAACGTATATGCATGGTCGTCGTTACTTCCCGCTGCGATAGTATCCCCGTTGCCTGATATCGCGACGCTGTTTATGACATCTCCCGCCTGGAACTCCATGGTTTTAACGCCATTGGTGTCGAAACCGGCCACGATGCCGTCAGTATCACCTGCCACGACCATTCCAGTATCCGATACTGCTATGCTCTTTACCGATCCGCTAAAGCTGGCATCCCAGAGCTGGTTGCCCTTACTATCAAAGGCGTAGAGCCCTGAGTTCGCCGTTCCTGCCAAGGTCGTCTCACCGTTTCGAGTCATACCGAGACAGGTTATGACCCCGTTGGTCGGGCATTCTTTCACGATGCTGCCCGCCTGGTCGAACAGTATGACTTTGCCATTCTGGAATCCTGCAGCGGACAGATTACCACTCTGGGATACGGCGATTGCCACTACGGGTGAGATCTGCTTCGAGGTCCAGACGTGGTTGCCTGTCATATCCCGGGCAGTGACGTCGCCATTCCGCCCGCCGGAAACGATCCTGCTTCCGTCGCCGGAAATCGCTATCGTGTTAACCTGTTCGTCCGTCTTCGAGTACCAGGAGCTGGTGCCGTATCGGCTGAGGAGGTATACGTTACTGTTCCAGCTGCCTACTGCCAGGTGATTCCCATTGTCGGAGATCGCGATGCCTCCGATGAAATCGTTAACCGGGTATTCGCCGAGGAGGGAGCCATCCCAGTCGTAGGTGACGACGTTACCGCTCCAGAGGTTCACTGCGATGGTGCTGCCATCCCGGGAGACAGCGATGCCTGAGGGAATGTCACTGACGGATTGCTCCCAGAGCCTGGTGCCCTGCTGGTTAAAAGCGATCACCTTGTTATCGCCGGTTCCTATGACGACAAGATCGCCGGTTCCGGAAACAGCTACTACTTTTATGTCATTGCTTGCAGAGTATGTCCATGCAGGTGCGATCGCAGACTGGGACGCTTGCGTTAGCCCTGAGATTACTAAAGTCGACAATAGAAATAAACCTGCGACAATAACGGCTTTTTTAGCTAAATGATCCGAAAAGTTTCTTGACATCAACGTGTTCCTCCTCTGCCTGTCACAAACCACCTTAGGCTACTTCGGTATAAGCGCTTATTATATAATAAAGGTTGTTTTTCTGTTCTTTTATGTGGTGATCTGCATGTCGAAGATCGATGATTCTCCGGGTTAATTCAAAAACGATGAATCCGACATACTGATAACTAAAGACCACTAAGTACTAGTGAGAGGAAACGAGATGAGCCGACTAGCTGAGGCGGCCACAGCCGCCATGAAGGAAGTCTTCGGTTTACGCGAAGGCGAAGAAGTTCTAATCATCACTAACCCCGGCGGAGACTGGTTCGAGGTTTCCAGAGCTCTGTACGATGCCACAAAAGCTCTCGGCGGCAAGCCTGTACTGATGATCCAGGAAAAGAAGGCCCGTACGGATTTCACCGAGCGGCTCGTACTTGACGCGATGAGATCTATGCCGGATATCGTTATCTCCTGCGGAGAGGCTCACTATGGCTCCGATCCGTATGGTGTGAATATCGGCTACGTTGGCCGGGACGGGCGGAAGCATGACAATATTTTCCGAATGCTGATCTTCGGCGACCGCCGAATCCGTGGTGTCCTGACCGGAAGGCCTGGTATCAAAGACATCTTCGAGCGCTGTGTACCAATAGACTATGCTGCCATGCGGCAGAGGATAGCCGCGCTGATGACGACCATGGATGCTGGCAGTGAAGTACGGGTCACTTCCCCCGGCGGCACAGATGTAACACTATCGATTAAAGGCCGGAAAGCCCAGTCTGACGATGGTCGTTTTAACCGTCCGGGCATCTTCGGCAATCTTCCTGCCGGAGAAGTCTTTTTATCGCCTGTAGTTGGCAGCTGCAACGGTATCATCGTATTCGACAGCACCATCACGCTGGATAGCGCTTCGGTCTTACCGGACAAACCGGTCACTGTCATCGTAAAAGACGGCTTCGTGACTAACGTGAGCGGTGGCGAGACGGCGATGGCGCTGCTCAACGTAATCAAAAAAGGCGAGCAGATGGCCCGGGATAAAGGCCTCAAAGAGCACGAGAAAAACGCCCGGCACATCGGTGAACTCGGCATAGGCATGAACCCGAACGCCGGCCCGTCGACTAATCTGCTGGAGGCGGAGAAAGCCATGAAAACAGTGCACTTTGCCATAGGCGAAAATTTCGACCACGATGCACCCGCGCTCATCCACCAGGACTGCCTGGTGCTGAAACCGTCCATGTGGGTGGACGGGAAGCAGATCATGAAAGACGGGGATCTAATGTTTTAGTTGCCTTTGATATGTATACTAGTGCTTGGGCTTACCCTCCTACCATGTGTTCTTTTTCTGGCCGCAGGCCAGACAGGAACAAACTTTATAAAGTCTACATACTATAGCATCTCTCACCTTCAGGTGAACATTGATGGGAAAGACGTTAGCAGAGAAAATTCTGTCCGCTAAAAGCGGTAAAGATTGTGTACCGGGTGACATTGTCACCGTTCCGGTAGACTTCGTATTTTCACACGACGGCACAATGCCGCTGGCTATTCAGCAGATGGAGAAAGAACTGGGTACGAGAAAGGTGTTCGACCCCAAGAAAGTGGCCGGTATCTGCGACCACGCTTCCCCGTCTCCCAGCGAGCAGGTTTCGAATGTTCAGATCTTTATGAGACAGTTCGCCAGGGAGAACGACATGCCGTACTTCTTCGAGAACGGCGACGGTATCTGCCACCAGATTGTGGCTGAGAAATTCTCCGCCCCGGGTAAGATCATCATCGGCGGCGACAGCCACACCTGTACGCACGGTGCTCTGGCAGCGTTCGGTACTGGCATGGGTTCTACCGACGTAGGCGCCATCATGGCGTTCGGCAATACCTGGCTGCGCGTGCCCGAGGCTTACAAGTTCGACATCAATGGCGAACTCCCTAAGCACGTCACCTCCAAGGACGTGTTCCTTCACATCGTCAAGGAAATCACGGCGGACGGTGCTACGTATATGTCCATGGAGTTTATGGGTGACACGGTAAAGAACATGTCTGTCGCATCCCGTATGGTCATGTCCAACATGGCCATCGAGGCAGGCGGCAAGGTAGGCCTGTGCGCTGCAGACTCAAAGGTTAAAGCGTTCCTTGAAGAACACGGCAGGGGCAAAGAGTACAAGAAACTGGCCGCCGACAAGGATGCCCACTATGCTAACGAGCTGTCAGTCAATGCGGCTAAGCTTGAGCCGATGATCGCAGCTCCCCACCGAGTAGACAACGTCAAGCCCGTCGGCGAGTTCACGGGTATGGAGCTGGACCAGGTCTGTATCGGGTCGTGTACCAACGGCCGCCTGGAAGATCTCAAGGTCGCAGCTAAAATACTAAAAGGTAAAAAGGTCCACCGGGACACCCGCCTCGTGGTATATGCCGCCAGCAGGGGCGTCATGCTCGAAGCCACCAAAGCAGGATACATTGAAACGCTGCTCAAGGCTGGCGCAGCTGTCTGCCCGCCGGGCTGCGGCTTCTGCATTGGCAGGACTGTCGCGCTGGGCGACGGCGAGAAGGTGCTCTCTACCCAGAACCGGAACTTCAAAGGCCGGATGGGCAACAACAAGTCCGAAATCTATCTCTCCAACGTGCCTGTGGCAGCAGTCAGCGCCATTTATGGCAAGGTAACCGACCCGAGGGAGGTGCTCTAAAATGGCTCTCAAGACAATCCGATCCAAAGTGCTCCGCATATACCCCCCTGACACCAACACAGACGAGGTTATTTCGGGCAAGTACAAGTACGACGAGCTCGACCTGAAAAAGCTGGCAGTCCACGCGTTCGAGTCCATCGACCCGACCTTTTACACGGACTCCCAGAAAGTCAAGAGTCCGATCCTCGTAGCGGCAAACAACTTCGGCTGCGGCTCTTCCAGAGAGCAGGCCCCGCAGGTTATTCTCGCCTGTGATGTCTCGTGCATCATCGCGGACTCCTATGCGAGGATATTCTACCGGAACGGGTTCAACATCGGCTTACCGTTGATCGAGTGCAAGGGCATCTCGAAAGCGGCAAAGCAGGGTGACGATCTCGAAGTAAACTTCGCGAAGAATGTCGTGATCAACCACACGAGCGGCAAGACGCTGCCCATGAAGCCGATCCCGGATTTCATGCAGCAGCTGCTTGAGGCCGGCGGCCTGATGCCGTACCTCAAGAAGCAGCACGCAGGCAAGCACTAAACGCTTGCCTGATTTATATTTTTCTCGGCATTTCGTTCGCTATACCACTGAGGGTGTTCTAATGCACGAAGAACCTGTACATCGGCTTGATACTAAGGCTTTGAACTACTGGCGTTTAACCGGCGTTATTTCAGCCGTCATCTACTGGCTTGTTGTCTGTGCTTACTGGTATGCTTCAAGTATCTGGCCGCTACCCGGGTGGGTGACGGTCGTACTGGGAATACTGGCTTTCCTCGGTATGGTTTACGAGATCGTTGTCGTGCCACAGGTTAAGTGGAATACCTGGCGCTATGGGGTCAGTGACCAGGAAATTTTCCTTCAGCACGGCGTCATTGTCAAACACCGGACTCTAGTGCCGATGGTACGGGTCCAGCATGTGGATACCAACAAAGGGCCCGTACTGGGGCTGTTCGGGCTTTCTTCCGTAACTATCGCTACTGCCGCAGGAATGCACGAGATACCTGCTCTGTCGGACAGTGTGGCGGCATCGCTGAGAGATCGAATCGCAGAGCTGGCCAGGGTGACGGACGAAGATGGATAGCCCGAGACGCCTGCATCCCGTCGCAGTCATCACGCTCCTGGTAAAAAATGTCTATGTGCTCATCCAGGCATTATTACCGATCGGCATCGTGTTGCTGGCCCGGGGAGACCTGAGCTCCTGGCTCCTGATGCTGATCCCGGTAGCAGTCCTGGCCTTTTGCGCTTATACGATACTGGCCTGGTGGAGGCTGGTCTACTACGTCAGGGGAAACGAGTTATATCTGGAGTCGGGCGTCTTTACCACGAAAAAACGCTCAATTCCGTTCGAGCGCATCCAGGGTGTACAGATCAACGCAGGTATAATCCAGCGTTTGTTTGGCCTTGTCAGCCTCGAAGTTCAGACTGCTGGCAACGAAAAAAAGGCGGAATTTTCACTTCAGGCGCTGACCCGTCGGGATGCGGAAGAGCTTAAGGCGCTGATTAGTAGTGGCAATATCGGGGATACGGCCGAAACAACGGAAAGCCGGATTGTGGAGACACTTTCGATGAAAGCGCTGCTACAGGCTGCCAGTACCTCTAATGGTATAGGGGTCATCTTTTTGGCAATCGTAGCGTTATTGTCCCAGGTAGATCAGTTCGTCCCCGGCCTAAATGTCTATGTGCTGATCGGCGAATTGATATTTGGCTGGGCCCAGAGTAGCCCTTCATCGATCGCATTGCTCTTAGTTACACTGCTTGTACTCTCCTGGTTCTTCTCGGTGATCGGTTCCGTGATCACCCTGGGCGGGTTTAAGCTTACCCGGCTCGGTGATCGAGTCGTCATCGATCGTGGTATCCTGAGCAGAAGACAGGTCACGCTTCCTATCAATAAGCTACAGGCAATCGTCATCACCGAGAGCCTGCTCAGGCAACCGTTCGGCCTGGCCTCTGTCGAAGTCATCAGCGCTGGCTATGGTAACAAGGGAAATGAAGCTAAAATTGTATTTCCGATATTGCCCAAGAGCCAGGTACAGCAATTTCTTGCCAGGACGATTCCGGAATTTTCCGTTGATATCCAGGTGAACCGGCTCCCGGTTCGGGCCCTGCAAGGGTATCTGTATCCTGCCATAGCAATGGTGATCATAGCTGCCATCGTCTCATTCTTTGTGCCCTGGGGCTACCTGCTGTTACTGCCAGCCTTCTTGCTCCTCTTATTGTCCGGTATGCAATACCTGGACGCAGGGTATGCGATCTGCGACAAGATGTTGATTCTCCGGTCGAGGTTTCTCGGACGGAAAACGCATATCATACCTCTGAATAAGATACAGTGGCTGGATATCTCCAGTAACCCGCTTCAGGAGCGAGCTCGCCTTGCAAATGTGCGGATTGCCCTGATGTCCCAGATTTCTGGCACAATAATAAAACTTCATGGGGCAGATGCAAAGAGCGCTGTTGATATCCAGCGCAGGTTCCGTGGAAAAGCCGAGCTTCCGGATTGAACTATTTTTTCTTTCCGCTTTCTTCCGATGCCATCTCTTCGACAAGCTTGGCTATCCGCTTTACCCTTGTCTCGGGCTTTTTAGCATCGTTGATCCATTCAGTGTAGCGTTTCCTGTGGGGATAAGCCAGATTGGTAAACCGTTCACAAGCGACTATATTATTCTTGAGTGCTTGCTGGATGTCTGCGGGTACGTTAATTTCCCGAGGCTTATCTTCGACGTCTATCATTACGGATAATTCATCTCCGAGTACCTTTCCCGTCGCATCTCGCATTTCCTGGCTGATTACGATGTAGTGGCCATCAGCACCGGGGATCAGCGTGGTGCGGTAACAGAAACCATCCACCGATGCGTTCACCGGGACACGAGCCGAGTGGCCAAATTGTTTCCTGACATCGAAGGGCATGTCAATGTAATGCCATCCGGGTTCATACCGTTTGATGACTGCTTTAAAAGTTTGTTTTTCCATCGATCTCAGACCTCATTTATTGGCTGCCGGCTAATAATACACTGTGGCAAGTAATCAATTAGATATGTGTACGTGACTTAAAGCTATCTGGCTGCTGAAAGAATATATACACAAAATGAAACATTCACATTATCTGGAAAGGCGTGAATATGGGACGAGTTGAATCGACTGGCTTCAATAGTGAAAATCTAAAGAATAGCACACTAAGCGAAGCTCAGAACTGGGCTCTCGCTACAACCGCTATCCCCAAAAAAGCCAGTGATCTGAAGCTGGATGTCCTGGGAGGCTGCGAGGCGAACGAAGATTACGTCAAGGCAATCCGGGGAGTGCTCAAAGCGGATTGGGAAATTACCGACACCAGCGGCGCCCTAACTACAATCGGCTTGCTAAAGGAGCACGGGCATCGCAAGGAATTCGACCTTCTGCTTCAGGACATTTCACAACTTGATGACCTGGAATTCGGCCGGCTGATGAGTAAAAATACAAAGCAGCCGGAGATTAAAAAGCAGCTCAAGCTGGTTTATTCGAATAAGAATACCATCGGTAACAGCAGCATCATCGGCTGGGATTATTGTCGCCTTGTCTACCTCGCCGAATTCTGTTATATCGCAGGATACCTGACTGAGGAAGAAGCATGGCAGGAAATCATGCCTGCGGCAAAAGTCCTTCAATCTGCTTTTTCGTCCTGGAAGGAGCTGAGCGACAACTACCTGCTGGGACGTAAGTACTGGTCCGGCGGCATCGAACCGATGATCACGATCGCGGTAAAATTTCTGCTTTCTGACAAAACGAGTCCATGGGTCAGATACGCATGGAACATGCCTCTAGATCAGGCCACGGGAACGCTGGAAAGCAAGGATTCCCGTTCTCGGCGAGCGCTTCCCTGACCAATTTTACTCCTTATGTTTCTTGAATAAATCTGTTTTTAAGATAGTCACGTATTCATGGGCCAACCTTGTCGGCTCGGGTAGTCTGTATCCAGCCATGCATTTTTCGACGATTTCCACGCTGGTGTCCAGCGATATTTTGTGACCGGGTGAAACGTAAACCGGTTTTTTTGAGTGGGCTGAGAATATCAGCTTCCCTACTCGCTCCTCATCCTGGTAGATATAATCGTCCTCCTGAATTTCTCCGCAGAGGAAGCTTTTACCCACGCCTATTGTGGGCATCTTCAGTTTGAGACCTATGTATGTTGCGATACCACAGCGCCGGGGGTGGTTGATGCCGAATCCGTCGATCATCAGGATGTCCGTGTCGCTCTTCAGCTTTTTGAAAGCGCTGACCATAGCTTTTGATTCCCGGTAAGCCAGCAGTCCGGGAACGTACGGGAAGTCGAGCTTCCGTACCGAATATGTTTTTTCGACAGGCTTCAGCGTGTCCATTTCAACGACGACTGCTCCGCTGATTATTTTGTCTTCAACATATGAGCAGTCCAGACCTGCGACACGTCTGGCTTTTCCAAAGGCATCGTAAAGCTTTGCCCGTTTTGCCCGCTCTTCCTGCTCTCTGTAATACGGCTGGACATTCATGATATTGGGTTGGGTGTCCATCTATGTTAAGAGGAGTCCCGTTTTACATTATAAAGAAAAATGTGGCCTGTCGCTGGTATTGATCAACGACAGGTTAACCGTTTATTCGACCGGCTCTACCTTTATCGAGGTGAATACCGGTCCGCGGAAGTCGATCTTATGTTTCTTGCCCTGGATGTAACGCAGTGCTATCGGGTCTACTTTGATGTAGACGTCCCCGGGTGCCCGGGACATCTTGACAGTCGTCTCGTAAACTCCATCCTCGATGTTTCTCGCAGCAGCGTTCGCTATCGCATCAATGTTCCTGATGCCTGTGGAAACGCCCTTCTCAATGACATCCATGTACTTGGGATTATTCAAAGGAACTCCGAGCAGGTCACCCTTGTATACGAAAGCCTCGTTCATGAACGCGCCTCCGAGGAGCTTCTTGCCCTCTTCCTTTTCTTCAAGCACAACTCTGATCTCCTTGCCGTTGAGCTTTCCGTGCCACGCGACTATTTTACAGGGACTTGGTGAGCTTCCGTAACGCTCGGCCGTCGCAATGATGGCCATGGCAATTTCGTGGCCTTCCGCCGTCTGAGGGTGCTTTTCCGTGGAGATCATTTGAGCGATCTCTGCGTCGGTCAGGTCCCATTCTTCCTTGAACTGCGGGTAAACCATGTCTCGCATGTCCTTTGCCTGGTGCAGGATCATGGCGAGGCGCTCTACTCCGAGGCCAAGGTTCATGACAGGGTACGGTATGTCGTACTGGGCCAGGGCAGTGGCTGAGTAGACGCCGAAGGTGGCGATCTCCACCCATCCGTCCTTGTACTTGGTGTTGCTGCCCTTTAGCGCAGGGTGGTACCCGTAGACCTCGATCTGGGTGTCGGGGGTATAATATTTGCTGCGTTTGTCATCAGGCTGGAATCTGAACTGGGAGAAGCCGAACTGCTTGAGCAGGCCGGCGGCGACCGCTTTACCGTGCTCGACCGTCACGTCCGGATCCATAATGACGCAGGAAGCCGAGTGGTAGGCGCGAAGCCTGTCAGCGTTCTCTTCTTGTTCCCTGCGGAAGACCAGGTCCACGGAGAACAGCTTGAGCGGAGTCGTGCGGCGGTTTACCATCGATGCCAGCGAGATGAACCAGCCCGATGTCATGTGGCTTCGCAGAGTTTTGCGAGAGCTGACGGGTTCGAGTTTCTTAAATTCAGGGAAGACGTGGTCGATCATCACTGCCACTTTTGAGTCCTGCGCTCTTAGTCCGGCCGCCAGGCCGGCGACGAGATCATCGCCCTCGATCTCGCCTTTTTTGTACTTGTGCAGGATTTCCCGGATCGTTTCTTTCTCGGCATCGGCAAGCGTGTGGCCGAAAATTTCCCCGATCTGGGCAAAACGTTCGTCGGAAATGCCTACGTTCGGCCGTGGCAGGCCACCAATATAGTAAACGCGGTCCAGCACTGCCAGTGCTTCATAGTTGAACTGCTTGAAAATATCGCTCTCTTCAATAATGATGGGGTTTACCATTTCTTCGAAGCCCATGTACAGGTAGGCTTCCCTCAGTTTGTTGAGCGTATCGTAAACGGGATGTGCCTTACCCGGCTCGTTCTCGATGGAATAGTCTTTGTCGGGAACCGGCTGGGTGACGTACTTGCCACTGGTACTCCATGCCCGGTCAAAGTCTTCTTTCGTCTCAAGCTTAACCTGTTCGGGATCGAACTTCATAAAAAACGGCCTCTGCTATATCTTGATTTATAAACATATTGTTCATCTTATATAGGGTTTTTCATGTTGAGAGCCTGCCAAACAGCCATTATGGTAAAAAAAGGGATAGCAGTAACGCTATCCAGAAAGATGTTCAGTTGATGGTGATAACCGTCAGGTTGCTGACCCAGTAGCTGTTGGACAGGCCTGGCACGATGTTCATCAGGGAGCCGTCACTGTTGATGATTACAGTTGAGTTCTGGCTTTCTGTAACATTCACCAGGCTGGCGGACCTGTTATACCCGTCGGAACCGATGAAAGTGATGTTTGATGCACCGGGTGCCGGGACGGCTTTTTCCAGTAAGGTGCTGAGTAAAACGCCAGTGCCATTCACGAATTTAGTAACGCCGGCCTTATTAACGGTCGAAGCGTTGATCTCATTCTGCGGCATCGCTTTGAGATCTGCTAGTGTTAAGCTTGTCACGTTAGCTACAGACCCATTGATGATCAGCGCCGCGTCAGTGACCGGTACACTGGTTGCTGTCGGCGTTGCTGTCGGCGTTGCTGTCGGTGCTGCTGTCGGCGTCGGTGTGGTGCATCCTGAGATGGCGACCACTAGAGCTGCTATAGCTATAAAAGCAAATGCAATTACTGTTCTTTTCATTGTTATACCTCTCGTTTAGTAGATTATTGAACTGAAATAGCTTGATATGATATTTTAAACCTACCGTAAACAAAATCGATTGCGTTCATATCGTTTACTGGACGAAAGCTTATATTGAGAATACGTTAGATAAGAATGCAGTTTATGCATAGAGACCTTGAGCCATATTTACTGGTTGCCGCAGGCGGCTGTGCCGGAGCCATCGCACGGTACGTGATCAATGGCCTGGTTCCTTCTATGCCGGGTATCTTAATCATCAACGTGGCTGGCTGCATATTACTGGGCTTCCTTTTGTATGAGTCGGTCTATGCCGGTGCCTTCAGCCCCCGGACGCGGGTTGTCTTCGGAGCAGGTTTTCTGGGTGCTTTTACCACTTTTTCGACCTTCAGTATTCAGACTCTTCAGGCGTCTCTCGAACTGGCTATCCTCAACGTGGCTGCTAATCTGGCTCTCGGGCTGATCGGCGTCCTGATCGGCCGCCAGGCAGCTATCTTCCTGGCCGGGAGGGCTTAAATATGGAACCCTTGCTCCTGGTCGGTGCAGGGGGAGCGATCGGCTCGCTATTACGCTATCAACTGTCTCGGCTGCAAGCCGTATACGGGCTACCCTTCGGAACGCTTATCGTCAACATCACCGGCAGCTTTTTCATCGGAGTGCTGACCGGTATGAGCCTTTCTGCGGATCTGTTTGCGTTTATCGGAATAGGCATACTGGGCGGCTATACCACTTTCTCGACCTTCGGATTCGAGACCTTTCGCCTGATCGAGAGTAAGGACTATCGCACTGCAGGTGTAAATATTCTTGTCAATGTAATCGGTAGCCTGTTAGCGGCCTATGCCGGATTAAAAATCGCCGGGCTGATAATGTAAACGATTGATAATGTTAATTATAGATGACGTAGATACAGGTAGCTTATGTTCTCGAATGGAATGTTGCTGCGAATCTATGTCTCGGAGACCGCGAAGATTCAGGATCAGCCTGCTTACAAGTACCTGGTCGATTACTTCCGGCAAAAAGGATTCCCCGGCTGCACAGTATATCGCGGCCTGATGGGCTTCGGGCACGAGAAAGATGTCAAGAGCTTCGACGTGTTTCGACTTTCGCTCGATCTGCCCGTGGTGATCGAGGTCGCCGACACCGCCGAGCGAGTCATGAGCGTCCGGGAAGACGTTGAAAACATGGTCCAGCACGGGCTCGTACTCACCCAGCCAGTCAGCATGTCCAGAAAAATACCTGAATAACGATTGATCTCTTTACTTATTGCGACCAATGCGAACCACGGCGATCACAACGACTCCCCATGAACCACAACGACACAACGACACAACGACACAACGATTTCTATAAAAATAGATTACCTATTAAGACTTAACTAAAAAATCGTTGTGTCGTTGTGTCGTTGTGGTTGATAAAGCATCGTTGTGTCGTTGTGGTTCATGGGGAGTAATTGTGTCGTTGTGGTTGAAAACCGGTTTATAGGTCATAGTGGTTTGCTTTTGAATATTTCAGGCACCGGCATGCTTATTATGCTCTACGTCCACAACATTATTAAAATTTAAAAAGAGGTAGGGGAATTGCAGCCGGAAAAGATACTGAACGCCGAGTGGAAGCGCCAGACTCACGGTAAGATCACCCATATTTACATGACTCCGGACGGCTCGTTTATCGCAGCCGCATCGGAAGACAAAGACGTGTACCTGCTGGAATTCGGGGGCAAGCTGCTGTGGGCTAATACGACAGGTGACGAGGTGTCGTTTGTCAAGGCTTCGGATGAAGGTGAGTATGTCGTATCATATTCCAAAGACAGTATCATCTCTTTCTTTAACAAGCGCGGGGAGCAGCTTTGGACTTACCGGGTAGGTAAGAAGCTGAACGCGGTGGACATGGATCCTGATGGCACGATCGTGGTGGCGGGCTACGATGACTGTGCTGTACGGGCTCTTGATCGTAAGGGTAACGTCACTTGGAGCCGGACCTTCCGGAAACCTGTATCTTCAGTCAGTGTATCCCAAAGCGGTAGCCTGGTCATTGTGGGGACTGATGAGGGCAGGACATATATGTTTACCCGGGACGGGCAGTTGCGATGGGAATTCATCGCGAACTCACCGGTAGTCGATGTCTACACTTCGTACGACGGTGAGTTCAGCTACATGCTCGAGTCTATGAATAACACCCTGCACTGCCTGAGTGACCGGGGCAACGAGCTGGCAAGTAATACGTATGCGGGCCAGATCAATGATATCTCAATCACCGAAGATGGCCGCTATCTGGCCATCGGATTCTCGAACTCGCAGGTGTACTTCACCGATAAAAATCTGCAGCAACTCTGGAAGACGAAGGTTCCCGGGCCGATCGTGAGGCTGAAGGTGGCCGGGGATGGCAGCATGGTATTTGTCACTACCACCTCCAAGGGCGTATTTGTGCTGAATAAGAAAGGCGACACGCTGCTGACGTACACCTTCGACAGCATCGCTTACGGGGTGTGCTGTAACTACGAAGGCAGCTACTTTGCCACGGGTGCGCTGGACACTGTGTACATGTTTGGCATAGCCCGGTATCTCCAGTACCTGGCCAGGGAGCAGGTGAAGGTTCTGAAGCTCATGGAGGAAGATCGGCAGCGGTCAGTCCGTGGGGGCGCGGTGAGAAACTTCGATTCCCGGGGCGGGGCTCCCATCTCTGATGCCAACGTCTGTCGCAAGTGCGGCGAGCCGATCCTGAGCGGCAGGATGTACTGCAACTACTGTGAGAGGGCCAACCGGCTGGAAAAATAGTTCTTGCATAATGTGAATTGTGACGCCAAGAACCGTCTCTATACTTTGGACTAAAAAAGTCTGCTCTGTTTACCGTTCTTTTCCGGCTCTTTTAGAACGCCATCCAGCTCATGCATGGGGACGACCAGCCCCTCCCGGCGGTAGAAGATCGAGTTGATGAACCATTTGCGGAGGAACGCATAGTACTGCTCGCCTTTGATGTTCGGCAGGCCGCTTTCCCGGAGGACGTCTACGCTCAAGGGCGGCAGGCGCTTGTGGTACTCGCTGTTTTTAACCAGGGTGAAGCCATCGTCTGTCTCCCGGAACAGGCCGACGTACGAGGGCAGCCACTTCGGCTCTTTTTGTCTGCTACCCAGTACGAGCCAGATATAATCAGCCAGCATCGCGTAGTGCGGGAGCTGCTCGAGGAATCGGTTCACATCGTCGTGGTCGCTTTTGAACTCGATGAGGTGAAGGCCTTCGCTGAGGCGTAAGCCCTGGGTAAAGCTCTGCTCGGTGCTGAGACGTTTTTCGAGATAAATGCACTGGTGTTCGCCGGCATTACAGGAGATATGCGTCTTAATCGTCTTGCGATCAGTCATAAGGTTGTTCAACTCCTTTTCGCTGATCATCGTCCCTGCTGCCTTATCCATGAATCCGGCCAGCAGGCATTGCTCATCATGTACGGGTTCAAAATTTGCTAAAAAGCTTTTTTTACGGTCGGTACAGGTACCGTCGAGTAAATACTTATTACAAGCCCTGACAGCGCTGACTGAGGAGCTTTCAGTCAAGCCCTCAAATGATACCTCTTCAGGCACATAGATTGCCAGGTCGAACATGCCGTAGCGGGCCTCCTCTAACACATAGGGAGTTTCTTTGAGAAGGATCTCCTTCATCCGACGCTGCAGTACATCTTCGATGGTCATGGTAATTAATTACCTGGCTAAACCGGAGTATATCGTTCCGGCTTTGATCTTATGACGATTGGCAAAAATCTACAAATACTTTTGTATAGGGATATTTCCGGTTCATTGGTGTGATATCTAATTGCACATAGATAAATTTAAGATTCAATGCTGATATTATATTACCTTGAATTTTAAGGGTTCTATATGGAAGCTAAATATCTTAAAGCTATGCAGGCAGGTTTGATCTGCGCTGTTTTGATCATTGTCATCCGGGCTGCATCACAACTGGCGGTTAAGTGGGCTGCGAATAAGTCCTCTGTACAGGACTGGGTGAGCAACCAGTCGGTGAATTCTACGCCATATGCCACAGGTATGCCAGCACTGCCACCCGATGTCCTCCTGGCAGGCATTGCTATCTGCGGGGGAGGTTTACTTATCTTTGCTCTATATGTATTTGCAGGAGTGTTGGCTGCCTGGTATACCGCTAAAGATGCATCGGGTGCAATTGATCTGCTGTTATTGGGTGGAATTGCCGGAGCCGTTTCGCAGGTTGTCAGTGTGCCTTTCAAGCTGGGCTTGATCGTTATCATGAATTTTAGCTCAGGGGGAGTCGGGACTTTATTAACCGATATAAATTCATGGCTCGTTGAGGCGTTTATTACAGAACTAGTGGTATTTGTCATCATCGCAGTAGTACTGGCTGCTGTGAGTGCTTTGATATGCGGTGCTATGATCAAAGCGTTTGGGAAGCAAAATAAGGTTTAAATAACAGGGACCAAGCCCTGTTATCCTTTATTTTTTATGTACTCGTCAATGGCATTTGCAGCCTCTTTGGCCTGCCCCATTGCACTAATCACCGTAGCTGAACCAGACACCGCATCGCCTCCTGCGAACACACCTTCTCGAGTGGTCATGAAGTTGAAGTCGTCCACTTCCAGGCCGCCATGTCCGTTCGATTTTAGTCCGGGGGTGGTCTTGATCAGCAGGGGGTTTGGCGAGGTGCCGATGGCTATGATGACCGTATCGACCTCTAATACTGTCTCACTGCCTTTTACCACAACAGGTTTTCTGCGACCTGAATCGTCCGGCTCTGTCAGCTCCATGGAGACTACTTCGATGCCCTTTACCCAGCCTTTGTCATCACCGATCACCCGGACCGGGTTCGTAAGCAGCTTAAGCTCGATGCCTTCTTCTTTGGCGTGTTCGATCTCTTCCCGCCTTGCCGGCATTTCCTCTTCGCCACGGCGGTAGATCAGGTATACGTGTGCTCCAAGCCTTCTGGCAGTCCTGGCTGCGTCCATCGCCACGTTTCCGCCGCCAACCACCGCCACTTTGGCACTCTTCTTGATGGGGGTGTCGTGGTCCGGGAACTGGTATGCTCTCATCAGGTTTACTCTGGTGAGATACTCATTAGCCGAATATACTCCGCACAGGTTCTCGCCGGGGATTCCCATGAATGTCGGCAGGCCTGCTCCGCTGCCGATGAATACCGCGTTGTATTCTGTGAGCAGCTCATCGATCGTGATTGTCTTGCCTACGATCTGGTTGAGCCTGATCTCCACGCCAAGGCTTTTCACGTAATCTACTTCTCTGGCGACGATATCTTTAGGCAGCCTGAACTCGGGAATACCGTATGTCAACACCCCGCCAGCTGTGTGTAGCGCCTCGAATATGACTACTTTATAGCCCATCTTCGCCAGTTCGCCTGCGGCGGTGAGTCTGGCGGGGCCCGAGCCGATGACTGCCACTTTTTTACCGTTCCATTCGGGGATGACGGGTTTTTCGCCGGGTTTTTCGTGCTCTGCCGCAAACCGTTCCAGTCGTCCGATCGCTACTGGCTTCCACTTCATGCTTAGAATACAGAGCTTCTCGCACTGGGATTCCTGGGGGCAGACTCTTCCGCAGATCGCTGGCAGCGTGTTTTTCTCTTTGATGGTGCGGGCTGAGTCTTCGAACTTACCTTCTTTGATCTCCGTGATGAACTTCCGGATATCGATACCCACGGGGCAGCCTTCGATACACATCGGCATCTTGCATTTGAGGCAGCGCTTTGCTTCTGAGATAGCTTCTTCTTCGGTGTAGGTTTTTGTTACCTCGTCGAAGTTTTTTACTCTTTCAGCAGGATCCTGCTCTTGCGCAGGAATCTGTTTGCGTCTGTCGATTATCTCTTCGTCAGGCACAGTGGCACCCCGTCTTTTTCATGGTGGTAAGCTTCGACTGCTGTCTTTTCCTCATCCGCATACATCCGTCCTCTGGCCATCAGGCCGTCAAAGTCGACCAGGTGACCGTCAAACTCCGGGCCATCTACACAGGAGAACTTCGTTTCGCCGCCGACGTTCACCCGGCACGAGCCGCACATGCCTGTACCGTCTACCATGACCGGATTCAGGCTTACGATTGTCTTAACTGCAAAGGGCCTTGTGGTGTTTGCGATGTTCTTCATCATGATAAGGGGGCCTATTGCGATGACTCGATCAATTTTCCTTCCCGCTTTCATCATATCGGTGAGCGGACCTGTCACGAAGCCTTTCATGCCTTTTGATCCGTCGTCCGTCGCGACATGCAGCTCATCGCTGACGGCCTTCAGCTTCTCTTCCCAGAAGAGGTGCTCGGCGCTTCTGGCTCCGATGATCGAGATTACCTTGTTGCCATGGGCTTTGTACTCCCGTGCAATGGGGTAAATCGGAGCTATGCCTATGCCCCCGCCCACGCATACGACCGTCCCGTTTTCGATCATCTCGCTCGGGTTGCCCAGCGGGCCTGCCACGTCCTGCAGACTGCTGCCTTCACAAAGCGAGCAGATTTTTCCTGTTGAACTACCCACGGGCTGTATCACCATGGTAATCGTGCCCTTATCCCGGTCATAATCGGCAATGGTGAGGGGTATTCGCTCTCCCTTTTCACCAGTCCTGACCACGACGAACTGGCCGGCCTGTGCTTTTCGGGCGACGTCCGGAGCCTCCACTATCAGCTGCGTGGTAAACAATGCTAGCTCGGATTTTGAGATGATCCTGTACACGCTACGATCCTTCCGCTTAATACTATAACTAGAGGTCAAGATGCTACGAGTTCTTTAAATATATTTTGGGTACCGCCGGTGAAAATCTCTGAATGTTTATAATACTCCTGGCTTGATATGCTTTCTATTGGCATCCATACCCATAGTGTATAATACATTATATTGTAAATTATATAAATTTATCCATGTTACTTCTCTCCTCAATACGGCTAAGTTTATGACCTATCAGTACATACAATTTGAAAAAAAGCAGCGAAGGGGATGTTTTTTCACGGAAAGCCCGATTACTCAGACGATTCAGGTAAGTGCCGCCAGCCAGAAGATGCCCGGGTCCACGTGTGTGTTGATGCACCACGACGGTCAGGTGGAGCGGATCATTGAGAAACCTCTGGAAGAATACCTGCCGCTGATCCCCACGGCAAGTGTTGCGTGGGTTGATTATACATCTCATGATGTCGGAAAAGATCTGGAAAAGATCATGGGTATCATGGGCTTTAACCAGCTGCCGGTCCAAAAGATCTTTTGCAGCTTTTTCTCTTCCTACGAGGATGCGGATACCGAGCTGGGCATCATGCTGCCGTCTGTGATCGTAAAGGATTTTGACGTAACCGTACGGCCGCTCATCATTCTCATGAGGGATAACCTCATCATGACGGTTCACGACGAAGACATCGTTCGCCTGATCAAGTTCTTCCGCTACGCCCCAACCTTCATGAAAAAGATCAAAGTCGAGTCCAGAGTCGATAAGGCAACTCTTATTCTCGAGCGCATCATCGACGAAAATAACGACCGTAACTTTGAGTACCTGCGGGAGATTGAGAAGCACGGGGAGGAGATCAGCCGACGGCTGATCGACGATGACTACAATAAGAAAGCCATCGCCCATGAAATCTACAACATGAAGCACGTGCTGATCACTTACCTTGACGTCCTCTGGGCCACCAAGGACGTGATTGAAAACCTGCGCTATGGCGACGCCGATCTAATCACGGATGACGATAAGCTCCTGGGCAGGATCGGTATCCTGTCGGACAACATCGACCGGCACATCGAGCTTTCCGAGCAGATGTCCAACGTGCTTGCTTCCGGCCTGGAAGTGATGCAGAGCATTTATAATAACCAGCTTCAGAAGATGAATAACAGATTTGCACTGGTCACTGCGTATCTGACTGTGCTTGGCACGGCGTTTCTGGTACCGAATACCATCGCCACGGTCGTTTCGAGTATGTCCGGCAGCAACCTGGGAGATCAGGGGTGGTACCCGTACTTCCTGGTGATAGCGACGATCGTCGCGACACTGATATCCCTTTTCTGGGTCTGGCACGTCTGGAACAACCGGGATGATGACGACAGAGGCAAAAAATAACGGTAATTTAGCCGTCCTGTGCTTATTCATACCTTTTTTAAACAAAAAGTATATAGGCACAGCTATAATTTATTACAACCGCAAAGAGAGTTGATGTTCCTTATGTCTATAGACTGGGGATTCACAATCCGTAAAATAATCGTATACGGCACATTATTTGTGCTGTTCGCGCTCGCCATTTTAATCATGGTAGCGCTAGGTGTACAGCCCTGGCTGATCGCACTATTCTCGGGAGGCTTCCTGTTTGTCCAGTATTTCTTCTCGGACAAACTGGTTCTATGGTCCACCGGGGCCCAGGTCGTCAGCGAGTCAGAAGCGCCAAGGCTTCACATCATGGTCGAGAGTTTATGCACCCGCATGAACCTGCCGAAGCCGAGGATCGCCATCATGTCCAATGACATGCCTAACGCATTCGCCACGGGCAGAAGCCCGAAAAAGGCGGTCGTAGCAGTTACCACCGGTATCATGAACCGGCTAAACGAGCGGGAGCTTGAAGCGGTGTTGGCCCACGAGTTGTCTCATGTGAAAAACAGGGATATGTTTGTGGTTACCTTCGCCAGCTTCGTGGTCTCGGTCATCAGCTGGGTCGTATTCATGGCATTCGCATCGCTGATGAGGGATGACCGGGGTAGCATGGGTGCCACATGGGCAGCCTGGATCGTATCCATGATCTTCTCCAACACCATCGGTCTCATCATCATCAACACCGTGTCAAGGTACCGTGAATACGGCGCCGACAGCGGGGCTGCATACGCGACCGGAAATCCTGACGGACTGATCAGTGCGTTGAAGAAGATCTCGACAGCGAAGTACTCTGGCGACGACGCCCGAAGCCTGGAATCTGCCAAGGCGCTCTGCATTTCGCCAACCGGCGGTGCCCTGATGGAGTTGTTCTCCACCCACCCGGCGATCGAAAAGCGTATCGCTCGACTGGAGAAGATCAAGTCGGAGATGCGTGGATACTAATCCGCATCTCTCTGACCCCTTTTTTCGTTTATATTTCTAAAACCTTTTTACAGTCGCCGGTTCCACTCAGTATTAATGATCGAAGAAATTAGTGGGACGATGTGTGTGATCGATCCCGGTGGCAGAGTCATATGGGCAAACAGGGAATTTGACCAATGGTTTTCATGGGATGGCATGAAAGCGGTCGGTAAGGGTATAGAGTCCCTATTCCCCGGCCTTTACCGGGAATGTCCGAAAGGCATCGTACTGGCTTATACTGACCACAAGGGTCTCAAACATTACCTGGAGGCCAGGTGTGAGACAACCTATGATGAAAACGGCAAAGAAATCAGCAGCTTGATTTCTTTTAAAGACGTCACTCTGCTACAAATACTACTAAATATTTCCGTCCTCACTATGTCGACTACGACCCCCGAGGCACTTCTTGACAACGCGATCGGAACGATCTCTGAGACTTTCGGCTACCGGACGATTGCAGCTCTCCTGTATGGCGGAGGATACCTGGAGCTGTCAGTGAGCCGGGGATACAGCCCTATGCTACAATCCTTATTGTCCCGGCAAAAAGTCTCTGCGGATGAACGGGGGCTGGCCGGCCGTAGCGCCTATACTGCTACTGTGATTACTAAGGAGATCAAAGCGGAAACCGTATCTCCGAAGCTGCTGGAAGAATCCCTCCGGCTGGATATCCGCTGGGCGACAACCATACCTCTGACTGACCCCAACGGCTTGCTCGGAGTGCTGGCTTTTTCGACCTCTGCCCAACCGGATATCGACGAGATCGACTTACTGAAGATCGTTTGCAACCAGATCACAGTGAGCCTGCGGAAGATACTTTTTGAAGAAGCGCTGGTCAGCGCCCGTAACGAACTCGAGATGTACGTGGATCTGATGTGCCACGATATCACCAATGCAATTCAGATATCTCTCGGTTATCTTGAACTCGTCGAGAAAGAAGTAGGTAATAAGGATTATGGATATATTACCAGCTCCATGAATTCTCTTCATAAAATCAACCGGCTGATCGGGACAGTCAGGACTCTTCGAAATGCGCCCGGGATTAAAATTACCAGCGTAAGCGTTAAAAGTGCACTTGATGGTGCCTTAGCTATGCTAAAATGCGATCTGTTTGGCGAAGAAAAGGACGTGACAATCGATGCTGAGGGAGTAGCTGACTTATCTGTCAGGGCGAATGTTCTGCTAACGGACGTGATCTTCAACCTGCTCGAATCCACTACCCGACGTATCCGTCATCAAAGCTTGATACGTATCTGGACTGAGCAAACAAACCACGAGTGTAAACTTATTCTCGAAGATAACGGTCCGGGAATGGTCGAAAATCTTATCCCCAAACCCGGCCAGGCCGTCCCCGTGGGCAATATGCATGAACTGCCAGGCATCGGCATGTATTTTGTATATAATCTTATCAAAAGCTATGGTGGCACAATCATCGTTGAAGAGCGAATCCCTGGACACCTTGAACAGGGGAACCGGGTCATCCTGTTATTCAAATGTGCATAGTCCGACAAGGTCATCAAACATCATCATCAAGAATTATTTCCACATAAAAAAGAAAAATTACTAATTTCTTTGTGCCAGTTATCCCCGGGTCCGGCAAGGGTTATATACCACTTATTTATAAATAATTACTATTGAGTAAGCAATTACTTACCGGGGATATCATATGAGCGGCGAAACTATCACAAATGCAGGCTCTGACAGCCTGTTTGGAGTAAAGTCCAGCATTTCCGAGATACGTTGCGAGGGATGTGGGAGCAAGATTGACCCGGGCATGACTGTGCAAGGCAAGATTTGCCCGGTATGCGGGGGAACTATAGTTGGGATCCGTATATTCAGGAATGCTCTGACTGGCAAGATTCTATTAGCAGAACGCGTTGATCTCTAGGCTTTTGGCTTACCACCAGCATTAAATACGCCTTTCCCGCAATAGCCTGTTAGGACTGAAACATGGCAATGAACCTCAGAATCCAGTGCCGGGACTGCGGCAAAGTGCAACTGGTAGAATTCATATCGCCCATATTACCGCTGATCGACGGATCGTGCTGCGCGGGCACCGCCGAGGACACCAAACCGTGTAGCTGCGGCTGCGAAGCGTTCTACGTCATCGACGATAAATAGACAGGCGGACGTGGAATTCATGGATGTTCGAAAAATCACCGGGAACCTTGCCAGGCCCATCCTCAGGTGGCTAAAAAATAATAAGCTGAGCCTACTGATCGGATCAGCCGTATTCTTTTTGATCATGTTCATCAGCCTTCCGGGTTTTCAGACAAGCCAGGCCGATAAGACCTTTGGCTCCGTCGTGCTTACTGCCGGGCTGATCAACTATACGTACTGGACTTTGGCTAACCGCCAGAATGTTCCCGTTCAGGAAAACAGAAGGATAAAGGGCAGGCGTAAACAGCCCTAATCCTCAAGAGCATTGATCACAGCGATGATCCGGCTCCCATACTTTTCGATCCGCTTCTCCCGGAAACCTTTGACCTCTTTGAGTTCGTCGATGGTTTTCGGCTTCGCTCTGACCAGCAGGGATAGTGTCTTATTGTCAAAGATCGAAGGTAAGTACTTGATACTGCCTTCGTGGGCCAGTTCCACCCGCAACTTTTTGAGTTCAAGCTCAAGGGCTTTCTCGTTGTCATCGAGCTCAATATCTGTCACAACCTGCTTCTCCGGCAGCGGTGTGAATAGCCCTTGAAATGAGATCATCTTCTCGAAAACGATGGAAAGCCGTTCGTTCGTACCCGTTATCATCAGGCCGACTTTGCCATGGCTGTCATACGGCCTGATCTCTGTGGCACGACCCATATAACACACCGGTACGATACCTGACGGCCCGTGAACGATCACGCTGTTATCGGGCTTGATCAGGACGATGTATTCCCCGTTGCGAGCCTTGGAAGCTCTTCCGGTATACTCTATACTGGCCAACCCTTCTCCGAGGCAGAAGCAGCCTGCTGATATGCAGGATCTGATCGCGCTCAGAGTGCCGATTATATCTGATTTTTCGTTCGGGAAGTCGTATCTGTCTGTCCCGTATTTTGCCAGGTATCGGCTGACTAGCTCGTACATGCCCGGGCTGATACCACGTTCGTCACAATCTCGGATGTTTTTCAGATCTGCTTCGATCTCTTCCGTTGGCACATTAATGCCCATTCTGATCAGAATATCCTTCATGTTTAAAAGGACCTTAAATGATGTGTCTTCCATTTTACCAGATCTCCAATCCCCGTTTTAGCACATGGGGGACAAAGACTAAATTGCGTATTGATGGATATATGTCATGAGATAGAGCAAAATGAAAGTATTAGGTGGCATGTTAATAGTGCCTGTTCCCGGCGATATCAAACAGCGGGTTGATTCAGTGCACGGATATTTCTTCGTTTTTATGGGGCAACTAATCACATGATTTATTTACAGCTTTTCAGATATGATGTCATTGAAATAATATAATAAATTATATTAAAGCTAGCTAATGGCCAGACAGATCAGTGTTTTCGGCGTAGCCGGCAGAATCTTCAGGAGGCCGGATAGGGGTGTGACAAATGGGCGTTTCCTCTGTATGGCTATATAGATAACCAGTCTCTGTAAGGTGATCGCTATGTTGGAGAGTACTCGTGAGGAAAAATCTCGACCGAAGGCGGATAAATACAAAAGGCATACCCAGTCAAATACTATCACAAACGAGCTGGTTATCCGCCAAAATAACCTGACTTTCGTCACGCTTGCAAACGGGGATGTGCCTATTGACGATAATTCGGGCTACGGATTGTATTTTAACGATTGCAGGTTTTTAAGCGGCTATCTTTTAAAGATCATGGATATGTCCCCTACCCAGATCCTTTCCAACGACGAAAGCGGATACCAGTCGCTGGTCGTCATCACAAATCCCGAGTTCAGGGATTGCAAAGGCGATACTATCGAAAAAGAAACAATCCTCATCAGCCGGAATACAGTCATACCGGGCTGCATCCTAGAACACATCACTGTCGATAACTTCAACCCGTCCAGCGTGACCTTGAACCTGACCATAGAATTTGACGCAGACTTTAATGATATCTTCACGATCAGGGGCATTACCGATCCGGCTGACGGAGAACTGTTACCTGGAAAATACGACCAAGGAAAACTATACTTAGCCTACCAGGGACGTGACGGGCACCTGAGGAATACGATCGTAGAGTTTGACCCGGCACCTACTTTTGTCGAAGCTAACAAATGCACATTTAAATTAAGCCTAAAACCGCACGATACCCGGGTTGTTAAGGTGCAAATTTTCGCCGAGGATTTCCAGCCCGGTCAGCCCGTTGAGCGGGTTCAGGTAGACGTCCGGCAGTGGATGAATAAAATTCTCCGGTCCTATGTAGCCGCAGGTGAATGCTGCAATAACATTCCGACCAGTAACAATATCTTTAACAGCATTATGGAACGCTCGCTGGCAGACCTTAATTTAATGCGAATGGACCTTCATGGCCACACGTACCACTCTGCAGGAGTGCCGTGGTACGATGCGTTGTTCGGGAGGGACAGCATGATCTCCGCGATACAACTACTTCCTTTTGATAGCGAAGTCGCGCGAGATACTCTACTATTAAACGCCCAGTACCAGGGCAGTGGTTCCGACGACTGGCGGGATGAAGAGCCGGGGAAAATGCTTCATGAGCTAAGAGTTGGGGAAATGGCCAACCTGGGCCTGATTCCCCAGACACCGTACTACGGGTCCGTCGACTCGACTCCCCTATTTCTGATACTGTTAGCCGAGTACATCGACTGGACGGGTGACATAAGCCTGCTCAGTCACCTCGAAAAAAATGTAGATGCGGCCCTTAACTGGATTGATGACTATTCAGATATCGGCGGAAGAGGTTTCTCCTCTTACGCTGTGAAATCCGGTTCAGGGCTGTACAATCAGGGCTGGAAGGATTCTTTCGACTCGATCAGCCATGCGGACGGTACTCTCGCAAAAAAGCCGATTGCACTGGCCGAAGTGCAAGGCTATGTCTACATGGCTAAACAACGCATGGCGCCGCTCTTTAACCTGCTTGGTCGACCTTCAGATGCAGTCAGGCTTCACAACGAAGCTGAAGATCTAAAAGAGCGGTTCAACCACCGGTTTTGGATGGACGATCAAAAGTTTTTTGCCCAGGCTCTGGATGCAGACGGCAAATGCGACGTGATCTCATCGAACCCTGGTCAATGCCTCTGGACTGGTATCATCGATCAAAAATATGCAAAATTTCTGGTCGACAGGCTATTCAAGGAAGATATGTTCACTGAATGGGGAATACGGACTCTGTCTGCGCATGAGCGCAGGTACAATCCGCTGGGATACCATAATGGCACAATCTGGCCCCACGACAATTCGATCATCACCTCGGGCTTGCGAAAATTTGGTTTTGTCAACGAGCTGTCTGTCGTTTTCACCGGTATGTATGAAGCGGCAAGGATGTTTCCCAACTACCGGTTGCCCGAATGTTTTGCCGGCTTTCCCCGGTCCAAATACAGCATACCTGTCAAATATCCTGTCGCATGCAGCCCCCAGGCCTGGTCCTCGGGAGCCATACCTTTGATGTTCACCGCCTGTCTGGGATTATCCCCAGATGCACTGAATAACCGGCTGACGCTAAAAAAGCCGCATCTGCCTTCATGGCTGGATAAGGTGCAGTTCAATAACATCAAAGTAGGCAATACCTTGACAGACCTGTATTTCAGGCGTATTGAAAATGAGACACTGGTCAATGTCTCAAAGAAAAAAGGAGACCTCAATGTGTTGATCGAGTACTAGACAGCCCATGGTTTTCAGTTACATGTCCGGCAGTAAAAGCATTTTACAGTAGTGATCCCACGGTTTAAAACAGGATATTATTATAAATCTGCCGGCATCATATAAAATCTGGCCAGAACAGATTCCGGAGGCCTTATTATCGGATCACATCCTTTGTGGACTTACTTGATGGACGAGGGCCAGTTGCCTGAAAATATGATGACTGTGGCATATCCCTACGGCATACCAGTACTCCTCGTAAAAAACGAGGGGAACATCTACGCGGTCTCTAACAAATGCCCTCACCTGGGCTGTACTCTTTCGAGAGGGTCTTTGTGGGGCTTGACGGTAAGATGTCCGTGTCACGAGTGGACGTTTGATCTCAGGACCGGCGAGTTCGTTACGGCTGGGGAGATTCGACTGCCGGTTTACGAGACTAAGGTCGAGGAACAGAAGATCTATGTGAAA